>JBNKMQ010000362.1:0-5803 GCA_050293225.1 Sedimenticolaceae bacterium
GAAGTTGAGATCGCAGACGTACTGCACGAGTACACCACTATGGAAGGTGTGCAGGAAGACGTGCTGGATGTTCTGCTCAACCTGAAGCAGGTCGCCATCGTCATGCATACCCGAGATGAGGCTACCCTGAGGCTGCAGAAAAAGGGTCCTGGCCAGGTGCTGGCCAGCGATATCACCCTTGATCACGACGTAGAGATTGCCAACCCTGATCTGGTGCTCGCTACTCTGACCAAGTCTGGTGAGATCAATATGACTCTTAACGTCAGACGCGGTCGCGGCTATCAGCCGGCAGCAGTGCGTCAGAGTTCTGCGGGTGATGATCGGCCTATCGGTATGCTACAGGTGGATGCCTCCTTCAGCCCGGTACTTAATGTCGCCTACGCTGTGGAGTCGGCTCGTGTTGAACAGAATACCGACCTGGACCGGTTGGTGATCGAGATGGAGACAAACGGCACTATCGACCCCGAAGAGGCGATTCGTCGTTCCGCCACCATTCTGCGTGAGCAACTGTCTGTATTCGTCGATCTTGAGGCTGAGGCTGCAGAAGCCGTAGCCGAGCCGGAAGAGCCTGCGATCGATCCGATCCTGCTGCGTCCGGTGGATGACCTTGAACTGACAGTTCGTTCCGCCAACTGTCTCAAGGCAGAGAACATCTTCCTTATCGGTGACCTGATTCAGCGCACCGAGGTAGAGTTGCTGAAGACCCCGAATCTGGGTAAAAAGTCGCTCACCGAGATCAAGGACGTTTTGGCTCGTCGTGGCCTCTCCCTCGGCATGCGCCTGGAGCGCTGGCCGCCGGAAAACATTGAGGAGCAACTGGCTCACTAGTCGCTGCTTTTATCGTATAACTTTGAATTTAGGAAAGTCGACCCATGCGTCATCGCAAATCAGGACGGCAATTAAACCGTAACAGCACTCACCGTACCGCCATGTTTAAGAACATGACGAACTCATTGATCAAGCATGAGCTGATCAAGACCACGGTGCCGAAGGCAAAAGAGCTGCGTCGGGTAGCTGAACCGCTTATCACCATGTCGAAGACCGATAGCGTTGCCAAACGCCGTCTGGCCTTCGCCCGCCTGCGTGACAAAGAGGCTGTCGGCAAGCTTTTTGCCGAGCTTGGTCCTCGTTACAAAGAGCGTCAGGGTGGCTATCTTCGCATTCTCAAGTGTGGCTATCGCCCAGGTGACCAGGCACCAATGGCCTACGTTGAGCTTGTCGATCGTCCCGTTGAGGAGGCCTCCCAGGAGGCTGTGGAGGAATAGGCTTAAGCCTAGGTTTTTCACCTCAGCGTGATAGATAGAAAACCCGCATCACTTGATGCGGGTTTTTTTATGCGCGTAGATTTACTTTTGTGTGGACTGAACGTTCTAAATATAGAGCTACTTTTTTAGGGTCTTAATCAAATTGTCCAGAGAGACAGACTGCACATCCAAGTTCTGTTTAGACTCTTTCTCCGTTATCTCAAACTGCCTGAAACCATTTATCATCCCAGAGATATCACCAGCCTGATTGGAGAGATCGTGGGAGAAGACCGCTACCATGTGCAACAGACTAAAAACCAGGATCACGACATAGCAGAGGTAGTGGAGATCCAGCATGCTGATAGAGGCAAAGAAGTAGATCTCATTCAGCAACAGCAAGCCGCTGGCTGCGGTGAGTACGAGAAAGAAAAAAAGCACCAAGTAGATTGGGCCCCATAAGGGATTGTGGCTGTACCATTTTGGCAGGGGTGACTTACCCAGGGTAAGGTAAAAGCGGATCACCTCCCAGGACTGTGCAAGTCTATGGGCGTTAGGCTCACAGTCCTCTAGCAGGTCTGTGCCCTTGCCGAAAAAGAGCAGGTAGAGACGTAACAATAGTGCTGGAAGAAAGAGACCGCTGAGAAGATTGTGCAGGTCGTTGATGACACTGGCATGCGCCGTGTTCAATCCCATTAACCAACCAGTGGCAATCAATCCTAGGCTTGTCAGTCCCAGGCCCCAATGGGAGAGTCTGAGCCAGCGGCTCCAGACCATAACCCGGGTAACTGTTTGTGCTTGCATGATACTATTCCTCCAATTAGGAGAATAAAGCCCTTTGAATCTGTTGACCACCCTCTTTATTCGGCGGTTTTTTATATAACGCCTACGCTGCTTTATCATCCACCAGGAGAGAGTTTCTGATCCATGTTGCGCCAAAGAAAAAGCAAAAGAGAGCGTCGCGAGTCCAGAGATCAGGCAATGTTGCGTTATACCAAACAGCGACAGCGCAACCTGCTGGCCAAGCCGGGATGCCATGAGTTCGTCCTGGTACTGGATCATATGAAAGCCGGCTTCAATGTGGCAAAGATATTTCGCAGTGCCGAGGTATTTGGTGCCCAGGAAGTCCATCTGATCGATATCGGCCCCTTTGACCCGGCAGCGGGAAAGGGAGGCTTCAAGAAGGTGCCTGCTAAATTTTATGACAGTTTTGCAGAGAGCTATGCGGATCTGAAGCAGAGGGGATTCGAGATATTCATGCTGACATCAGGTTGTGATGCCACCTTGACGTCAAGCCAACTACCCAAGAAGTCGGCGTTCGTTTTAGGCCACGAAGAGTGGGGGCACAGTTTTAAACAGGAGGATTTTGCCGACATACACTGTCTCTCCATTCCACAGTTCGGTGAGATAGAGAGCCTGAATGTCTCTGTGGCTGCCTCTGTTGTGATGTACGAATATGTTAGGCAGTGGGCAGCACCAAGCGAAGAATCCTAAAGCAATCAAGGATTCCTGCTGGACTGTAACGGCAGGTTAAGATTGGATTTTGTATCTCTCGGTCACTAGCAACGAGAGAACTATTGCAGCAGCAGCGGGTACTATAAATAGCCAGATCATAGTCGTCTCCTCATTTTCTGAGGGTATCCATTCCCGTATTGGTCGATATATTTTTTACTTATACATGCTACTTTGGGCAAAAGATTCGCAGAAAGATGTGGATTAGATCCCACTTTCTTTAGCTTAGCCTTTTTCTCCCCATGAAAATCAGTGTTGGCGGCCGTTCTCCATCGATCTGGATGCGGGAGATTGAGGCGGACTCAATCGAGATCCTGTACATAATCTCCTTAGGGGCGGAGATCGCATGGGTAAGGATGCTTCTTATGACCCCCGCATGGGCAAGGATAAGTAGGTGTTCACCCTGGTGTTTCTCTACTGCTTCGAGGTAGGCCTGGGATACTCTTGCATTGAACTCATTCAGGGGCTCAGCGCCTTCGGGCCTGTTACGAAAGGGATTTTGATAGAAACGTCTGAGAATATCTGGGTCTTTGGCTCTGAGCTCGTTTCGAGTGAGTCCCTCCCAGCTACCGAATCCCACCTCTTTCAGGCGTTCATCCGTGGCGAGAGGAAGTGACAGCTTTTCGCTTAGATGAGAGGCAAACTCATGGCATCGTCTAAGTGGAGAGCTGATGATTGTCTGCCACGGGGTCTCAGCGGAGACGGCATAGTGCATCTCATTCCAGCCTTTCTCGCTGAGGGGGTCATCGAGTTGACCGCGGTAGCGCTTGCCGCCAACCGGCTCGCCGTGTCGTAGAAGATCAATTGTAGTGACCGCTGTCAACGGATTAGACGACGCCGGCGAAGGTGAGGACGGCAATGATGATCAGGAAGACCACAAGGGATCGCCAGACCATCGCCATCGCAGCTTGGGGGAGATGGCAGTAGTCGTGAGTGGTCTCATCGGTCTCATCCAGCAGGGTGGTGAGGCGCATGGCTCCTCCACCGGTGCAGATCAGGGTGCCGCTGTTGCTGTTGTCGAACTCATCGAAACGTTTGTCCTGGTAGCTGCGCCAGCCGTAGAGGGCGTCTTCAAAGCTACCGGCGATGGCGTAGCAGATGGCGGTTGTTCTGGCGGGAAGCCACTCAAGTATTGCGATCAGCTGCCCCGCACTGAGATTAAAGTCGAGATCCAGGCGGGCGCGCTCGAGCCGGGGCAACTGGGTGGCCAGGCGATAGAGCAGGGCACCTAAAGGTCCCAGAATCAAAAACCAGAAGAGGACAGAGAAGATGCGGCGATTGGCCTGAAATAGCGTTGCCTCGGCTACCGCCTGGGAACGGGCGGGTTCGCTGGTGGGCGGTTCATCTTCAATAATCTCTCTGGCAATCTCTTTGATCGCCTCATCGTCATCCTCTTCGGTCGCCTTGGTATAGGCCTCTACACGACTATCCAGGTCGACGGGGCCCAGCGAGTAAAGCAGTACCGAAACAGCGAAGATCACACCCAGCAGACCGAAAAGGCCATCGTTGAAGAGATCCTGCAGGATGCCGACAGCCAGGACAGGAGGGAGCAGGATAATCAGAATCTGCATGATGCCCTGGTTCAACCAGACAGCAAACTTCTTTTGCGTCAGCCAACTGCTGTAACTCTCCAGCCACTGCATCTGCCGTAACGGCTGGTGTTCCAGCAGAAAACGCTCTGCTATCAGAGAGATAACTATAACCATTAAGCTCATCGGGTTAGTTTCCGGTAATTGGGAAAAACTTTCAAGCAAGCCGGAGGGATTGCTCGGTCGATAGTAGGATAGGTCAGAGATCAGGTCAGTGAGCTATTCAACGAATTGAGATACCGAGGCCAGTCGAAAAGCGGCCCGGGGTCTGTCTTGCGCGCTGGGGCGATAGCGGCATGACTGGTGATACGGTCCAGCTTGATGGCTGGATAGAGACGCATGATGGCCTGGGTGGCCTGTCTAAGCGAGTGGTACTGGGCATCGGTAAAGGGCTGATCATCAGCGCCCTCAAGCTCTATGCCGATGGAGAAGTCATTGCACTGCTCTCTGCCGCAATAGTTGGAAACCCCCGCATGCCAGGCGCGTTGATTCAGGGGGACATATTGAATTAGCTGGCCATCACGGCGAATCAGCAGATGGCTGGAGACTTTCAGCTGGTGAATTTCGCGGAAGTAGGGGTGGGCATCGGGGTCGAGCCGATTCATGAAGAGATCGTCAATCCAGCCGCCGCCGAACTCTCCGGGGGGTAGGCTGATGCTGTGGATGACCAGCAGATCGATCTCGGCATCCGCAGGCCGCTCATCCTGGTTTTCGCTCGGGCACCGTTCTGCCTGCTCGAGCCAGATCTCCTCCGATTCGATCAACGGGAAGCCCTGCCGCCGTTGAGGCCCTTCAAGACCATATCGGTGTAGCTGACGATGCCGACCACCTCTCCATTTTCAACGACCGGTGCGCGGGTCAGGTCGAAGCGGGCGAAAATTCTTGCGCAGTAGCGGATATCCATCTCCGGGGGAACGGTGAGAGCGGGTTTGGTCATGATCTCGTAGATATTGACTCGTTCCGGTGCCCGGTCCACCGCGAGGACTTGGCGCGCGATATCGGAGAGGGTGACAAGGCCGAACTCATCATCACTGTCGCGTTTTTTTACGATCAGACATTTGGTCTCTTTGTGCAGCATGTTTTTATCCAGGGCATCCTGCACGGTATCCATGCCGTCGACCAGGTCGAAATGGGGCTGCATGACATCCCTGACATGGGTCACTACTCGTTTACTCATAGCTCATCCTCCACAAATTGTGACAGTGTCTGAATCTGGTGGCTGACGCCGACCGCGTCTTCGATATCGATTTGAAACGCGATGCCGCTGCCGGGTTGCTCATCGAACTGGCCTGCTTCGGCAATCTTCTCCAATATGGTTCGGCTGAGGTGTTCCTCAACCAGTAGCATAAGCACATCTCTCTGGGTCTCAAGGGTCAGGCCGAAGAAGGTCTTTGATTGCTGCACCCCTTCTCCCCTGGCCTGGTTGATGACGGTGGAGCCGGTGGCGCCGGCAGCCCGGGC
>JBNKMQ010000363.1:0-4838 GCA_050293225.1 Sedimenticolaceae bacterium
CATGATACCGCCGAGGGCGTCGATCTCCTTCACCAGATGACCCTTGCCGATACCGCCGATGGCGGGATTGCAGCTCATCTGGCCCAGGGTCTCGATGTTGTGGCTCAACAAAAGGGTGCGGGCACCCATGCGCGCCGCAGCCAGGGCCGCTTCGGTACCGGCGTGGCCACCGCCTACCACAATGGTGTCAAAACTGTCGGCGTAGAACATTCTTGCGCAAACTCTGGAATAATGGAGCGACTATTTTAGCCGATTCGTACAATAAGGTGTCAGACTGGAAAATGGCTATGCATGCTGATCTGAAAAGGGTAATCGAAACAGCGGGCGAGATTCTCCTCGGTAAGCAGGAGGTAATCAAGCTCTCCCTCGCCTGTCTCCTGGCTCGCGGGCATCTGCTGATTGAAGATCTCCCCGGGGTCGGCAAGACGACTCTGGCCCATACCCTGGCCCATCTGCTGGGTCTGCACTACCAACGGATACAGTTCACCAGTGACATGCTGCCGGCGGATATCATCGGGGTCTCGGTCTATCAACAGAAGGATCAACGTTTTCAGTTTCATCCCGGTCCCGTTTTCGCCCAGCTGGTTTTAGCAGACGAGATCAACCGCGCCACCCCCAAGGCCCAGAGCGCCTTACTGGAGGCGATGGAGGAACGACAGGTCACCGCCGACGGTCAGCGCCATGGGCTGCCAGAGCCCTTCTTCGTCATCGCTACCCAGAACCCGCTGCACCAGATCGGTACCTTCCCCCTGCCGGAGTCCCAGCTCGATCGCTTCCTCATGCGCATCCCCATCGGCTATCCGGAGCGACAGGCCGAACGCAGCCTGCTGACCGGGGAGGATCGACGGGAGATGATCCAGCGACTGCCACCGGGTCTGAGTCCGGATCAGCTCAGCGCACTACAAAAACAGGTGTCCAAAATCTATGTCGCCGACGCCCTGCTCGACTACTGCCAGGACATCCTCGAGCACACCCGAAATGCAGGCGAATACCGGCATGGACTCTCACCCCGGGCGGGGCTGGCCATGCTGCAGAGCGCCAAGGCCTGGGCGCTGATTGAGGGACGTAATCAGGTCTTGCCGGAAGATCTGCAAGCGATACTCCCCGCTACCGTCGGCCATCGGCTGCAGGCCACTGGGGAGATCACCAGTGAACAGCACGAGAGTCTGGTACAGACCCTGATGGAAGCGGTACCTATCCCCTGAGTTTGCATACAGTCACAAACTTTTTCATATGAACGGCGTCTTCTTAATCATCCAGGGGTTAAGATCCCCATGTTGACGATGAAATAGATTTCAGGGACTTAGAACGGAGCCGTTCATAAAGACAGCGTTATGAGAAAGACCCTCTTCTTCACCTTATTGTTTCTCTTCTCCACCGCCCAGGGCGCCTTTAAGAATGAGCACAGCTGGATGGAGAGTGAGGACGTCTTTGGCGGCCAGGTCTATGTAAAGACCGTCGGCAATCCCGATTTCCCGGCTCTGGTCCTGGTGCATGGTCTTGGCAATGAGGCATCCACCTCATGGCATCTCCTGATCAAGCAGCTGCAATACGACTACTTCATCTTTACCCTGGACCTGCCCGGCTTTGGTCAGTCGAGCAAACAGAACGCCCTCTATTCACCAAAGAACTACGCCAAGCTGATCCATCAGCTGACCCAGAAGTTCGTCAAGCGCCCTTTCCATCTGGTGGGTCACTCCATGGGCGGCGCCATTAGCCTGCAGTATACCCACGACTTTCCCCAGGACGTGAAGACCCTGACCCTGGTGGATGCCGCTGGCATTCTGCATCGTCTCGCCTACAGCAAATATCTTGCGCCCCTTGGTATCGACCAGCTCTTTAATGATTACGGCCTACTGAGTGATCGTCGTGTTACCAGCCTTGCCGGGATGCTCATGGGAGCGTTAGAACAGAAAACACCGGTGGATCTGAACCAGATGCTCAACTTCGCCTTCTTCCGGCAGAAGGTACTACGCGGCAATCCCAGCATGATCGCAGGACTGGCGCTGGTGTTGAATGACTTCAGCCGGGTGCCGGAGACGATCCGCGCACCGACCCTGATTATCTGGGGGGATAAAGATCGAATCGCTCCACTAAGAACCGGGCAGGTACTCAATGCCCTGATACCCGATTCGAGATTGGCGCTGATCAAGGAGGGGAGCCATATCGCATTTGTTGAAAGGCCCGAAGCGTTCAGGAAACTCGTGGTGGCACATCTGGAGCAGAAAACGGTTTCCATTGAACCAACGAAAACAGAAAGCACTACCGGTTATCGACAGCGGGTCGACTGTAAGAATGAAGACGGCGCTTCCATCACCGGCAGAATCGGCAGGCTGGTGGTGGAGAACTGTCAGGACCTGTTAATTGAAGATGCAGAGATCAACACTGTAACCATCTTCAACTCCAGTGTTACCTTACTGAATACAAAAATTCTCTCTCCCCAGACCGCATTGACTGCCTACAACTCCGATCTGATTATTACCATCGGTGAGATAGAGGGGGAGACTGCCATAGAAGCCCATGGCAGCCGACTGGATATCGCCGGTACCCGGATAGTTGGACTCAGGAGCATCATGCAAGCACCTGTTGAATCCACCGCCATCTTTTCCCTCTGCCGAGTCGAAAGCCCAAGTCACAGCGACAATGTCATTCATGGCATGAAGATCGTCATGCCGGGTGACTATCTATAAAGGGAGAACCGCTTTAAGCCACTGTTAATAAAAGTAGATTTAAGTTCCTTTCTTAAATGCCGCTACATATCCAGCATATCCTTTAAAACAGATCTGGAGCAGCAAAATGGCGCCATCTGGCCTATCTATTCGCGCAAGGCTTTTACTGACTACCGGTATCGCCTCCGCCCTTTTTATCTTCGCTATCTACTATATCTTAGCCAGTAGTGGTGATATCAGCAGCCACTTCAACGATTTTATCAATGTCGATCAAAAACGATTGGAGACGCTTCGTACCATGCAAGCAGAAGGGTCCCAGGTTGTTATCGCAGCAGCGAAAAAGATCATGGTACCCAGCCTGGCACCACCGGCTAAAGTGGCGAAAAAGGCATCGGACCAGTTTAATCAGGCGTTGAACCTGTCCAAGGAGTTGTTTGCGGATGACCCTCAAGGGTCCGCCAAGGTCAATCAGATCACCTCCCTTTGGGATCAGTGCATGCCAGATGCCCTGAAATCGATCAAGCTGGTTGATGAAGGTAATCAGGAACAGGCGAAAAAACTCTTTACCAGTAGTGTGCAGAAGAAGTGGGGCAGTATTCGCAAGCTGATGCAGCCACTGATCATTGCAGAGGCGGATAAGGTCGCCAAGACCCAGGATGTCGTTAACACCCAGGTCAAGAAGACCTTTATCACCGGCATCAGTCTGGCTGTTATTGCCCTGATTGGCGGGCTACTACTCAACTTCTTTATCAGCCGAAACATTGTTTCCAACATCAACCGTGTCGCCGCGGGTTTGGAGGAGATCGCCCAGGGCGGTGGAGATCTGACAAAGCGCCTGCCCGAAGATGGAGGCCTTGAGCTGGTTAGGCTCTCCAAAGGATTTAACCAATTTGCCTCCGAAACCCAGGGTCTTATCAAACAGGTTGCAGACTCCACCCAGCAACTGAATCGTTCCTCAGCGGAACTTGCAGCAGTGGTAGAGAGCTCCAGAACCACTGCCGACCAGCAGGATGAGTCGATGAGCCATGTCGCCACAGCAATGACAGAAATGACGATGACGGTAAAGAATGTCGCTGAGAACGCTGCCAGTGCAGCTAAGGCTGCTGAGGAGGCCGATCAACAAGCAAGGGATGGCAACCGAGTAGTGGATGAGACCTTGCACGCAATCGAAGGCCTCTCCGAAGGCGTCGAGGCCGCTACCAAGGATATGCGCGAGCTTGCAGAGGAGACCACACAGGTTGGTGTTGTCGTCTCTGTTATCAAAGGCATCGCTGAGCAGACCAATTTACTCGCGCTCAATGCAGCCATCGAGGCCGCCAGGGCGGGAGAGATGGGAAGGGGCTTTGCTGTGGTTGCCGATGAGGTCCGCACCCTGGCCAGCCGCACACAATCCTCAACCCAGGAGATCAACGATATTATCCAACGCCTGCAGGCCGGCGCTCACAAGACTGCACAACAGATGGAAGAGAGCCGGGAAAATGCCTCCGAAACCCTCTCCCAGGCATCCCTGGCAGGGACGGCGCTGCAGGCCATCACCCAATCGGTATCAGAGATCAGAGACATGAATATCGATATCGCCAGTGCTGCTGAAGAGCAAGGTGCTGTATCGGAAGAGATCGAGAGAAATACTGTCCATGTCAGGGATCTCTCTCAACAGAACAAGCAAGCAACTCTGCAAACCGATAAGACTGGGCAAGAGTTGTCTCAGATATCAAATCTGATCAGTCAGCTGGTCGGACGATTTAAAGTCTCGTAACAAACAAGACTGTAACTAATAAATATACGGCATGTCTTCACAAGGAGACATGCCGTTTTTTTTAAATCCATGGTTTATTCTTTGGATTTAACCGCGAGGCAGAAGTTAAACTAAAATATCAGATTGGTTAAATTGGTTGTTAGCAATAAGGCAATTTCTGGGGGAGATTAGGAGATGACTACTGCTAGTATATTTCTAACATCATTTATAGGGAACCTCTGAACAAGTCAGGGACCGACATATTGCCGCAAAAATGCACCGCTTCTGCGCGCAGAGAATTACGACTATTGACTCACTTAATGTAGGCTAATAACAAATTCCAATTTCACATGCACAACATACAGAGACAAACACACTATCTACACCTTCCATCTATCGCCTATAGAAAAGTGGACGTATGATCTCTTTCCTAT
>JBNKMQ010000364.1:0-6568 GCA_050293225.1 Sedimenticolaceae bacterium
GGCCCCCCAAGGCGCTTTTACCTATGTTGCCAACCGCAACACAGACAACATCTCCGTCTTCAGTATAAATCAGAGTAACGGCGCGCTATCCGAGATATCAGGCTCACCCTTCGACATCGAGACTAGTCCCACAGGCCCGCAGACTGGCCCTCAGTCGATCGCTATCGACCCATCTGGACGCTTTGCCTACGCCGCGATCTCCACCGATGTAGTTGCTGGCTATACCATAGACTCCAGCACAGGAGCACTCTCTCTCCTCTCCGGCTCTCCATACACTGCCGGTGATAATCCATGGTCGATTACCGTCGATCCCACCGGGAGATTTGCCTATACAACCAATTTGACCACGGATGACATCTCCGCATTTTCCATCGACCCTCAAAGCGGAGAGCTGACACCTATTGGTACGACCCCCGCCGGGAACGGACCTGTCTCCATTGATATCGATCCCAGCGGACGTTTTGCTTATGTCGCAAATACAGCCTTTGTCAGCGGAAGTGGTTTCTTTGTCTCAGCTTTTTCCATTGATCCCTATACGGGCATGCTGAGTGAACTGTCGGGATCTCCCTATACCGCGGGCAATGGCCCCATCTCCATCGCCGTCGATCCTCTCGGCAAGTATGTGTATGTAGCGAACCTGACCTCAAACAATGTACTGACCTATAGCATTAACCAAAGCAGTGGAGAACTAACCTCTGGCAATACGATTTCAACAGGCATAGATCCTCAATCGATCACTATCGATGCCACTGGTCAATTCGTCTACGTAGCCAACAGGACGTCAAACGACATCTCTGCCTACCAGATTGATGGAACCAGCGGCGCGCTATCGACAATTACTGGACAAGCATTTACATCCAGTGGCAACGCCCCCTTCGCCATCACCACAACCTCCGTAGTTCAATAACAACTCTCAAAAGCTGTATACGCACCAATGACGAGCGAGAACACCCTCTCCCAGGGGGTGCTGCGCCAGCATGGTGCGTGAAACACCAAAAAATCAAGGGATTAGGCCTGGTCTGATTTCTGCATGTCTCCTAGATCCAGCTGTCAAAACCAGACAGCTTCGAGGAGGATTACAATGTCAGCCGTACTCAAGCTAAAGACCCATCCCGAAAGCCGTTATGTGATCAACCACGACATCATGAACTGCACTGCCGAAGGGGTGGTGGGCAACCATCTCTTCTCCGGCCGAGCGCTGGGTTTTTCCGAGCCTGGGGATATTATTCAACTCCATCCCGACCTGCGGGATTTGTGGAGCGACATCTCCCGGCACTACCTGCGGGTGGGACTGGAACACAGCCACAACGTAATCTGGAACCTCGATCTAAGCCACCTGGCGAGACACGCGGGACATAAACCCTCGGTCTTCTTCTTCGGCCCCGAGGAGTGCCGCAACTGGGGTGACGACGCCTGGCTGGAGACCGTCGAGTTCATCAACTCGAAAAACAATTTCATGACCCTGGCCAATCAACTGGGGGTGGATGTACCCCTGACCCACTGCTACGACAGTGCCAGTGAAATCACCGCTGCCGACATCCGGGAAGCGGTCTATCCCTGTTATCTCAAGGCGGCGATCTCTGTCTCCGGCGTCGGTATCTATCGCTGTGAGAACCCGGATGAACTCAGATCCGCCATCGAGCGTTTCGAAGATGGCGTACCGGTGCAGCTGCAGGAGGAGGTGATCGCCGAGAGCTTCCTCAACATGCAATACCTGATCGCCGACCACCAGCTGATCCGCCTGGCCGCCAGCGAACAGATCCTCGACGGCTTCGCCCACCAGGGCAATCGCTATCCCGCCAGTTTCGAGCCCTGGGAAGTCATCGAGCCCATGGCGGAGTGGATGAAAGACAGAGGCATGCAGGGCATCTTCGCCTTCGATGTAGCCGTGGCCCAGACCGGACAGGGATTACGCTTCCCCGCCATCGAATGCAATCCCCGCTTCAACGGCGCCTCCTATCCCACCATGATCGCCTTCAAGATGGGTATCCCTGAATGGAGCGCTGTATCCTTCTCCACCAGTTATCGTAGACTGTGCGATATCGACCTCAAAGATGTGGAGTACAATGCCGAGACAAAAGAGGGTGTCATCATGGTCAACTGGGGAACCATACTCGCAGGCAAGCTGATGCTGCTGATCGCCGGTTCCCATGACTATCAGGATAAGATGATCGCGACACTGAAGTCCCGGCTCAATCCGAATAGCACTTACTTAAGCTATGAAACACCGTCATCCCGGCGCAGGCCGGGATCCAGAATGCTCGATGGTGCGGGTATTCCTGGATTCCGGCCTGCGCCGGAATGACGGAATTATTGAAATCTATATTAAGTTAGTGCCATTCGGCTCAATCCCACTCAACGAAAATTAACCGCCAGCATGGCCAACAGGCCTTATACAGTTCAGGATTTTTTATATGGGCCAGCAGGGTCACTATTCGATTATGGTGCACGGGGGCGCGGGGGCGCTCGACAACGTCAAGGATCACAAGACCGCAGTTCGCTATCTGGAGAGTATTCGTCGCATTCTGGAATTTGGCCGTGAGGTCATGGAGCTGGGCGGTTCAGCCCTGCAGGCGGTGGAGACCTGCGCATCCCTGCTGGAGGATGACCCGGTCTTCAATGCCGGTTGCGGCTCAGTACTGAACGAATATGGCAAGGTAGAGATGGATGCCGCCATCATGGATGGCCGTGATCTCTCCGCCGGCGGCGTCGCTGCGGTCGAGAACATCGCCAATCCGATTCAACTGGCCCGTTATGTGATGACCGAGAGCGAACACGTGATGCTCATCTCCGAGGGGGCCATGCGCTTCGCCGACCACTGCGGAATGACTCGCGAGCCGGACGACTATTTCTTCACCCCCGACCGGGTGGAGCAGCTGAAGAAGGCCCGCCTGCAACACAAGATCATGCTCGACCACGACGACTCTGACGAGTCCGCCGAGGATCAGAAGTACGGCACCATCGGCGCCGTGGCGCGGGATGCCGAAGGCAATCTGGCCGCCGCCACCTCCACCGGCGGCATCGTCAATAAGCGCATGGGACGGGTGGGAGACTCTCCCATCGTCGGCGCCGGTGTCTGGGCCGACAACGAAACCTGCGCCGTCTCCGCCACCGGCTATGGCGAAGACTTCATGCGCACACTCATCGGCAAGACCATCTCCGACTTCATGTTCATGCAGGGGATGGATGGCGAACAGGCCACAGAGGCGGGCATCGAGTATCTCCGCCGCAAAGTCAAAGGCCGCGGCGGCGTCATCGTCATCGATCGGGAGGGCAACTGCTCCAGCGGCCTGACCACCAAGAAGATGATCCACGGCTGGATCGAGAAGAGTGGCGAAGCGGTGGTTCGCTTCTGACGCCAACCCTAGCTTAAAAAATCGGCACCAGTTTATGCCCCTGGGTCTGCCAGCCGATCAGAGAGATAAAGCCATCCCCCACCACATCCATCTCCGGCAGGATGGTTTCATTTTTTACTTTGAATACCCGATTGGCGATGGCACAGACCTCCATGCGAACCCCCTTTGCCTTTAACACTTTGACTGTTGCAGCGATGGATGCCAGCTCTTCTTCAGACTCCATCGCCAGCAGATCGTCCGGCTCGGTGGAGAGATAACGCACCGTCTCACCGATAAAGACCAATACCATGTTGGGAGTGACGCCCTGCCTAACCAGGCCCTCGTGGGTACCGCGAATAATATCGAGATAGAAGGCGGTCTTGCGGGGATTGGTGAAGTCGATCAGGAAGACGCTCTTGGTCTCTTTCACGCCGTTGAGGGCGGCGGAGTCATCAATCGGGTCAGCCGCCTGGGTAAAACCTGCAGCGACTAACAGCAGACTCAGTAACAGACCAAAGCACACTTTTCTTTTCATCCAATTCACCTTCATTACAAATCACCTATTGATCCTTTGATTTATCCATCACTCAGCTAAGAATTATTTCAGTTACCTACTGCGGCCGCCTTATGACCGCTCTCAATAGGAGTTTCAGCCAACATCCCCTGTACCATCTCAAGCACATGCTCAGGCGGCAGCCCATAGGGCACCACAGCAGCGAGTTCCCCTTTTGCGTCGATCAGATAGAGATTGGCGGAGTGGTCGAGACTATAGCCGCCATCCGCTCTCTCATGCCTTTGGTAGCTGACCCGATACTGTTGCGCCACCCGATCAATCTTCGCCTGGCTGCCGGTCAGGCCCAGCATGTCCGGATTGAAATAGCTGACATAGTTCGCCAGCACCTCCGGCCTATCGTGCTCAGGATCAAGCGAGACAAACAGGCCTTGAACCCTCTCCGCCTGATCGCCTAAGGCATCGAACACCGCCGCTATATTGGCCAGTTCGGTGGGACAGATATCGGGACAGTAGGTGTAGCCAAAAAAGAGCAGTACCAACTTACCCTCAAGTTGACTGAGTTCGAAGGGTTGATTCTTATGATCGATCAACTGAAAGTCGCCACCTATCGTATCGAGACGCTCTTGTGCCGACAGCATGAAAGAGAACAACAGAAGCCAAACAACCAGCAGCCCCTTGAAAAGGTGTTTCATTCAGCGAACCTCCACCTCAGTGCCATGGACCCAATTCGGATCTCCCTTGCCGATATCCCCCACCGGAACGGCGAAGGCGTCAGAGACCAGGGTATCCACATTGCTTCCCGTCAAGGCGTTGAGGAAGGCCACGAGGTCAGCCTGCTCCTGCTGATTCAGATGCAGGGGTTTGATCAAGGGATCGAGTAACTCATTCTCTACGCCTCCCTGATCATAAAACGCCACCACCTCCGCCAGCGTGGCGAGACTGCCGTTATGCATATAGGGTGCAGTCAACGCTATATTGCGCAGGCTCGGTGTCCTGTATTTCCAGCGGTCGTGGGGGTTCTGTGTCACCTCATAGCGCCCCACATCGGTGGGAGGCTTCTCTCCCACCTGGTCGATGATGGATCTATCGATATCGATGGTTACCCCTGGTGCGATAGTCACACGTTCTTTCTCAGGGAAGATCCCCATCGACTCCCGGTAGCCGATACCGGTGTTGTGCAGTTGGTTGTCAAAAAAGAGCGCCGCCTGCTCTCCGATAGTATGGCAGGCGGCGCAACGCGCTTTACCTCGAAAGAGTTTTAAACCACGCTGAGCCGAGTCCGACAGCGCGGCACTTTCACCAGCGTAGTACCAACGATCGAAGGATGAATCAGCAGAGACCAGAGTTCGTTGATAACTGGCCAATGCCATGCCCAGGGTCTCCATGCTGACCCCCTTGCCGTCGAAGGCGGCCTCGAACATTCCTCTGTAATCATCGATCTCTCTGATCTTCGTCAGCACATAACCTATCGAAGGATTGGCCATCTCGTTCTTCGCCAACAGGGGTCCCCAGACCTGTTGTTCCAGATTCTCTTCACGACCGTCATGAAACAACAGCTCGGCGTAGGCGATATTGTAGATGGTGGGTGAGTTACGCCGCACACTGCGTCCCTCAGTGCCAACTGCCATCGCCAGCTCATTGTTGGTGAAGCCCTGCTCCGGCACATGGCACATGGCACAGGAGAAGGTATCGTTAAGAGAGAGGCGGCGGTCGTAGAAGAGCTTACGACCGAGTGCTATCTTTTCCCGGGTCAATGGATTTGAGTCCGGTACCGGCACCGGCGGCAGACCAAGCGGCGGCTTCTCCACCATCGCCATGAGGTCTGCGGCTTGCCCCCTGCGCAACTCAAGATCAAGGGAACGGGTGGTATAGCTATCGGACTCGTAACCCTGTTTGTCATCCCCCGGTTTGGAGAGCCGGGTTGTTGTAGAGGGATCGAGGGCGGTGTTTAACATCTCACCCCTATCCGTCTCTTGTGCCATCAGGGTCTTCACATCGTTGATGAGCAGATCCTGATGCAGAAAATCGACACTGTAGATATTGCGGATCTTTTTTTCCGGGTCGATGAGGAAGACCCGCAACACATGGCTGAATCCCACACTCGCCTTGCCATCGGCACCGACCTCCCGAACGATCTCCTGATTATAGGCGTTGAGGATCGGCTGAAGTTTATCCTGTGAGGCGGTGGTGATGAACTGCCACTCACCCAGATTCCCGGCATAGCGGAAGTTGTTGCCGTAGAGCTGCATCACCTTCGGCGTGTCGTTGGCCGGATCAAAGCTGAGACTGACCAGTTGCAATCGATCAGCCAGCAGTGGATCGCCCTTCATAGCCCGTTTGATCTGGTAGAAGACATGGGAGCTGAGAGGACAGCCGTTAACATCGTTGCAGCTGCTGTAGATGAAGGCGAGCAGGACATATTTGTCAGCAAAGAGATCGTGCAGTTGTACGGTCTCGCCGCTTTTATCCAACACCTCTCCATTAGCGGCCTCTCCCAGGGGAGGTAGCTGGTAACTGCCTATCTCAGGCAACGGGTAGGGGAGCTTGCCGTATCCTGGTGCGGAGCCGATGGATCCTCCCGTCTCTGCCGATGCAACCGGCAGCAAAGCCGAGGCGAACCAGATCGCCAAGTAACATAACTTATACATAACGCGTTTGAGTAAGAGGTGATCCCGGCAATTGCCGGGATCACCTCTTACTCAAACGCGTTATGTATAAG
>JBNKMQ010000365.1:0-12913 GCA_050293225.1 Sedimenticolaceae bacterium
GGCGCTTCGATAGAACCATCCAGGACACTCTTCAAAGCACGATAGGATGACTCTCCTGTCTCAAAGCTAAGGTCGTCGCAGAAGATGATGAAGCGGAACGGCAGTTCACGAAGTTCATCGACTATCTCCGGCAGCTCGATCAGATCGTTGCGGTCGACCTGAATCATGCGCAGCCCCTTCTCCTTGTAGCGATTCAATATTGCTTTTACTAGAGACGACTTACCGCTCCCACGGCTGCCCCAGAGCAGGGCATTATTAGCTCCAGTATCATTAAGAAAACGCTCGGTGTTCCTCACCAGTGCTGTTTTCTGCTCGTCTATGCCTACCAGTTGATCGAAGTTGATACTGTCGACATGGGTAACGGGTCTCAGATATCCCTTGCGGGAACGCCAGATGGCGGCATAGGTTTTCTGCCAATTGATGGACACAGCAACTCCTGTTCAATCTGCTCAGGCCAACTCGTCGCTGGCGACAATGATACGGTTACGTCCACTGCTCTTCGCCTGGTAGAGGGCATCGTCGGCCCGCTTAAGACAATCGTCAAGGTTCTCCTTGCCTGGTCGGAAATCGGCGACACCAAAACTACCCGTGATCGCAACTGATTGACCATCGGACTCCATGCGGCTGCCGGCCAGGCTTTTGCATAGTCGCTCCGCCAGCCCTTGCGCCTCTGACAGACTGGTACGGGGCAGCATGACAAGAAACTCCTCCCCTCCCCAGCGGCCCAGAAGATCGCTCTCACGAATACCGTGTCTGAGTCGCTCTACCGCATGTTTAAGGGTCTGATCCCCCACATCATGTCCATAGCTGTCGTTGATCAGCTTGAAGTGATCCAGATCGAGCAGGATGATACAGAAGCTTTCTGATGCTTCGGTGACACTCCCGGCGAGCTCTTCCAGACGTTGGGTTATAGCGCGCCGATTTAGGATACCGGTAAGATAGTCGGTCCTGGAGAGCTCCTCCAGCATCGTCTCGACCCGTTTGCGCTCACTGATCTCCTCCCGCAGTTTCTGGTTGGCCTGCAGTAACTGGGAAGTTCTGTCGGTCACCCGCTCCTCAAGCTTGTCATGGGCTTGAAGCAACTCCAACCGGCTCTGTTCAACCTGCTGACGTTTGGCCTCCAAGCGATGCGTCATCTGGTCAAAGGATTGTGAAAGCTGGTGCAGCTCATCGCCGTTATCTCTCGGCGGCTGCGATTTTTCTTCCGGCACGATTGCAGAGACGCGATCATTCAGCGCCACAATTCGCCGGGTAAAGTTGGCACTCAGATAACGACTGAAAATCATCGCCAGAATGAGTGAGAATGCGAAGGAGAGAACGCCTGTCAACCGGATCTGAACGAGCTTTGACTCCACCTCATTGGCATACATATCTATGCCCACCAGATAGGTTTTTTCTCCCGCATCAAGGGGGGAGTAGCCGGAGAGAAAGCTCCCCCAGCGGTCGCTGGTTATATCATTGTCCACCGATGGACGCAGGAATCCCTCCGTCAGCGAGGGCACGTCTTCCTTATACAGTTCTCCCGGCAATGCCGGTTCGTCGGTATCGGAATCGAGGATAAAGACCGGACCCTTCTCCTCCCGACGCATGACGTAGATAAAGGCGATGTCGGGATTGGCCCTGACGAACTCCCGTAGCAGGGCCACCCCTTGCTGATAGACCGGCAGCGCCTGATCCTTCTCCTCTTTAATGGGATCAAGGTCGATATCTCCCAATCCCTGGCTGACCAGCGCCGCACTGTTCTGCAGCCTCGACCTGAGCGCTTGGTTCAGGTTGTCGATGGCGCTTTGGTAGAAATAGGTTCCAACACTGCCGGAGACGAGAATTATCGCGGCAAAGTGGCTTAAAAACAGTTTGGTCTGGATTGTCATACGCATAGATAGACCAAGAATAGCGAAATTCCCATGACATCAAAACGGCAAAGGGACAAATTTTTACAGATAATGACTATCCTTAATCCCAGGGTGGTCAGTCATTGGGCAGATCCTAATAAACCAATTCAGGCCAGACGCCCTGACCGTACCATTCGATAGAAATTGATTTACTTACGATCTAAAGGACATTGACCCTAAATTTCGTGTGTACATATTACAATCAAAACCGAGGAGAGAAGTATGACCCAAAAGATCGCACTGGTCACCGGCGGCACCGGTGGAATAGGTACCGCCATCTGTCGCGCCCTGGCCGACGACGGCATTAAAGTCGTCGCCGGATACAACGCCGGCGGCAACCACGACAAGGCCAAGGCCTGGCAGGATGAACAGAAGCAGGACGGCTATGAGATGCTGGTCGCCTATGGTGATGTCACCGATGCCGCATCCTGTGAGGCCTGCGTAGACAAGGTGCAGGAGATTGCCGGAGGGACGGTGGATATCCTGATCAATAACGCCGGCATCACCCGGGACGGCACCTTTCGCAAAATGAGCTGGGAGCAATGGGATCAGGTACTCAGCGCCAACCTCGACAGCATGTTCCATATGACCCGGCTGGTGATCAACCCAATGCTCGACAAGGGCTTCGGGCGTATCGTCAATATCTCCTCAGTGAATGCCCAGAAGGGTCAGTTCGGCCAGTGTAACTACTCCGCCGCCAAAGCCGGTATCCACGGCTTCACCAAGGCCCTGGCGCAGGAGGTGGCGGCAAAAGGAATCACCGTCAACACCGTCTCACCCGGCTATGTCGCCACCCCCATGGTGACCAAGATTCCCCAGGAGGTCCTCGACAAGATCATCAAGATGATCCCCGTCGGCCGCCTGGGTCAACCGGAAGAGATCGGTAAGGCGGTGGCCTTTCTCTGCAGCGAGAATTGCGGTTATGTAACCGGTTCTGATTTTTCTATAAATGGGGGACAGCACATGTCTTAATGAGCAAGCGCAAAAGACTGCGCGGAAGTTGTTTGGCCAGAATAGAATGGCACTTACTTAAACCATTCCGGTGGGGCAGATGCCATTCTATTCTGACCCCGCTTCAATTATTTTTCACCTCATTCTCTACTCTATTTTCAACATTCTCTTTAGATATCCCCAGTGACAACATACCATCCAAGGCGTCTTCATCATCAAACCAAACTTCGAACTCATACTTTTCATGTTTGAGTGGCGTCTCTAAAATCCATATCTTCATCTCATCAGAAATACAATGCTGATACTCCGCCTCTTTACCGATTTTTTTCACAATATCCCTATAACTATCAGCAAAGGTTATCCCAAATGGCAACTTAAGAGTGGCATTTTTGGAAACGCTAATCGTCACTAAAGAGGGCGGCCTACGCAAGCTGGTTTTTTCTCTTGATTCTTGATCCGCAAAGCGCACAAATACACTCTCATCTTCATCCGATATATATATCTCCTCTTCTTTTAGGTAATTCCCGTCCAAGACAGGCCTTCCTAAACCAAGCGCATCAAGAGCACCAAGTACTTTGTGATCCTCCATTGACAAATAAAGCAGATCAATCAAATCATCTAAACTGTCGACGGAAAACCCGGGCACCTCTATCCCACGCGTATCAATATTCTCACCTTGGACACTATCCGTATCCTCGGCCTCAATCCCATGTAGCCACCGATTAAGTTCATCACCGAATCGTTCCTTTGCTCTTTCGGTGATCTCTTTTACCTCATGATAGCCTTTGTCTTTATTTTCGACACACCCAGATACGGGATTCAGCCCCATCTCGTCAATTAACCACTTTACATACAAGTCATGGCAGGGGCTCGAATCATATGCATCGCAATCTTTATAATAAAAGTCGCCATCGCAAGCAACATCATAACTTAAGACAACCAAGAACTCTTTCAGATTAGATGAGATCAAGTTAACACCTGACCCGCTGTCTAAAAATACAACCGGCATATCCTCACAATCTGTTACACCATCAGGCACCCACAACGCATATGAACTAACTGAATCTACATCACCATGAGCGAACTCTATAATTCTTGAAGAAAAAACAGTATCGTCAGCGTATAAATGATCACACAGGTCATATTCTGGAATAATGCCAAATCCTTCAGCATACTCTTCTTCACAATTCCCACTAAAACAATATAAATCTACCAATGTCTTTGGTACCACTCTGCCTTTAAATATGCTTTGCAACTCTTGCATTTAAAAAGTCCTCAACTTAAATCAATCAAAAAACATATTTCCCTTATGACTTATAATCTGGAGATAGTTTTAGTACTTATTGAATCAAACATACGAAAATCTCTGATTACAAAAACAAGAGGATTGAGAATATGCGGATATGGAGGTTCTCGTATAACTGTAGTTATCAGTTGGCATTGAGATCTGACAACGCTGAATTTAACTCATAAAAGAAGCAATAGCTTCAATACATGACAAATCTAAACCAAATAAAAAATGACGTGCAAAATCCCGAATGATTCGATTCAGTTACAGATCATAGAAAAATAACTCTAACCGTTATACTAAAGTTGACCGCATAGGATGCAGGCTTACCTGGTCACTTCCATTCAGAAAAGCCACCCTCTTCTGCCAGCCTTTTCATTGCGCCATTCACCTGCTGCATGAAAGAGGCCCTGTCTCCTGTCCAGATGAATGGCAGACCGACAAAGACATCACAGAAAAATGGCACCAGCAGCGCCTCACCTTTTGGCAGCGCCATACCCAGGCCATGCAGGTAGACCGGCACAACCGGCACCTCGGGGATTCTTCGTGCCAGGTGAGCAATCCCTGTTTTGAGTTCCCCCATCTGTTCCGGCTCACCACGGGTCCCCTCGGGGAACAGGATCAGAATCTCCCCCCGCTGCAGGGCAGCCACGGCCTCGGCCAGGGGATCTCCCTCACCGGCCTTGAGTTTCCTGCGCAGGGGGATGATGCGGATAATCCGGGTCGCAAACCAGGCCAACAGCGGGTTACGCAAAAAGTAGTCCATCGCCGCCACCGGTCTCAGGCGATAGAGCTGGCGCAAAGGGTAGAGCGACATCAGCGCCAAGGTGTCGAGATGGCTGTTGTGATTGGCGATGATGATAGCCGGTCCTGACTGGGGCAGACGCTCCCGATGACGTACATTAAAACCGAGCAAGAGCAACAGCACCGGGCGCACTAACAGGAAAAAAAAGATCAGCTGAAGGAGTCGGCTCATCACGTCAGTAGTGCAGGTAGTAGAGATAGTGAAAAAACAGAGGAGCGGTGAAGGTAAGGCTGTCGATGCGATCCATGATCCCCCCGTGTCCTGGAATTAAATTGCCGCTGTCCTTGACCCCAATATCCCGTTTAACAGCAGAGATCACCACGTCGCCAAAGAAGCCGGAGAGCCCGATAATCAAACCCGCCAACAGGGCCCACCAACCCGACAGAGGGGTGAGGTAGGGTGCGATCAACCAGCCGATCAAAGTCGTTGTGAGAACACCTCCCAGCAAACCCTCAACGGTCTTCTTCGGACTGACCTTGGGCACCACCGGATGCTTACCGAAGAGCTTACCCCAGGTGTACTGGGCCACATCATTGAACTGCGAGAGAAACACCAGATAGAAGAGCAGACCCGCACCACCGGCAGGTGCAGCCGGATTATCCGGCAAGGCGAGCAGATAGGCGGCATGGCTGACGCTGAATACCGTCATCATCAGCCCCCAGTGCAATGTGCCGGCGGCCTTGAGGAAGCCCTGGGTCTCACCGATCATGGCCATGCGGGCGGGGATCAGCAGTGAGAGATAGACCGGAATAAAGATAATGAACATCCCATACCAGCCGATAGCAACCCAGTAGAACTGCAACGGAATGGCAACAAAGGCCCAGAAGACCACCCGCCGATCGGCGCGCCGGGTGGTGATCATGGCCAGATACTCTTTCAGGGCAAGAAACGAGATCAGAGCAAACAGAATAATCGCCAAGCGGGTGCTGATGATGATGGCCAGACTGAAGATCAGGATCATCACCCACCAGGAGTTGACCCGTGCAACCAGCTCCGCATGCTTTTCCGGTTGCTGCATTTTGAGCAGATTGGCAATCACGCTGGCAATGATAAGCAGCAGATAGAGTCCACCCAGAGACCAGATCATGGGGGGTTCAAGATGGTTAAACACCGGCATGCTCCTTCAGCGCCTGACGCCCCCGGTTGACCAGGGTCAGCAGACTGGCCACCACCAGCGCCCACAGCAGCCAGTTGCTCCAGCTTCCTGGTGCAAGACCGAGTCCCAACAGCAGACAGATAAACCCGAATGCAAAGGCACGATCGCTTTTACCGAATGGCCCGTCGTAACGTCTCGACCCTCCGATCTGCACAGAGACCACACCGACCATCTCCACCATCACCGCCAGCAGTACAATGATCACAACAGCCACTGCCGATATGCCGGGAATCAGTGCCAGAGGAAGATAGAGGGCCGCATCCGAGAGTACATCCCCCATCTCATTCAGCAGCGCGCCAAGCCGACTCTGCATATTGTGCTCCCGCGCCAGCATGCCATCGATGGCATTGAGCGCCATACGCAGAAACAGCCAGACAGGCATCAGGAGTAGCCATAATCGGTTTTGCGGATCGAAGGTAAGCGCAAGACCCAAGAGCAGAGAGACAATCAAAGCGGCCAGCGTGACCATATTCGCGCTGATGCCGAAACCGACCAATGTCGCGTTTAGTGGTCTCAACAGAGCCTGAAAACGAGGCTTAAGATCATAGATACTTGGCAATTTGGCACATCCTTTTCAGGCAATTTCCAACAAGGGTTTAATCAGAGGGTATAGGTCCGATGAAATTATAACAACAGGAAATAGATCGAGAATCCCAGTCGTACAAATCCAGACCAACATGATCAACCCCATTGTCACGCCAGCGATCAACAGAGTTTTTATACCGCTAACCAAGCATGAGGCGCCTCCCACTGTACCGAGGAAGACACCGAGGTAAAAGATACTACCTAGTGTCAACAGAGTGGAGGGAGAATAGAATAAAATTGGGCGAGGTATCTTTGCGCCAACCACATCTTGAACAGCAAACAATGTTTCAACCGTGGCTGACCCGGCTCCCACATTCACGCCCTTACACCAAGGAATCATGATCACTATCGATCATGAGATGACAGGAGACCTGATGACTGGGGCTGAGGTGCACGCTCTGTGGATATTCCACCCGGCAATGCGCGGATGCCTCTGCACAACGGGGATGAAAATGACAACCCTTGGGTGGATTCACCGGCGACGGCATCTCACCGAAGAGCTGGATCACCTCCCGCTTCAATCCAGGATCGGGCACCGGCACAGCTGAGAGCAGCGCCCGGGTATAGGGATGAGCAGGTTTGTTTAAGACCTCCTCCACATGCCCACTCTCGACGATCCGTCCAAGGTACATAACTGCCACCTCATCCGCCTGGTAGGCCACCACCGAGATGTCATGACTGATAAAGAGATAGGAGAGTCCCAGCTCGTGCTGTAGATCTTTCAGCAGATTGAGAATCTGCGCCTGCACTGAGACATCCAGGGCGCTGGTGGGTTCGTCACAGACGATCAGCTTTGGCTCGACTGCCAGCGCTCTGGCGATACAAATGCGTTGTCTTTGTCCGCCAGAGAACTCATGGGGATAGCGGTCGGCGGATTCCGGCGGCAGTCCCACCTGACCAAGCAGCCGCTCAACTCGAGCCCTCCTCTCTCTCTTGGAGTAGCCACCCTGGGCGCGCAAGCCCTCGTCGATAATTGCATCCACCGGCAGTCGCGGGTTCATCGCCGCCAACGGGTCCTGGAAGATAATCTGCATCTCCCCACGCCATTGCCGCAGATCGGTCTCGCACATCTGGCTCAGCTCCTGGTTTTCGAACAGCACCTCTCCATCTGTTGTCGTAATCAGTTGCAGCAGCGCCTTGCCTACCGTGCTTTTTCCAGAGCCCGACTCACCCACCAAGGCCAGTGTTCTCCCCTTATGCAGCTTGAGATCAATTCCATCCACAGCATGGACATGGCTCTTCACCCAGCGCCTAAAGCCACTTTTGAGAGGAAAGTGAACCCTGAGGTCTCTCACCTCCAGCAGGGCTTCAGCATCAGAAACCGAGTGGGAACTGGCATCGGAAATCGACCTCGCCTCCCTCTCGACAGAGACCGGCGCCCCGGCATAGAGATGACAACGGACACCGCCCCCACCATCCAACTCCCGCCATCCTGGGACCTCGTAATAGCAGTGACGCATCCTCATATCGCATCTCTGTTCGAAACGACATCCCGGCATGTTATTACCTATGGATGGCACATTGCCCGGGATGGCTGTCAATTTCAGATCCCTACGCTGCCCGTTCGGTAGCGCCTGCAGTAACATACGTCCATAGGGATGCTTGGGCTGACGGAAAAACTCGCTGATGCCGGTAGTCTCGACGATCTGTCCTGCATACATCACAGCCAGCCTCTGCGCCGTCTCCGCCACAACTCCCAGGTCGTGGGTGATGAGGAGGATCGCCATCCCCGTCTCACGCTGCAGATCCTTCAGTAACCTGAGCACCTGAGCCTGGGTGGTGACATCCAGAGCCGTCGTCGGCTCGTCGGCGATGAGCAATTTGGGGCGACCCGCCAAGGCCATGGCGATCATCACCCGCTGCTTCATACCGCCAGAGAGCTGATGGGGATAGGCCTTGGCCCGCTTTTCCGGATCGGGGATACCGACTGCCGTCAACAGCTCGATCACCCGATCCTTAATCTTGCCTTTCGGCCGGTCGTGCAGACGCACCGACTCGGCAATCTGGCTGCCGATACGCATTACCGGATTGAGAGAGGTCATGGGTTCTTGAAAGATCATCCCGATGCCGCCACCACGCAGTTGGCGCATCTCCTCTTCACTCAGCAGACCGAGATCTCTGCCTTCGAATTCGATCTCACCTGCCAGTTGCCGACAACCAGGGGGTAACAGCCTCATCAGCGCGAGGGCGGTAATCGACTTGCCACAACCCGACTCTCCCACCAGGGCAAGAGTCTCTCCAGCCTGGATCTGCAGGTCGATGCCATTTACCAGACTGAGATCCTGATCGGGCCGTTGCAGACCGATCTGCAATTCACGAATAGTGAGTAGCTCTGCGCTCAATGTCTCACTGCCGTTTCACTCTTTCTGAGACATCAGACCGGCACCCGGGGAACCGCAGCGATGAGCTGCTTGGTGTAGTCGTGTTGCGGCCGGTTGACGATATCCGAGGTCTTGCCCATCTCGATAATCCGCCCCCGGTGCATCACTGCCGTCTGGTCACTGACGAACTCCACCACGCCGATGTTGTGGGTAATGAAGAGCAGGGTCAGACCCCGCTGCCGTTTCAGATCGAGCAGCATACGCAGGATCTCCGCCTGCACCGAGACATCCAGCGCACTGGTGATCTCATCACAGACGATAAAGGAGGGATCGAGGGAGAGGGCCCGGGCGATGCCGATACGCTGTCTCTGGCCACCAGAGAACTCGTGGGGATAGCGCCAGAGGCTGTCCGCCTCCATCTGCACCTGCCCCAACAGATCGCGGGCGATCTCAATCCGCTCCTCCTGGTTCTCGCCGATGCCGTGGACCTTCATCGGTTCGGTGATGATACCGGCGATACTGAGACGTGGATTCAGGGAGGAGATCGGGTCCTGGAAGATGATCTGCATGTTGCGGCGAAAGCTGCGCAGCTGGGAGCGCTTCAGACCGGTAATCTCTGTACCATCGAAATCGACCTGTCCCCCGGTGGGCTCGGTCAGGCGCAGGATGCCCCTACCCAATGTTGTCTTGCCGCTACCCGACTCCCCGACCAGGGCCAATATCTCTCCCCGCCGGATATCGAGATCGACGCCGTCCACCGCCTTCACCTGATCCACCACCCGACGAAACAGCCCCTTGCGCACCGGGAAGTGGATCTGAAACTGCTTCAGTCGGATGATCGGAGCTTCATTGATAGCCACCTCATGCCGCTCATGCCTTGCCAGATTCTCCGGCAGGGCGGCGATAAGGGCCTGGGTATAGGGGTGCTGGGGTCGATGGATGATCTGATCGGTCTCTCCCGTCTCCACCAGCTTGCCCTTCTGCATCACCCCCACATGGTCCGCGATCTCCGACACCACACCGAAGTCGTGGGTGATGAAGAGGATCGCCATACCGGTGCGCTCCTGCAGCGCCTTCATCAGACGCAGGATCTCCCGCTGCACCGTCACATCCAGTGCAGTGGTGGGCTCGTCTGCAATCAGCAGATCGGGCTCACAGGCCATGGCCATGGCGATCATCACCCGCTGGCGCTGACCGCCGGAGAGTTGATGGGGGTAGCTGTGTACCCGGGTCTCCGGATCGGGTAGCTGAACCTCCTGCAGGGAGTGCATCACCCGTTGCCAGGCCTCATCCTCACTCAAATCGGCAAAGTGAAGCTGGACCGCCTCCAGGATCTGTTCACCGATGGTGAAGACCGGATTGAGGGAGCTCATGGGCTCCTGGAAGATCATGGCGATACGACCACCGCGGATCTGGCGCATCTCGCCCTCTTTCAGTTGGGTCAGATCGACGGCGGGTTGATCCTCCAGTTGCAACAACACCTCTCCCTGGTGCTGCTCAAGATTCGACTGGGGTAACAGGCGCATGATCGAAAGCGCCGTGATCGACTTGCCACTGCCCGACTCACCCACCAGGCAGAAGGTCTCGCCCCGGTCGATCTCAAAGCTGACATCGTCCACCGCCTTGATGGTTCGCGCCTGATGGCGAAACCAGGTCTGCAGATTTTTCACTTGCAGCAACATCAGCCCGACTTGCTCAGATAGGGATCGATGGCGTCGCGCAGGGACTCACCGATCAGGTTGTAGGCGAAGACGGTGAGGAAAATGGCGCCGCCGGGGAAGGTCGCCATCCACCAGTTGAAGCTGGAGGACTGTACCGCCTGGTTCAACATTTCACCCCAGGAGGGGTCGTCTACCAGACCCAGGCCGAGGAAGCTCAGAGTCGCCTCCGCCAGGATCGCCGAGGCGACACCAAAGCTGGCGGCCACCAGCACCGGTCCCATGCCGTTGGGCAGCATGTGACGGAAGAGGATCGAGGGCAGCGGCAGACCGGCAGCCTCCGCCGCCTGGACGAAATCCTGCTTGCGCAGACGCAGGAATTCGGCGCGCACGTAGCGTGCATAGCCCGGCCAGCTGGTGATACCGATGATCACCATCATGATATAGAGACTGCGACCGAAAAAGGCGACGAAGGTGAGCAGCAGAAACAGGGTGGGCACCGCCTCGAAGATCTCCACCAGACGCATCCCCAGGATATCCACCACGCCGAAGAAATAACCCATCAGGCCACCGATGATGACACCCAGCAACATGGCGATGCCGGTAGCCACGAAACCAATGCCCAGGGCGATCCTCGAGGCGTGGATCATGCGGCTGAGCACATCGGCGCCGTTCTGCTCGGTACCGAACCAGTGAGTACGCGAGTGCTGCGACAGAGGCGCCTCCAGGCCGGTATCGCCACGGTCCCTTTGGTAGTCTTTCGGTGAATAGGGTATAGGTGCGTGGATCACCCAGTCATACTCACCGGCGGCCTCTGCTACACGGTACTGCTCATAGATCACCAGCTGCTGGGGTTTGACCCAGAGATAGCTGATCAGAGCACCCAGCGCCAGCACCGCGGCCATCACCAGAAATTTACGCAACAGGGTGATGCCCCAGGGAGAGAGCAGCAGCAGGGTGAAGAAACCGACCAGAAAGAGCACGTCGACCGGCTGCAGAAAGTGCAGCACCGGGCTGCTGATCTCCCCCTGGCGGCTCAGCAGCAGCGGAAAACTGCTGGCGAGGAAGGGAGCGAAAACCCCCAGCAGGGCGAGCACCCCGACCCAGAACAGCCCCAACCTCGCCCCCCAGCGAACAAATGTCTGGACGAGGATCCTGCGCCAGTAGCTCTGCCGCCTGTTCACCGCGTCACTCATAGCTCACCCTCGGATCGGCCAGGGCATAGAGGATATCGGCCAGCAGGTAACCGAGCAGGGTCAGACAGCCGCCGATCAGGGTGATCGAGAGCACCAGTTCCCGGTCCCGGGTCTGCACCGCCTCCACCGCCAGCTTACCCATGCCCTCGATACTGAAGATGCTCTCCACGATGACCGATCCCGCCAACAGGCTGGGGAGCAGGCTCGCGGCGACGGTGATCAGCGGCAGCAGGCTGTTGCGGAACACATGCCGCCACAGCACCACCGCCTCGGCCAGCCCCTTGGCGCGGGCGGTGCGCGCATAGTCGGAGAGCAGATTCTCCAGCACCGCGGTCCGGGTAAGCTTTGCCAGCCCGGCAAAACCACCATAGGAGAGACAGAGCACAGGCAGCGCCAGGTGCCAGAATCTATCCATGAGAAACCCCCTGACCCAGCTCCCCTGCATCCAATGGACGGCAAGCAAAGTACCCACCAGCAGTCCGGTGATGAGAAAGCCGAGCTGACGCAACAGGCGGTAATCACTGCTCGCCAACCAGGCCGCGAGCAGGGCGTAGACCGCGGGAAAGCCGAGCCATAGCGGCAGCGAGCGCTGAGCCTCGGGCAGTTGATCGACCATGGCCAGCCCCAACACCCCCCACACCAGAGCGAGAGAAGAGATCCTCATGTTTCTGTTGGCGAGCCGGCCCAGCGCCAGAAACAGGGATATCGCCACCGTCACCAGCGCAAACAGCAGCGCAATATCCCATAGACTCGACCAGTGGGGCATGAAGACCTGGTCCAGTACCTGGCGATCGCTCAATCCTGCGGTGGGGAACCAGCGCCAATACTGCTCGTTGGCGAAGAAACCGATCAGCAACACACCGGCGAGCATGGTCGGCACCGACCAGAGCGCGAGCATGATCATGCCGCTGCTGACATCGAAGGAGCGCCCCCGTTGCACAGCCGCGCGTACCCCCACCAGCAGCGCCAGCAGATAGACGATGGGAATGCTCAGCACATTCAGCAGAATGGTGATCGGCACCCTTTCGGCGAGCAGTTCGGTGACCGGCCGCCCGTAGCGG
>JBNKMQ010000366.1:0-16989 GCA_050293225.1 Sedimenticolaceae bacterium
GTAGGGCAGGCCTGTACCCAGCAGTGCGCCATCCAGCCCCTTGAGATTGGAGACACGAATCTTGCGGTCGTTGAGCAGTGCGCCCTCGCCACGGCTTGCGGTGTACATCTCCTCTGTGATGGGGTCGTAGACCACACCGATCTCCAGCCGGCCTTTGACCTTCAGAGCGATGGAGACGGCAAACTGGGGTACGCCATGCAGGAAGTTGGTGGTGCCGTCGAGGGGGTCGATGATCCACTGGTATTCGTTGCCGTCGTGGCTGCCGCTCTCTTCCGCCAGAATAGAGTGGTGAGGGTACTTCTCCCGCAGTACAGCGATAATCGCGGCCTCGGCATTACGATCGACCTCAGTGACAAAATCGTTCTTGCCCTTGTCGGCGATAGTGAGGCGGTCCACCCGGTTGAAGTTACGGGTGATGATTCGACCGGCCTCTCGGGCGGCCCTGACTGCGATGGTGACCATTGGATTCATGGGCGGCGAGGATACCGCATGTGGGGGTGGCGATAAACTATTTCTTGATTCCCACCATAATCTGCCATGGCCGGCGGTGTGAATATTTTGAGTTTTTAGTGTTGAGTTTTGAGTTGTCGTGTTCGCTACGCTCACGAATCATATTTGTCCCTGTTCCTCCCCCTCGTGGGAGGAGGGGTAACAATAATCGTGCGCTAAGCGCACACCTTAACTCAAAACTCAACACTAAAAACTCAAAACTATTCAACCCCTGAGGCTCAACAATGCGGTGTATTTCAGGTAGTCTTCCGCGTCATGCTTAATCAGATACGAATCGTGCTGGTGGATACCAGCCACCCAGGCAATATCGGTGCAGCGGCAAGGGCGATGAAAAACATGTGCCTGTCGCAGCTTCACCTGGTTACCCCCCATCAATATCCCAGCGAGGAGGCGACCTCAAGGGCCTCAGGGGCAGATGACCTGCTGGCCAATGCCGTTGTCCATCAATCTCTCGACGACGCCCTGGAGGGCTGCAGGCTTGTGGTGGGGACAAGTGCGCGCCCCCGCACCGTCTCCTGGCCGGTGCTTTCGCCAAGAGAGTCAGCAGCGAAACTGGTAGAGGAATCTTCCCTGGGCGAGGTCGCGCTGATCTTTGGCCGGGAGAAGTCGGGGCTCAGCAATAACGAACTGGATCGCTGTAATTTTCTCGTACATATCCCCACCAATGAGGCGTACAGCTCTCTCAACCTGGGCGCCGCCGTCCAGGTTTTGAGTTATGAAGTCTATCTGACCTCCCTGGCAGGGGAGTCTGATCAGAACGAGCTTCCCAGAGATCTCGCCACCGCCGAGATGATGCAGGGGTTTCACGAGCATCTGGCCCAGGCCCTGGATGACGTGGGGTTCACCGATCCCAGGCAGTCTGAGAAGCTGCTGCGACGCCTGCGCAGCCTGTTTCAGCGCGCAAGACCCGATAAGGACGAGATCAATATTCTGCGCGGCATTCTGAGTGCCATGCAGGGCGGGAAATCGATGCGTCGCTGACCAGTTCTCACCATTTTTCATAATACCCTAGTAATTTATGCGGGATTGTGGATAATTTGCCCCCCTCGTGCCAATATTTTAAGAGACACCTAGAGGTGGATCTGCAGGTCAGGAAAGCAGTTGCAAACATCACCAGAGAAAACACGCTCTCGCTGGAAAGAGGACATCCAGAGTGTCTTCGAGCGCGATCCTGCGGCACGGAATACCTTTGAGGTATTGACCACCTATCCCGGGGTCCATGCTCTGCTTTTTCACCGACTTTCACATCGTCTGTGGAATATGGGTTTGAAGTGGCTGGCCAGGGTGATCGCCCATTTAAGTCGCTGGTTGACAGGTATCGAGATACACCCTGGGGCAGTGATCGGCCGGCGATTCTTTATCGATCACGGCATGGGTGTGGTGATCGGTGAGACGGCGGTCATCGGTGACGATTGCACCCTCTATCACGGCGTCACCCTGGGCGGTACCAGTTGGGAGAAGGGTAAACGTCACCCGACGCTGTCGAACAATGTGGTGGTTGGTGCAGGCGCTAAGGTGCTAGGACCCATTCTTGTGGGAGAGGGTGCCAGAATCGGTTCAAACTCTGTGGTGGTGAAAGAGGTACCTCCCGGAGGCACTGTCGTCGGTGTGCCGGGCAAGCTGATCACCCCGAGGAAGGATGAGACCGCCGGACACCGGGAGGCGATTGCGAAAAAGATCGGCTTCGATGCCTATGGCGCCACCAAAGATGCAACGGATCCCGTGGCCCATGCCATTAACTGCATGCTCGACCATATGCATGTCATGGACAGCAGGATGCAGTCGATGTGCGAGGCGATGAAGCGAATGGGCATGGAAGAGACGGAAGAGGAGCTACCGACCCTGGACTCCTGCGAGATTATCTCGACGGCGGAAGAGCTGCAAAAGATCAGCCAGGAGATGGCTGAGGAAGAGAAAACCGCTGAATAAAAGGGGTGGCGAAATCTTGACTAATTTAGTTGGGAAAGTATATTAGCGCAAGGATATATAGGGAGCTGATAACGTGAAGCTAACGACTAAAGGCCGATACGCCGTGACCGCCATGCTGGATCTTGCCATCCACTACGGGGATGGTCCGATCACCTTGGCAGATATCGCTCAGAGGCAGGGGATCTCCCTGTCTTACCTGGAGCAGTTGTTTTCCCGACTGAGAAAGCGCTCCCTGGTCTCCAGTGTCAGAGGGCCAGGAGGCGGATACAGCCTGGGTAAAGAGGCTCGCGAAATCTACATTGGCGAGGTTATTACGGCGGTCGACGAAAATGTCGATACGACCAAATGCCACGGCGCCCACAACTGTCAGAACAACGAGCGTTGCCTGACCCATGATCTCTGGTCCGATCTGAGCGACCAGATCTATGACTATCTGAACAACATCAGCCTGCAAGATCTGATGGATCGAAAAGCGGTTCGTGAGGTGGCGAATCGCCAGGAAAACGGGAGTGTGGACGCCTCCTCCCTGCTCGAACAAGTGACAACAACGCCAGCCGGCGCCTAAGTGCAAGTTTTCGGAGTTTGAGATGAAGTTACCAATCTACATGGACTACTCGGCGACCACGCCAGTGGATCCTCGTGTGGCGGAGTTGATGTGCAGCTACCTCACACCCGATGGTAATTTTGGTAACCCGGCCTCCCGCTCTCATGCATTTGGCTGGGATGCCGACGATGCGGTCACCAAGGCGAGAAAGCAGGTGGCTTCGCTGGTGAATGCCGATCCCAAAGAGATTGTCTGGACCTCCGGCGCGACTGAATCGGACAACCTGGCGATCAAAGGCGTTGCCCAGTTCTACGCCAAGAAGGGCAAGCACATCATTACCTGCAAGACTGAACACAAGGCTGTCCTCGATACCTGCCGTCAGCTTGAACGCGAAGGTTATGAGATCACCTATCTTGAGCCTGAGCCGAACGGTCTGATCGATCTGGCAAAACTGGAGGCCGCCCTGCGGGACGACACCATTCTCGTCTCCATCATGCACGTGAACAACGAGATTGGCGTGATTCAGGATATCGAAGCGATCGGCGAGATGACCAGATCACGCAAGATCCTGTTTCACGTTGATGCAGCCCAGAGTGCCGGCAAGGTACCCATCGACCTGGAGAAGCTGAAGGTCGACCTGATGTCCTTCTCCGCGCACAAAATCTACGGTCCCAAGGGGATCGGTGCCCTCTACGTGCAGCGCAAGCCCAGGGTTCGTCTGGAGGCGCAGATGCATGGTGGCGGCCACGAGCGCGGTATGCGTTCGGGCACCCTGGCGACCCATCAGATTGTCGGCATGGGTGAGGCCTTCCGTATCGCCGAGGAAGAGATGGCGGCGGAGAACGAGCGGGTGCTCGGTCTGCGCAACCGGCTCTGGGACGGCATCAAGGATATGGAAGAGGTCTACCTCAACGGTGATGAGAATCAGCGGGTAGCGGGCAATCTGAATGTCAGTTTTGCCTATGTCGAGGGTGAATCCCTGATCATGGCGCTGAAGGATCTGGCGGTCTCCTCCGGTTCGGCCTGTACCTCCGCCAGCCTTGAGCCCAGCTATGTATTGCGGGCCCTGGGCCGTGAGGACGAGCTGGCACACAGCTCTATTCGATTTACATTGGGGCGCTTCTCTACCGTTGAAGAGGTGGATTTCGCCATCAGCAAGATACGTTCAGAGGTGGAGAGACTCAGAGAGCTTTCACCCCTCTGGGAGATGTTCAAAGATGGTATCGATCTAAAGTCGATACAGTGGGCGGCGCATTGAGCGCCAGTGACTGAGGTTTAAGGTTATGGCATACAGCGACAAGGTTCTGGATCACTATGAGAATCCGCGTAATGTCGGTTCTTTCGATAACGAGGATACGTCTGTCGGTACCGGTATGGTCGGAGCTCCCGCCTGCGGCGACGTCATGCGTCTGCAGATCAAGGTCAATGAAAGCGGTGTGATTGAAGATGCCCGTTTCAAGACCTATGGCTGCGGTTCCGCTATCGCCTCCAGCAGTCTGTTGACCGAATGGGTCAAGGGCAAAACCCTGGAAGAGGCGCAGCAGATCAAAAACTCAGAGATTGCCGAAGAGCTGGCGCTTCCCCCCGTAAAGGTACACTGCTCGGTGCTGGCGGAAGATGCCATCAAGGCTGCGATCAAAGACTACGCTGAAAAGAAGCCGAAATCCTGAGCCATCTGAGGTAAAATAGGGATTTCGTCTAGAGCTAGAGATATGGGCATTACAATCACCGAAGCAGCGGCCAAACACGTCAAGACCTTCCTCGATAATCGCGGTAAGGGTTTGGGGATACGTCTGGCGGTCAGGACCTCCGGTTGCTCGGGCATGGCCTACGAGATGGAGTTCGTTGACGAACTGCAGGAAGAGGATCAGGTGTTTGAGGGGCATGGGGTCAAAGTGGTGGTCGATGCCAAGAGTCTTGTCTATCTGGACGGTACCGAGGTCGACTACACCCGGGAGGGCTTGAACGAGGGTTTCAAGTTTAATAACCCCAACGTAAAGAGTGAATGCGGCTGCGGTGAGAGCTTTGGGGTCTGACCTGTCAGTCGGCGCTAATCAATACAACCAAGTTATGAGACGGCTGCCCCATGGTGGCCGTTTTTTTCGATATGCTGGATTTTTCGAAAAATTATTTTGAACTCTTCGGACTGCCCATGGCTTATGTGGTGGATACCGAGGCACTATCGGATCGCTATCGTGATCTGCAACGGGTGGTTCACCCCGATCGTTTCGCCAATGCGGCGGACCAGGAACGAAGACTCTCGGTGCAGGGTGCTGCGCTGATTAACGAGGCGTTTGAAACCCTGAAGGATCCAGTGGCCAGGGGAGGCTATCTGCTCTCACTGCACGGGGTGGAGATGGACGCCCTGAATGAGTCGACCCAGGACATGGCCTTTCTGATGCAGCAAATGGAGCTGAGGGAGGAGCTGGAAGCGGTGAGGGGAAAAGATGACCCCTACGAAGAGGTGCTCGATATCAGCAACCGGGTGAACAAGCAGATCACCAGCCTGGTGGCGCAGATGGCGGTACAGTTCGAGACGCCGACAGAAGAGCAGCTGGAAGCAGCGCGGGAGATTCTGCGCAAGATGCGTTTCCTGCAAAAGCTCAGGAGTGAAGCCGAAGCAGTGGCGGCGGAACTTGAGGATGAACTCAATTGAGGTAGGGATACTTCACAGATCAAGCAAAAACCAGCAGGATGAACAGCTTTCCACAGCCTGACAATTTAACGAGCTGATAGAGCCATGGCACTTTTACAGATTGCGGAGCCGGGACAGTCCCAGGCGCCACACCAACACAAACTTGCCGCAGGCATCGACCTGGGGACCACTAACTCCCTGGTCGCCAGTGTCAGAAGCGGGCAGGCGGAAACCCTGCCGGATGCCGAGGGTCGTCATCTGCTGCCCTCGGTGGTGCGCTATACGAACGAGGGGGTCGATGTTGGCTATGCCGCCAAGGCGGCTGAGGCTGCGGATCCCCTGAATACCATCTCCTCCGCCAAGCGATTGATCGGTCGTGGGGTGCAGGATATCAAGACCCTCGGCAGTCAGCTTCCCTACCACTTTGTCCAGCAGGAGACAGCTGTCCCCCGTATCCAGACAGTGGCTGGTGATATCAGTCCCATCGAGGTCTCGTCTGAGGTGCTCAGGGTTCTTTCGGATCGTGCTGAAGAGAGTCTGGGTGGTGAACTCACCGGTGTCGTCATCACGGTGCCGGCCTATTTCGATGAGGCCCAACGGCAGGCCACCAAGGATGCCGCCAAGCTCGCTGGTCTGCATGTCTTTCGTCTGCTGAATGAGCCGACGGCTGCAGCAGTGGCCTATGGATTGGATAAACGGGCCGAGGGAATCCACGCCATCTATGATCTGGGGGGGGGAACCTTCGATATCTCCATCCTGCGTCTGAACAAAGGGGTGTTTGAGGTGATGGCCACCGGCGGCGATTCCGCCCTGGGCGGTGACGATTTCGATCGTGTCCTGGCGGAGTGGATGATGCAGCAGGCGGGAATTGATGAGTCTGCGGATCACGGGCTATTGAAGCGCTTGATGCAGGCGGCCTGTAGTGCAAAGGAGGCCTTGAGTCAGGCTGATAGCACTATCATCAAAGTCACCCTGGACGATGGCGAGCTCTGGCAGATTGAGATAAGCCGGGATCAGTTCAACGAGCTGATCGAACCCCTGATCAAAAAGACTCTGATGGCCTGTCGTCGGGCTGTGAGAGATGCAGGTATCAGCGTGGATGAAGTCGACGAGGTCGTCATGGTCGGTGGTTCCACCCGGGTGCCCAGGGTGCGTCAGAAGGTGGGAGAGCTGTTCGGTTCTCAGCCCCTGGTGGATATAGATCCCGACCGGGTGGTGGCGGTGGGTGCTGCCATCCAGGCCGACATCCTGGCCGGCAACAAGCCCGATAACGAGATGTTGCTGCTCGACGTGATACCGCTCTCCCTCGGTATCGAGACCATGGGTGGTTTGAGTGAGAAGCTGATCAGTCGCAACACCACTATACCGGTTGCAAGAGCCCAGGAATTTACCACCTTCAAGGATGGCCAGACCGCCATCGCCATTCATGTGGTTCAAGGGGAGCGGGAGTTGGTCTCCGATTGTCGCTCACTTGCCCGCTTTGAGCTGCGCGGGATTCCACCGATGGTGGCCGGTGCGGCCCGAATCAGGGTCACCCTGGAGGTGGATGCGGATGGTCTGTTGAATGTCAGCGCAAAAGAGACAGGCAGTGGGGTGCAGGCCAGTATCGAGGTCAAGCCCTCCTATGGTCTGACCGATCTGGAGATCGAGACCATGCTGCGTGAGTCGATCACTCATGCCAGCGACGACAAGCAGGCGCGTAGCTTGCGTGAGCAGCAGGTGGAGGCGGCACGCACCATCGAAGCCCTGGAGTCGGCCTTGGAGGATGATGGGGATCGTCTACTGAATAGCGAGGAGCGGGCAGAGGTGGAGGCCGCCCTCGAAGCCCTGCGGGGGCTGTCCAAGTCCGATGATCAGAAGCAGATCAAAGCGGGCATCGAAGAGCTGGAGCGGGTCTGCGGCTTCTATGTGGAGCGGCGCATGAACCAGAGTGTGCAGCAGGCGATGTCCGGTCATAGTGTCGAAGAGTTTGAATAACTAATTAGCGGGTAAGCAGCAAATGCCACAACTCATCTTTCTCCCCCACGAAGAGATCTGTCCTGAAGGCGCCGCGATTGAGGTCGAGCCAGGCGTGACCATCTGCGATGCAGCTCTGAGTCACGGCATTGAGATCGAACACGCCTGCGAGAAGTCCTGTGCCTGTACCACCTGTCACGTCATCATCCGTGAGGGATTCGACTCCCTGCAGGAGGCGGATGAGGTAGAGGAGGATATGCTAGACAAGGCCTGGGGGTTGGAGCCGGAGTCCCGTCTCAGCTGTCAGTCGATGGTGGGCGAAGAGGACCTGGTGATCGAAATACCCAAGTACACCATCAACATGGTTTCTGAAAATCACTGATCTGGAGCACCTAATGGGACTGAAGTGGATCGACACGCTTGAAATCGCCATCGCCCTGGATGATACCCACCCGGATGTGGACCCCATGAGCATCAATTTTGTCGACCTCAGAAATTGGGTGATCGCGCTGGAGGAGTTCGACGATGACCCGCACCATTCCGGTGAGAAGATTCTCGAGGCGATACAGGCGGCCTGGATAGATGAGCGCGAGTAGGTCCCTGGATCCTGGCTATTTCCGTGGCAGATTGATTGAGAAGCAGACGCCACCATCGATATTTTCCGCCTTGGCCTCTCCGCCATGGAACTCGGCGATCAGCTTTACCAGATAGAGACCCAGACCCAGATGGGGTTCGCCATCCTTTTGCGTTCGCAAAGAGGTCATCGACTGGAACAGGGATTCTGATCCCGTTTCCGGTAGCGGGGGACCCTGATTGATCACTTTGATCTCCACCTGTTGCTGTTTTTCCTGAGCCAGTTGCAATCGGATCGGTGTGGATTCTGTATGGAAGTCCACTGCGTTTGATATCAGCTTGTCCAGGGCCTGTCCGATGAGTTCAGGCGCAATAGTCAGCTGTAAACCGTTCGCATCACACTGGCAGTCAAAATCCACTTCCGTATAGGCTATGCGGTAACCGTCACACAGATTCAGCATGAGACTGCAGATATCTACACTCTCCTTCTCGACCCCCTGCAGTGTCTGCTCAAGATGGCTGGCTTCCCTGAGTCTGTGCAGTGTTGTCTGTAGCCGGTTTGTTCCTTCTAAGGCGCGCTCGGTATAGAGGGACTTGGTCAGGCCGCTCTCGTCCAGGCGCAGGTTTTCCAGAGACGACTGCACCATGGTTAATGGAGTGCGGAACTCATGTGCCAGTTTGTCAGCCATGTTTTCCAGATAGCGGTTATATTCCTGTAGACGTAGAAGAACGCTGGCGAAGTTTTGTTCGAGATCTGCCATCTCGTCTGCCTTGTCACTCGGTGTGGGTGTCATGAGTACACGTCCATCCTGACTCACGGCCCGATCGAACTTTCCTCTCAGCTGGGTGATGCGGCGTGTCAAATAGACCGCTAGCAGTAGAAGTGAACCCCCGGTAACGACAAGCATCAGCAGGGTATAGAAGATAAGACGCTTGAACGCCTGTTGTTGCAGCAACAGAATCGCGTGGGAAGTCTCCTCTACGACAATCGCCCCGGTCGACTGACCCGATAGGCTGGAGAGAGGGTAGGCGGCGGAGAGGACGACACCGTCATATTGGCTGGAACGGTATCGATATATCGCCTTCTCGCCTTTTATAGCACGTCTGATCTCAGGTCCATCCATACGACCGTTGTGTTCACGTTGTGGATTTTCAGTGGTGGATTTGTCGGACAGAAGGAGTTTCAGAGATTGGTTTAACAGGGAGGTGGTCTCCTCTGTGTTCCCTCTCAGTCTGCCATGTCGCCCGATAATCTGACGTTCATGATTGAGTACGGTGTAGCGGTAGTCCTGGCTGTTCAGACCTTGCAGCAGTTGATCGCTGGGGAGTGAAGCCATAACCAGCTTTGCAAGGCTGAGATTGCTCTGCCAGCCGGAAGTAGAGGCGACGGTGGTCGGTTTTATCCCTTGGCTGTCTTTATCTATTACAGCTAATGAGAGCTGATGCTTGACCAGGTTGAGAGGTATCTTCAACTCCACTCGGTAACCACTCTCTGTCTCTTGCCACTCTCCTTTGATGGCGCTCTCTTTGCGCTGTGTACTTGCATTTTGCACCCGCATCCATCCGGGCGCCGATGTGCCCAACAGAAAACGTTGATAGTTGTGATCCTCATCAGGCAATACAAGTATCAAATGGTCACCGGCGGTGAGTGGACCGTCGGCGCTGGGGTAGTAGCGTGTATTATCGCTGACGCTGAGTAAAAGGTAGAGTTGCTCGTCATAGTGACCCGCCAGCAGTTCGAAGCTGACTGCATCACTCTGGGTTTCACTCGCCTGATATCTTTGTGCCTGAGTCAGCAGCTCTTGCCACTCTTCAGCGTAGCCGTCCACTGAGGGTGCATCCCTGAGTGCATGAACATAGAGACTGTTCTTGTCTGTTTGATTGTCGGCACTTGTCTTTTTGAGATCGCTCTTAAGCAAGCGCTCCGCGAGTAGGTTTGAGACGACTTCAGCACGGCTTAGGAGTAGCTCAGACTGGGCCTCACGAAGTGTCTCTTCCATTTCGAGCAGGTATTGATAACCGACCCAGGGGATAACCAGCAGGGTTAATGATGCGGCAAATAGTTTAAAGCGGAGGGATTGAAAAAAACCTAGCATCTATTTCTTCCAGCGATAGCCAGCTCCATATACAGATTCGATATGGTCGAAGTCAGGATCTATCTCTTGAAACTTTTTTCGAATCCGCTTTACGTGGGAGCTGATGCTATTTTCATCGACATAGATTTGGGCATCATCCATCAACTGATTCCGGCTGCGAACATGCCCCGGTCGTTTGGCTAGTGCATATACCATCCAGAATTCAGTGACTGTTAAGGCGACGGCTGATGTCTTCCACTCTGCCTTGATCTGGTCGCTATCCAGCAGGAGATTGTCTGTACTGATGGTTGCTGAGATTGTCTCTGTTTGACTCATCGCCTCCAGGCGGCGGAAAAGGGCGGCAATGCGGGCAGCAAGATGGGGTAGGCTGATATCCTTGGTCAGATAGTCGTCAGCCCCGAGGCGGAGGCCTGCGACGGTGTCGAAGTCACTGTCTCGAGCTGTGAGAAAGATGATCGGCAGTGTGGCTGAGCGGCTGCGCAGTTCTCGACAGAGTTCGAAACCACCATCGATGTCGTCTTGTAGTCCAATATCCAGAATTACCAGTTGTGGCAGGTGGATGTCGAACGCGTTGGTAGCATCCTTCCTATTCGAATAGCCTGAGACCTTGTATCCCTGACGTTGTAAATAGTCGCTGTAGTTCTCGCGAATTACAGCTTCGTCTTCGATGATTGCTATCTCTTTTCCGGCCATGTGCGGAAGAACCCCTTATCTTTCCGTACGGATACTCAGTATCAAAATCAAGTTATCTGAAAGAGGATATATTAACACTCAGTGCTGCCCGAGCACAGTTGAGCTGGCATCAGGTGCAACAGAATCGATGGGGATCATTGGGGAGGGTCTGCCGACATGGTATCCCTGGGCATAGTCGACGCCCATGCCGGCCAATAGGCTGAGAGTCGTCTGATCTTCAACAAATTCCGCGATGGTCTCTTTGCCCAGGGCTGATGCCATGTCGGTTAATGCCTTAACGAATACCTGGTCTTTGGGATTTGTCGGTAAATGCTTGATGAAGGAGCCATCGATTTTGACGATATCGAGGGGGAGCTCCCGCAGGTAGTAAAATGAGGAGAAGCCAACACCAAAGTCGTCAAGGGCAAATCTGCAACCGAGGGATTGAAGTTCTCTCATTAATATTTCGGCGGCATTGACGTCGGCCAGAGCGGCGGTCTCAGTGAGTTCGAAAACGAGCTGTTGTGGATCTACCTTGTGTTCCTTCAGGAGTTCTGTCAATTGTTGTAGAAGTTCAGGGTCATCAATGACGCGTCCTGACAGATTGATCGAAAGGTTGATTGGTTGTTCCTGTTCCTGCAGGGTGGATAGTTTTTTTATCGATGCTTTGAGTACATAGCGATTGATATCGTGTATCAGGCTGGTACGCTCTGCGACTGAGATGAACTCGCCGGGCATAATAAGAGAGCCATCTTCCTCAATCATTCTGATCAATACTTCGTAGTGGGATATCTCACTACTCTCGATATGCATGATAGGTTGAAAATGGAGTACAAAGCGGTCATCTGACAATGCCTTTTCAATCTTGTCTTTCCAGGTGACCTTGGCGTCCATCTGTTCCCGCGCATGCTCGCTGGGAGTGAATAGATGCCATCGGTCTCTGCCTGCCTCTTTAGCCTGATACATGGCCAGATCAGCATTAGATAAAAGCTCTTCAAAATTACTGCCATGTTCAGGGAAAGTGACAATGCCAACACTTGCGCTGACACGGTAACTACGTCCTTTCAGGGGCAAAGAGAGTAATTTGAGTTCACTGAGAAGTTTCTCGGTAAACAGGATGGCGTGGGCGTTGTCAGATTCGGGAATGACAATGGCGAACTCATCTCCCCCCAGTCTTGCGATGAGATCACTCGAGCGGGTTACCTCCTTTAGTTTTCTGGCAACGATCTGGAGTAGAGCGTCGCCTGCTTGATGGCCGCTGGAGTCGTTAATGAACTTAAAATGGTCAAGATCGAGAAAGATTAATGATGTTTGGTGGTGATAGCGCTCAGCTAGAGTGAGGATCTTTTCGAACTCAAGCTGGAACTCTCTTCGATTATACAGTTCCGTCAGAGGGTCATGCCCCGCCAGCCAGGTCAGTCTCTGTTTTGCAACTTCCCGGTCTGTGATATCAAGGCCTACAGAGAGAAAGATCGGTACATTGGGGTATGGTTTGCCAGGTAAGTGGGAGTGAATCCAGGATATGGTTCGTTTATTTCCATCAGCAGATATTGCATTCGAGTCATGTTGATATGAACTTATCATGCCAATTTTTATGCGGGTTAAAGCATGTTGCAGTTCGTCACTATCGCCACCTGTCATAAATGAATCACTGAAATATCTGGATCCGCGGTGAAAATTTCTAACGCCAATGAACTCATTGCCCTCTTCATTCATGGTTAAGATTGATCCATCGCAATCTTGAGTCAAGATTATAACTTGAGCGCTGTTCATAATGGCGGTGAGGAAGTCTCGTTCAGAAGAGAGCTCATCACTATGCTTGACCAGTCGCTCGGTCTGATCTTTAACTTCTTGATGAAGTCGTTCCAGGGTGTGGGTGAGGTCGATTGCTGAATCCCGCGCTAGATCTATTTCGTCTTGGATGAATGATTTATTTTTTATATTTAATTTGTCTCTGACTTGGTTGAAGGCATTCTTTGCCATTAGCGGGAGACTGTCGGAGATCAAAAGCAGGCGTTGCAGGGATTTTCTGAGAATTAAAAGTAGTAATATCTCAGAGAGAATGAATCCGAGTACACCTATGGTTATAGACTGGGCTGTGGCGGAGTGAATCTGGTCTACTACAGACGTAATATCGGAAATAATCAGGAAATCTGCGGAGATCACTCCTGTGTCACTGCTTGCGGGGACCAGGTGCATTGTATAATGACGTCCGTCAAGGCTGCCTCTCATGCCCTCGGTGACTAGTTTTTTTATACCAGTCTGATGCGAGAGATCCTGAAGGACCGGCATTATATGATTCATATTGCTGGCTGCTGCAATATATAGTTGCCACTCGTTTACGAAGCGAGAATTACCTGTCAGGTTGTTTGCTTCTCTTGGCTTGCTGAGGACGGCGATATCTGCTCTAGATAACTCGCTGAATTCAAGGATTACATCTGCTAGCGAGCGACCGACAAGAAGAACGCCGGATTTTTTTCCGTTGTCAAGAATAGGTACTGCAATGTACTGACTGCAGCGTAAACCACAGTGCAGCATGGTTAAGGGTAGTTCTGAGCTGTTGACTGCGCGTACTAAGTTGATGAAGCTGTTTTCTTGTTTCGCGCTTCCTTGCCAAGTAAATAATTTCTCGCTGTGAATAGAGTAGAAGGCAGCCTCTTCGAGTCCCCATTCAAGATCCAATGTGAATGCTCCATGTTGAAAAAAGTGTTGGATTTTCTGAACGAATGGGACTTCATTGGAGGGTGAGGCGGCAACCGCAAGGGCAGGGATCATCTGCGCGATCTGCTCTAACTTGTAAAAGCTTTTTTCAAGTAGAGCTTTAACTTGTCTTGCTTGTTGTTGCTTGATTTGTAATTGATAGGTGTCAAACAGTTGTCTTTGTTTGAAATAACCAAGTGTGGCTAGGCCGGCATTGACAATTAACAGGATAAGGCTCAGCAGTACTACCACCTTCCACTTGAGGCTGAAGAAGTGCGGTTTTCTATTTTCTGACTGAGTTTTCATTCACTTGTCTTGTTAACTAATAAGCTTGCTTCTAAAAGCTATATGAGACAAGTATTGAGAAGAGATTCCAATCTTTGACTCGGTTTGCAGGTATCGTGTTTTCAAGGTTAGAGAGAAATATTGTTCCCTCGACTCGGCTGAATTCGGTGCGTACCATCAGTTCCTCGGTAGGTTCCCATAATAGTCCAGCAGTGAATACTTTGCTGTAGAAGGTGTCCGATGGAAGGCCGGATATCGCGCTGATGCCAGAGCCGTCCTTGTCATTTTTGCCGTAGTGACTCTCCTCATATCTAAGCAGAACTTCCCAGTTGTTGAGAAAACGGTAGTCACTCTGGAAGTAGTATCCATCTACAGTCGTATCAAAATCGTTAAGTAGATTTTGATAACCCAGATATTCGATGGGCTCCTCCATATATTCTAATGTGAATCTCCAGGGGCCCTGATTGTATTGGCCAGAGAGTACCCAGTAGTCGATATCCACTGTGCCAGATGGAAATAGACTGGATCGACTGTCTATCTTAAGCATGGCGTTACTGAGTGCGATTCTGACTCGTCCTCCATCCCACTCATAAAGCAAACGACCGCCAGTGGTAATGCCATCCTGATCCATTGAGGCATTGAGTGCTGGATCAAGATAGGTTTTTTCGACATTTTCATCAATCGGCGTCTTGCCGCCAATCAGATGCATATTGAATCGATGCAAACCATACATATAGTCAGCGTAGAGTTGAATGCCATCTGTGGAGAGCACCATATTTCTCACGCGGTCCCAATAGATTGCCTGGGGCATGAAGATCCCTGGTCTTGTGGCGGCTACATCCCTGCTGTCATTGTAGAAGCCTAACGGACTCTTTGTTCGTCCAAGCAGTGCACCATAGCGGCCGCTATTATCATTGTAGTAGGTGTAGTCGATTTGGGCATAGTCTATGTCTAGAGAGCCATCGTACATCTCGCCGGCTTTCCTCGAAAGTGCCTGAGCCGAGAGCATCAGAGATGGATTGATTCGATACGATGCATTAACACCTAATTCGCGAAAATCAAAGCTTCCGTCCTTACTGTCACCAAAAAAACTGTTATCTGTGGTTTTTACATAGGCTTGTGTAAGGAATCCGTGTATTTGAAAGTGATTGTTCACCACCTCTTCGGCACAAAGGGATGAGCCGTAACCAATGAATGGTATGAGCAATAAACCGGAGAATATGTTTAACCTACTCAACGGCAATCTTCCGTATTCGCTCATCGATGTTTCCCTCTGAAATATAACCTATAGCACCAGGAGTCTGTCCGACCTGTTCTATCATGTCCTGCTCGGTATTCACCCTGGTTGGGGCCTGACCTGTTCCTGTAAAGATCTGACGATTCCATGCCCTGCGAAGTTGATGTGGAAAGACGCCGAGAATTTTCTTACTGAATTGGGCGTGCAGTTCTGATTTGTCACCCAAAACAAATACGTGAATGGGGATGCCGTTTGGCCAGCTGGTGGTGCGCATACTGAAAATAGAGCGTACATAGCTGCGACTCAAGGTGTCCTGGGGAACACTCTTATTCACTACTAAGTCGACCGCGCCGGTAAGTGGCGCGACGAGGAGTAGCAAAAGCAAAAAGATGGTTCGGTGGGCAGCTGTCATTCTTAGATTAGATCCCTTCGTTCCCACTAACATTCGGCAGCTGTAGGCCTGAACTTTAGTCTTCGCCTGGTCAGGGTGGAAAATAGACTAGGTCGATATTGCCCGATTTTGGCCACTATTTGCCCTGATATTGCCAGAATTTCGTTCCCATAAGGCTATTTCACACCGCTTTAATCACTCTCGCAAGTATCAATTTCCGGCGCAGGCAAGAAAAGCCGACCTCAGCCAGGGATGGCACGCTGGTCCAACACTCAGGAGATAGAGATGAAAAAGCGAATCCTAGTACTCGTACTCACAGGCATTATGGCGCAGACGGCTTTGGCTGAAGATCAAGTCGAACCCTTGGATAAGCAGTCGCTCAAGAGCACAGCCACAGGGGTTTTGATCGGTGGGATTCTGGCGGGTCCTCCAGGCATGCTGGTTGGCATGGCTGGTGGCGCACTGGTAGGCGAGATTGAAAAGGGAGAACTCGAAGTTAGCGCGCTGAACGATAAGGTTCAGAAAAAAGATGACGAGTTAAAGCATGAGCGGTCACTAACTGCTGCTCGTCACCAAGCAATGAAAACAATGATGGAGGGCAAACAATCACGTCTGGACGCCATCCAGGACGGCTTCTCATTTTGTCTGGGATTTCGTACCGACAGTGCCGATATCGAGCCGAAGATAGGCGATCAGTTAACCTCCATCGCGACCATGTTACAGGCATTTCCGGAACTGAAGCTGAAGATTCTTGCCGGTGCCGATAAGCGAGGCAGTGATGAATACAACAATCTGCTGAGTGAGGCGAGGGCCCAGGCTGTGGCGGATCAGCTGATAGCTGCCGGTCTGCCTGAGTCACGAATTTCAATCCACTACGTTGGGCATGCGAATGCCATCTACTCACCGAATGACGTTGAAGGATTGAGCTTTGACCGTATGGTGCAGCTCTCACTGGTCAAGGGCGATGCATCATGAAATCCCTGCGACAGCCTCTCAGTGAATCCTTTTTCTACGGCTCGCCAGAGCGGCCGTTCAGTGGCTCATATCGCTGGGTGGGTCTGCGAATGATGGCCAACATGCCAAAGCAGCAAAAAGGCAAGGGGGTGAAAGGTGAAGCTAAAAGAAAGTCTTGAACGGGATTCTATGGCTTGTGACTACAAGCTGATGAAACAGCCCGGGTTCATCAAGGATATTCTGCTGACCATGGTGTCCGCAGTATTCACAGGGATTGCCGGCTCGATGCTTTTAATTCTGCTTGTGTTTGGCTGGACGAATGTGCAGGCAGAAGTTCCCCCGGAAGGGGGGCTTCTGAAATTGCGGACCCTGGATGGCGCCTCGATCGAAGAGGCGCCCTTGTTGGGCACAGATGTCAACGTCAACATCAATGGACTACTGGCAAGGGTGAGGGTGGAGCAGCGCTTTAGCAACCCATCTGACTACTGGATGGAGGGGGTCTATCAG
>JBNKMQ010000367.1:0-8754 GCA_050293225.1 Sedimenticolaceae bacterium
GGATCTCTTCACTCATGGGTTATCGCTTTATCTAGGGCCTGTTAACACTAATCCGATAGACCCTGCTGGGGCTGTTTTTTCGTCCAGCAAGGCAGAATGAGCGTGGTGTAGCAGCGCTACATGAGCGAATGATAACGCCGCTGGAAGGAAAAACAGCCCCAGCCCTACGGGTTGCGCCAGAAAAAGCGCCACTCGGCGTTGCTTGTCGTTCATTTGGAATGACCAAACTTCTCTCCTCGCGCCTTGATTGGCGCTTTTTCAGGCACAACAGGGCATATTGGATTAGTGTTAACAGGCCCTAGCTCTTTTCCGTATAAACGTTGCGCGGATTTTAGCGCGAAAGCCCTATATCCTACAGGCATCGACGAACGACAAGTACCAGTTTTCACCACGAGGCCCTAGTTCCTATGGAATATTCCATCAAAACCGGCGACCCATCCACCCTTAGCACAGCCTGCCTGATTTTAGGCGTCTTCTCACGTCGTCAGCTATCGCCACTGGCACAGCAGGTAGACAAAGCCAGCAAGGGCCATCTCAGCCGAATAGTGAATCGGGGCGATATGGACGGCAAGGCGGGTCAGCAGCTGCTGGTCTACGATATTCCCGGCGTGAAGGCAGAGAGAGTCCTGCTGGTCGGTCTGGGCAAGGCCTCCGAACTCAACATGAAGCAGTATGCGAGCGCCGTCACCGGCGCAGTAAAAAATCTCAACGATAGCCATCCGATCGAAGCCATCTGGGGACTCACCGATCTTGAGATCGAAGGCAAAACCACGAATCAGCTGATTCGCGAGCTGGTACTCCAGGCGGAAGAGGCACTCTATCAATATACTGAGACCAAGAGTGAGAAGCAGAAGCCCTCCCGCCCTCTCAAAAGATTGGGCGTGCTGCTTCACGACCGACGTCATCTGAAATCAGCCCGAAAGGCGGTGGGACAGGCTCAGGCCATCGCCAACGGCATCGGCTTCACCAAAGACCTGGCCAATCTCCCCGGCAATATCTGCACCCCCAGCTATCTCGCCAAGCAGGCCCGCTCACTGGGTCGAGCCAGCGATAAACTCCGGGTCCAGATCCTGGAAGAGAAGCAGATGGAGAGGCTCGGTATGGGCTCCCTGCTCTCGGTCTCCCGCGGCAGCCGACAACCGGCCAAGCTGATTGTCATGGAGTACAAGGGTGGCAAACCCGGAGCAAAGCCTATTGTATTGGTAGGCAAGGGCCTTACCTTCGATGCTGGCGGCATCTCCCTCAAACCCTCCGCCGCCATGGATGAGATGAAATATGACATGTGCGGGGGCGCCAGTGTATTCGGCACCATCAAGGCCTGTGTCGAAATGGAGATGCCAATCAACCTGATCGGCGTGATTCCCGCTTCGGAGAATCTGCCCGACGGCGATGCCAACAAGCCTGGAGACATCGTCACCAGTATGTCCGGGCAGACCATTGAGATCTTGAACACGGACGCGGAGGGACGCCTGATTCTGTGTGACGCCCTCACCTATAGCGAACGCTTCGAGCCCGCCGCAGTGATCGACATCGCCACCCTCACCGGCGCCTGTATCGTCGCTCTGGGTAATCAGACCACCGGCCTGATGGCCAACAACGACAAACTGGCTGCGGAGGTCCTGGCGGCTGGAGAGGCTTCCGGCGACAAAGCTTGGCAGCTACCCTTGTGGGATGAGTACCAGGATCAGCTGAAGAGCAACTTCGCCGACATGGCTAATATCGGCGGTAAGGGAGCCGGCACTATCACTGCCGCCTGTTTCCTCTCCCGCTATACGAAAAAGTTCAAGTGGGTCCACCTCGACATCGCCGGCACTGCCTGGCGCAGTGGCGAGGACAAGGGCGCAACCGGGCGACCTGTTCCCCTGCTGACCCAGTTCCTGCTGAAGCGCTGCGGACAGGCTGACTGATGACCCAGGTCGACTTTTACGTCCTGGATGAGAAGGCCAGTGGTAATCGCTTCACCCTGGCCTGCCGCCTGAGTGAGAAGATCTACCATCAGGGGCGACGGATACTCATTCATACAGAGAATGTGGAAGAGACCCGCCACATGGACCGACTGCTATGGACCTTCCGCCAGGGCAGTTTCGTTCCCCACGGGGCTGCAGGTAGCTGTGAAACGGCCGTAACGCCGGTCATTATCAGCCACCAAGCGTCGATGGCCGAATCAGAGCACGATGTCCTGATCAACCTCTCCACGGAGGTTCCGGCGATCTTCAGCCGATTTGACAGGGTCGCTGAAATCATCGATAAGGAACCACAGGTCGTAACCGCGGGACGTGAACGATTCCGTTTTTACAGGGACAGGGGTTATCCCCTCAACAAACACGACATCAGGTAGACCATGGACAGCCGAGACAGCGAACATACCGCAAGCCCGGAGATTCCCTTACTGGAAGATATCGTCAGCCCCGACGAGATAGGATCTGACGCCGACGCTATCGAGTTCGAGAGAATCGCAGAGAGATCATCTCCAGATCTCTCCCAACCCGCCATGCGGGAGGCCATTGCCGAACAGCTGTTACAGGACCTGAAACCCATAGTGGCCGATGCAGTAGAGTCGGCAATCAACGAAACCGTCAAGCGCATTGATGAGATGTTGCACGACGAACTCGACAGTCCACTGGAACACCGCATTCAGTGTCTGATCGAGGAGCAGCTGGATAAACGGTTCGGCCCGCGCAACAACTGAAGTGCTGCAACACAAAAACCAACCATTGAAAGTCAAAAGCCTCGACCATCTTGTCCTGACGGTCAAAGACCTTGAACTGACCTGTCAATTCTACGAAAGCGTTCTGGGTATGCAGGTGATCGAGTTTGCCGGTGGACGCAAGGCCTTAAAGTTCGGCAGTCAGAAGATCAACCTACACATCTGCGGTAAAGAGTTTGAACCAAAAGCAGACAAACCTACACCCGGGTCAGCTGATCTCTGTCTACTCACCGATTCAACCATCTCGCAGGTAGTTGAACATCTGGAGAGATGTCAGGTTCCTATCCTCGAAGGCCCGGTTGAAAGAACCGGTGCAGAAGGTCCGATACTCTCCGTCTACTTTCGTGACCCTGACCAAAACCTGTTAGAGGTCTCTCAACTCATCTAGGGCCTGTTAACACGAACAGGAGAGTCGCAATGGCGTATCCGGATGAGGTTTATCCGGATACGCATCAGCCTAGGCTTCCACCTCGAGTAAATCAGTACGCTTGCAACTCTTGCGAGTCATACCCAGCATTCCAAGAAGGCCGCTGCCGAACAGAAGCAAGGCGGAAGGTTCAGACACTGTTGCTGGTCCCGATGTCGGTACCGCAAGACCCGTCAGTCTCACACTGTAGATACTGTCATCTTCAGCAACTGAACTTCTGGCGAGAATCGTCATGCTACCGGTCAGCTCATAGCTGGGGGCGTCAGTCACGATATAGGGAAACAGACTCTCTTGTCGTGGACCGGGAGCAAGATTTGATATCAGAAGCGGATCTCCATATCTGAATGTGAGGAGATCGCCATCCGCCGATCTTGAGACAGAGGTGGGACCTTTATCGCCCAGGCCGTCAGTTCTATAGCCAACATCCGTATCCCATCCAGCGTAACCATCCAGTTGAAAACTAAAAATCTCGAAGCTGGAAAATAAAATATTGAATGTATCGCGAATGCGTGGGGCAAAAACCATAGTGCCGAGTGTACTCGATTCCACAACCCGATTCTGAACATTTCCGCCTACGTCGAAAAATTGCGTAATACCAAATAAAAACGGAATCAGATTGTCATTCTGTACAACGCCATTGGTATCGGGTGCGGTTACAGAAGTATCTCCTGTTGGAAATATCACGCCGCTCGGCAACAGCGGGGCAGCAGTCACAGCACCAGAGATACCCAGTGCCGCAAACATCGCCAGCAGGTAATTTGTCAGTCGTTTCATCATCCCATCTCCTGATAGTAATAGATATTCTCATGCAAGCTTTAACCATGCCGACAATCAATGCAGGCCCAGTTAATTGAAGGATATGTTTCAGGAGTCAGAGAGTGTTGTGACTTTATGAATAGCAGTAATGTGAAATAGTGCACTCTCCAGTTGATAACCGACTATGCAAAATATCTGGACGAGAAAGAGAGAGGCGTTACCAATGTTATCGGGGATTTCCAAACGATCCAATTGGAACACTTTACACAACCTTTTGGCGTACCGTTTCGTTTGGCGCCACGGGTACCCCCTACTACCAGGACTGTTTTATTGCTGAAATCGATCATAGGTTCACCTCCCAGGATCAAGCAGAGGCATGCAAGTCATGTCTCTCTTATTCTCTGGCTCTCTAGCCTGAAGTTATATTAGCCCCTGCTGTTTGTTGCATCCCTGCTACCTATGCTAGTTTTCGCTTCCAGTTAAAAAGGAATCTCCGACACAAGGAATATAGAGTGCATCATCCAGATCAAACAAGATCCACTGTAACCCTATCCACCTCTTTCTCTCATCGGCATCTGCCATGGGCTTAACGGTCCGTAGTGGCTTTGTCAGTTTGTAAATCAATATAAAGTTCGGAGCGCGCAATGGAACAGAATCGAACGAATCTCCTCATCACATTCGGCCTGCTGCTATTTCTCTTCACGGGACTTCTTCAGGCCCAGGAGGCAGAACCTCTTAAAACCTATGTCTACCAGGACGATCCTGCCTATAGCTATCAGTTGTTGGGGCAGCTATCCGGTGACGGCTACGATGCCTACTTTATCAACATGAATTCTCAACAGTGGCGGACACCTGATGAGGTGACACCCAATCTCTGGAACCACTGGATGACCATCATCGTCCCGCAACAGTTGACCAGCAATACGGCTAATCTGATCGTCTACAACGGTAGGACAAGCGCCACGCCTCCCGATCCCGCAGATGTAGCGATGTTCGTTCCCCTGGCTACACTGACCGGCAGTGTCCAGGTGATCCTGCAACAGGTCCCTGCACAACCGTTGCAGTTTGCCGAACTCGACCAGCCAACTACCGAAGACACCCTAGTCTCCTACACCTGGCGCAAGAGTATGCAGACTGGTGATCCGACCTGGTCAGCCTACTTCCCTATGACAAAGGCTGCGGTCAGGGCTATGGATACCGTACAGAGCTTTACCAGCGGAACCCTCGGCTATGAGACCGACAGCTTCATCGTCACCGGCTTCTCCAAACGCGGCGCCATTGCCTGGCTGACAGCGGCCATCGATCCCAGGGTCTCCGCTGTGGTACCGAGCGAATTCAACATTCTGCATATCGCCGACCAGTTGGAGCACCACTACAACAGTTACGGCTTCTATTCCGAGGCCTTGGCCGGCTACGAGAACAACGGCATTACCAGCAACATCCGCTCACCTGAAGGGAAGATCCTGCAGCAACTGATGGACCCCATCAGCTATAAAGACGCGCTGACCATGCCGCATCTGCTGATCAATGTTAGCGGAGATGAGTTCTTTCTACCGGACGCCTCTGAGGCCTATATGCATGAGATACCGGCAGAGACACTGCAGCGTATTATCCCGAATACCAATCATGCCTTCGACGGTAAGCTGGAAGATATGCTGATGGGACTGATCGCCTGGTATCAGGTACAACTCTACGGCATCGAAAAACCGGAGATCGAATGGCATCTCGAGGATAATGGCGAACTGATCGTCTCCTCCAGCACCACCCCGGCCATGGTTAAATTGTGGCAGGCCACCAACCCGACTGCGAGAGACTTCAGACACCCCATCGTAGGCGATGCCGCCTGGAGTGAGAGCCTGCTCACCGCCGACACCGATGGTAAGTATAGAGTCAATATACCCAGCCCCAGCGAGGGATACACCGCCTACATGGTGGAACTGACATACCCTGGTATGACCGGCATCCCCCAGATCTATACCACCTCCGTCTATGTCACACCGGATGAGGAACCCTTCGAGGTGGAAGATCCCCTGGCTGATCCCAAAACACCAAGCTACTGGAAGCATCAAGTCAACAAGGCAATTGCAGGCATGCCCCTGGAATACGACTTGGAATCCCTGCAGGGATTGTTACCAATCCGGGTATTGGGCGAGTACATCAATGATGTTGAAGGGCTTGCCAATAATCTCAACTCAAGGGGGGCAAAGAGAAATTGCACCGCCGCCCGACTGAATGTGGAGGCCGGTGAACTGGGCTGGTACACCACCCTCTTCTCCATTGGCCAGGAGAACGTTAAATATTGGCGACCTTATGAACTGGCTGAGACTTCCTATGAGAGGGGTCACCCCAGAATCTCTGCCAAAATCTGTAACTATCTCACTCGCCAATAAGCCAGCAACTCAGTGTCGGCATATCTACGCATATGCCGACACTGACAGCCATCTCCTTCGCATGCATAAATTTAGACAAAAACCCGATTCTGTGACTACAATTCGTCCTCGTCTGATTTAATTACCGGGTAGATTTACATGAGTCGAGTCCTGATCATCGGTGCCGGCGGCGTGGGCCGCGTGGTGACCCATAAATGCGCCCAACTGCCTGAGGTCTTCAGTGACATCTGGCTGGCCAGCCGTACCCTCTCCAAGTGTGAACAGATCGCCTCCGAGATTGGTGATGGCAAAATACAGACCTCCCAGGTCGATGCGGACAATGTGCAGGAGTTGGTTGCACTGATCCGCAAGATTGAACCCAAAATGGTGATCAATGTGGCCCTGCCCTATCAGGACCTCACCATCATGGACGCCTGCCTGGAGACCGGCATTCACTATCTCGATACCGCCAACTACGAGCCGCCGGAAGAGGCCAAGTTTGAGTACAAATGGCAGTGGGCCTATCAGGAGCGATTCAAACAGGCCGGATTGACCGCCCTGCTCGGCTCCGGTTTCGATCCCGGCGTGACCAATGTCTTTACCGCCTATGCCAAGAAGCACCATTTCGACCGTATCGACACGGTCGATATTCTCGATTGTAACGCGGGCGATCACGGCTACGCCTTCGCCACCAACTTCAATCCGGAGATCAACATTCGCGAAGTGACTGCCAACGGTCGCTACTGGGAGAACGGTGGTTGGGTGACTACCCAACCGATGGAGATCTCGCGGGTCTTCGACTTCCCCGAGATAGGTCCGCGCAAGATGTTCCTGCTCTACCACGAAGAGATGGAATCCCTCAGCAAACACATGCCCGAGGTGAAACGCTGGCGCTTCTGGATGACCTTTGGCGAGAGCTATCTCAAGCATCTGGAAGTGATCCAGAACCTGGGTCTCGACAGCATCGAACCGATGGAATTCCAGGGCCAGCAGATCGTGCCCTTGCAGTTCCTTAAGGCCCTGCTGCCCGATCCTGCAAGCCTGGGTCCCCGCACCAAGGGTAAGACAAATATTGGCGTCATCGTCAGGGGCGAAAAAGATGGCAAGCCGGTCTCGCGTTATATCTACAATATCTGTGACCACGAAGAGTGCTTCAAGGAGACCTGCGCCCAAGGTGTCTCCTACACCACCGGCGTGCCTGCCATGATCGGCGCCAAGATGATGCTGGAAGGCAAGTGGAAACAGCCCGGCGTGTGGAACATGGAGCAGTTCGATCCCGATCCCTTCATGCAGGCGCTGAACAGCTACGGCCTGCCCTGGCACGACGTCGAGTGCGACATCGATATCGACGGCCTGCCCGAGACATGATCGATTACGAGCAGCTGCCCTCTCCCTGTTATCTGTTGGAGACAGCCAGGCTGCGTGCCAACCTGGAGTTGATCGACCGGATTCAAACAGAGAGCGGCTGCTCGATCATTCTCGCCTTGAAAGGCTTTGCCATGTGGTCGAGCTTTCCGATTGTGCGTGAGTACCTCACTGGCTGCTCAGCCAGCTCTTACAACGAAGCCCGTCTGGCGCGGGAACACTTCGACGGTCACGTGCATCTCTATGCCCCCGCCTACACTGACGCAGAGTTTCCTCAACTGATTAAGCTGTCTGATCGTATCTCCTTCAACTCCCTGAGCCAGTGGGAACGCCTCGGCGAGCAGGCCCTGGCCGCCGGCATCTCCTGCGGCCTGCGGGTCAATCCCCGGGTGGACGAAGTGGAGACCGCCCTCTACAACCCCAGCGGCGAGCAGTCCCGCCTCGGCATCCCCAGGGAAGAGGTGATCGACGGCGTGCCCGAAGGCATCGAGGGCATCCATGTGCACGCCCTCTGCGAATGCGACGCCGATTCCACGGAACGACTGATCCAGGCGGTGGAGGAGCACTTCGGCCACCTGCTGCCAAAGATGAAGTGGTGCAACCTGGGCGGCGGCCACCTGATGACCCGCCCCGGCTACGACGTGGAGCGGCTGATCCGCGCGCTCAGCGCATTCCGCCAGCGCCACCCCCACCTGGAGGTGGTACTGGAGCCGGGCTCCGCCATCGCCTGGCGCACCGGCCCGTTGGTCTCCAGCGTGCTCGACGTCATCCGGCGCGGCGGCATCGACATCGCCATCCTCGACACCTCCGCCACCGCCCACATGCCCGACGTGCTGGAGATGCCCTACCGCGCCGAAGTGCGTGGCGCCGACAACCCCGATGTGAAGGCCCACAGCTACCGCCTCGGTGGCATGACCTGCCTGGCCGGCGACATCATCGGCGATTACTCCTTCGACCAACCGCTACAGATCGGCGAGCGGGTGATCTTCGAGGACATGATCCACTACACCATGGTGAAGACCACCATGTTCAACGGCGTGCGCCATCCCGCTATCGCCCTGCGGCACGAGGATGGGACGATCGAGATCGTGCGGCAGTTCGGCTACGAGGATTTTGCGGCTCGCTTATCC
>JBNKMQ010000368.1:0-2918 GCA_050293225.1 Sedimenticolaceae bacterium
CAGGTTATCCTTCTCGATCAAGGGTAGAAACTCTTTCGGCCCCACCAGGCCAAGAATAGGGTCGTTCCAGCGGATCAGCGCTTCTACGCCTTCAATCGTGCCACGCACGTAATCCACCTTGGGCTGGTAGTAGAGTTCAAACTGTCCCTCTTCGAGCGCGTTGGCCACTTTCGCCAGGAAGTCCACCCGCGCAGTGATCTGCCGTTCCAGCCGTGCATCAAACATCTGGAAACGATTCTTGCCGAGTTGTTTGGCTGAATACATGGCGTGATCGGCATGGCGCAACAGACTGTCGGAATCCACATCGTCATCCGGATAGAGGGTTACCCCGATACTGGCCGATACCGCCAGCGGCTCGCCCTTGACCGTGATCGGCTCCGCGACCTTCTCCAATACACGTTCCAGCGCCTGAATACAGTCGGACTCGGCGCCGATATCGTTCCATAGCAACACAAACTCGTCGCCGCCCAGGCGGGCCACGGTATCGTCGGAGCGGGACACCGTTTGCAGGCGATGGGCGATCTCAACCAAAACATAGTCACCCACTTCGTGGCCGAACTGATCGTTGATCGGCTTAAAGCCGTCGAGGTCGAGATAACAGACCGCCAGATTCTTGCCGTGCCGCCGGGCCCGGGCGATGGCCTGTTCCAGACGGTCATCAAGCAGCCGCCGGTTGGGCACCGAGGTCAATACATCGTAATGGGCGATACGATCCAGATCGGCTTCGTGTTGTTTAAGCACGGTAATATCGGTGAAGGCGCCCACATAGTGCTGCAGCCTGCCTGCGTCGTCCTTGACCGCGACAATAGAGAGCAGTTCCGCATACTCCTCGCCCGATTTACGCTTATTCCAGATCTCGCCCTGCCACTCGCCGCGAGTATTGAGTGCATCCCACATTGCGCTATAGAACTCGCGACTCTGCTTGCCGGAGCTCAGTAGTTTTGGATTCCGGCCGAGCACATCGTCCCGTGCATAGCCCGTCAGTCGGGTAAAAGAGGGGTTGATATCGATAATGCGATTATCCGCATTACTGATCAGGATGCCCTCCTGGCTGTTGGAAAACACGCTTGCGGCCAGCCGCAACTGCTCCTCGTTCTGCTTGCGCTCGGTGATATCCACCAGCGAGACCAGCACCTTGCCAAGGTCCTGTTCACGGCCGGGTGTCACCGAAAAATGCGCCAGAATATTCTGCCTGCGGCCGGCAATGGTCTGTAACACCGACTCCACACTAAAGCTGGTCCCACCCTGCATGAGGTTAACGATGACGCGGCGGAAATCGTTCATGGTATCGGGGATGAAGATCTGCGGCAGATTACGCAGCAGCATCTCCTTGCTCTCCGCCTCATGAAAAAGCAGTGCGGTATGGTTGGCATCCAGGATCCGGACCAACCGCGCGCACTCTTCCAGCACCTCCGGGTGTCTGGCCAGGTAGCCATCCAGGTCGTTACCTATATTTGGCGCAAGCTCCTCCAGGCGGACCTTGACGGCGGAAAAGTCCTCCTCCCGAATCGGCAACGGCGAATTATCAAAGAACTGACGATACCGCTCTTCGCTGTTGCGCAGATTACGGGTAATCAGCAGGCTGTTCAGGCTGTCCGCCAATCTCTGGCCGATCTCCTCAAACAGTTGCACTTCATGATCAAGCCAGATCCGGTCATAGGAGCATTGATGGATACCGAACTGCCAGGGACGATCAACCCGGGGGCGTAAAGCCACCGCCATCATGGAGCGAACGCCCAGGTCTGTGGTGATCTCCTCGGGTATGGGAAGATCCGTGCCCGGTCCCAGTTGGATCGGGGCTTCGCTATCCAACAAGGTGCGCAAGGTATGCGCAATATGCGGATGGTAGGGCAGGTGTTTCCCGGCAGGGATAGGACTGGGATAGTCCGGCTTGCAACACTCCATGGGCATCACCCACTCATCGGGGGCATAGGGGTCACAGGGATACTGCAGATAGGCGCGATCACAGTCAAAGATGTCGAGCACCTCATCCAGAGTGAGCTGCAATATCTGCTCCAGATCACCATCGGTCTTCAACACGCGATTGATGCGATCGAGACTCTCAAGCACCCTGGAGTAGACCTTGAGCTTATGCTCCGCCCGTTTACGGTCGCTAATGTCATTAGAGATGACCAGTACCGAAGCCACCTTGCCGTCGGCACCGAATTCAGGGGCATACCGCATACTGGCCCAGTGGACTTCACCTTCAACATCGCGGAAGGCAAGTTCATCCGAGCACTCTTCGGCGGTATCGATGGCGCGCCTGATATTCGCCACGTAACGGTCGGGAGTGAGCAGCGGAGACGCGGTCTCCTTGGTGGTCTTACCAAGCAGTTTCTGCACCGGCTCCGTGAACTGTTTCTGCAGCGCCGGGTTGATATAGATACGTTTCAGATCCCGATCATAGCGTGCAATATAGTCGGGGGAGTTCTCCACCAGAGTACGGAACAGCTGTTCACTGACGGCCAGTTGCCGCTCTTCCGATTTCTGTTTCGTGATATCGGTAAAGCTTACGATGACCTGCTCGACCTCATCCGCCTTACCGAATACCGGAGTGGCGTTCACCAGCGCCCATATCACCTCTCCCCGATCCGGGCGGTAGATGCCGACCACCAGATTCTGCACCATGCCATGGGTTTCCAATACCCGGTTCACTGGATACTCCCCCTCTGGCATGCGGCTGCCGTCCTCACGCACGAAATGCCAGGCGGGATCATGGGCGGTCTTACCCGACATCTGATCATCATTCAGCCCGAGCAGTTCCTGCGCCTTGGCGTTGGAAACCAGGATTTTGGTATCCGCATCATGCACTACCACAGCAGTTTGGATCTTATGCACCAGGGTTCGAAACTTTGCCTCACTCTCCCGCAGGGCCTGCTCGGCCCGGTCGCGCTCCAGGGTGCGCGCCTGGATGCTGG
>JBNKMQ010000369.1:0-26104 GCA_050293225.1 Sedimenticolaceae bacterium
GGTTACAGTTGCGTACTTCAACTCGAGAGCAACCGCAGACAAAGCCCAGCAGCCGGAAATCACTGCAGCCAGGAGCAGAAAAGTACCCTCTGACCTCCCGCGCCAGGTCGTTAATAGCAGGAGACTGAAAAGCAGAAACAAAAAGGCAGCAAAACTGTAGCCGATGATGCCTATATACAATTCAAACCGCCTCGTTATTTAGAGAATGCACAACAGAAAAGCCGACCATAGAGATATAGATCGTCTCCCTCCGAAATCTCTTGAGGGAATCCAATAAAGAATGAAAGCCATCACACAGGAAATAATATATTATTGTAATTCAATCAATAATTTATCAGAATCCCAAAAAGTTTTTTTCGACTCTGACAGGTATACTATAGGGAATGACTGCGATAATCATCATATTCTGATGTCCTAGATTCAAAGGACATTTCCCCAGATAATAGGTCCCTTTCAAATTCTGACACTACGGACTCAAGTCAAATTAGGTTTTATTATGCAACACATGCCCCCGCTTTCCGCTGTAAATTTATGTAAACAGGAATCTCACATACCCCCGACAAGGGCACAAAATCGGTCCCTCGGATTCACACTGATCGAGGTCATGGTCGTGGTGGTCATTCTCAGCATCCTGGCGGCCATTGTGGTGCCCAAAATCATGGATAGACCCGAGCAGGCCCGTGTCACCAAGGCGAAAAGCGACATCCGCGCACTGGAAGCCGCATTAAATCTCTACCGCCTGGACAATATGATCTACCCCACCACCGATCAAGGCCTGGAGGCACTGGTCTCCCAGCCCACGGACGCACCTGAACCGAAGAACTGGAAAGAGGGAGGCTACTTGGATCGACTGCCTGCAGACCCCTGGGGTAACACCTATCTCTACCTCAACCCGGGTTCCCATGGGGCAGTTGATATCTACAGCGGCGGCCCTGACGCCCAATCCACTGATGATGATATCGGCAACTGGAACTTAGAATAGCGCTAGATCAATGGCGACCAATAGGCTCAAAACCGTTGCAGGCTCAAACGGTTTCACCCTGATCGAGCTGATGGTGGTCATCGTCATCATCGGCATTCTGGTCAACTATGTCGCCATCTCTTTCGGCAGGAATGCCCCTGCCGACCAGCTCAACACGGAATCCGAGCGTCTCAAGAGCCTAATCCACATCGCCGGCGAGGAGGCACTCCTCAGATCCGCTTTCATCGGCGTAGATCTACAGGAAGATGGCTACGCTTTCCTGCGACTGGAAGATGGCGAATGGCAAGCGATGGATGAGAATCTGTTTCGCGAGCGTAAACTTCCACAGGAGATCGGGATCACAGTCATCGCCGCACAACCCGTTAGTGATGGGGATGACGACGACGAGGAGAAAGAGAAACGCACTCCGGAGATTATCTTATTGAATAGTGGAGAGATGACGCCGTTCGACATCAAAATCACCTCCCTCCACCTCGACGAGTATTTTCGCCTCATGGGAAACGAGGTTGGTGAACTTAAACTGGACCGGATCTCGCCCTGACTTAGCCATGCTCAACCGACCCACTCTAAGCAAGGGTTTCACCCTCTTCGAAATCCTCATCGCCCTCGCCATACTCTCCATCGCCATGGGGGCAATCATCTCCCTGGCCTCCAATCAAACCCTGAATGCAGCCCATCTACGGGATAAGACCTTCGCCCACTGGCTGGCGATTAACAAGATCACCGAGCTGCAGGTTACCGGCGATTGGCCGTCCAAGGGCAAGAAAGAAGGTGACGAAGAGATGGGTCAGCACGAGTGGCACTGGGTCAGAACCATCATTGATACACCGGACGACCGGGTTAGACAGGTTGATATCGCCATCTTCCGCAACAAAGACGATAAAAACCCTGTGACTACACTAACCAGCTTTCTCTCTCAACCGATATGAACGGCGGAGCACACAACCATCCAGCCTCAGCCCAGGGCTTCACACTGCTGGAATTGCTCATAGCCATCACCATATTCGCCATCATTGCGACCTTTGTCTATGCCGGCCTGAATGTGGTGCTGGAGACCAAGCATCAGACCGAACAGCACCTGGAGAGGCTCTCGAAGCTACAACTGGGGCTACATTTGCTGCAGCGGGATATCGAGCAAGCGGTCAACCGGCCTATCCGCGATGAATATGGCGATTCCCAATCAGCATTTAAAAGCGGCGGCCTCTCAGAGCTGTTGCTGGAAATGACCCGAGGAGGCTATGCCAATCCGCTGAAGCAATCCCGCAGCACCCTGCAAAGGGTCGCCTATCAACTTGAGGACAACTCCCTCTATCGGATCATCTGGCCAACACTGGATCGGGCAAGCGAGAGTGAACCCCGCCGTCAACGCCTGTTTGACGAGGTCGAGGGGGTAGAGATCGTCTTTTACGACCAGGAGATGAAGAAACATAGTGAGTGGCCCGACCCCCAAAGCGGAGCCAATACCAAGCCCGCACCAGTACTGCCCAAGGCGGTGGAGGTGGTCATCGAACACGAGAAATGGGGCAATATACGTCGCTTGTTCCGCGTCGCACAGACCTTACCGGGTCAATCAGGCTAGCCCGAATGGATAGAAGTGCGCCAAGATATTCAAAACGCCAGCGTGGTGTCGCCCTGATCACCGCTCTGGCAATTGTCGCTCTGGCTACGGTAGCCGCCGTCGCCATGGCCCATACCCTGCAGCTGAATATCCGCCGCACCGGCAACATCCTCACCGTCGATCAAGGCTTCCTCCTCACCCTGGGAAGTGAAGGATGGTCCCGGGGCATGCTGATTCGTGATCTCCAGGACAAGGAGCAGGCAGGCTATGACGGCTTGGATGAGGATTGGGCCAAAGAGCTGCCCCCCACCCCGGTTGAGGGGGGAGAGGTCCAGGCCCTGACCACCGACCTGCAGGCCCGTTTCAATCTGAATAACCTCTACCTTGCCAAAGAGAGCAGCGAGGAGGAGAAACAGAAAGTAGCCCAGCAAACCGAGCTGTTTAAGCGACTACTGGTATTGCTGGAGATCGACGAAGCCATCGCTCAGGCGACTGCAGACTGGTTGGACGAAGATCTCAAGCTCCAATTCCCCGATGGTGCCGAAGACAATGAGTATCTTGGTGGAGAGCCGGCCTATCGAACCGGCAATACCCGGATGGTAGACCCCTCTGAGCTTCGCCTGGTCAAAGGAGTCACCGATGAGGTCTATGAGGCCCTGGCCCCACACATCACCACCCTGCCTGAAAGCACCACAATCAACATCAACACCGCCAGCCCGATACTGCTTCGCGCCCTGGCCGACACCCTGGATGAAGCCCAGGCGGAACAGCTGGAAGAGGAGCGAGAAGAGAACCCGTTCAAAAACAAACAAAGTTTTATTGATAGATTGAAAGACCTTTTGGATGAAAATAAAGTAAAATCTCAAGATATCAATTCACTAATTTCAGTCAAAAGCCAATATTATCGACTGGAGACTACGGTAAAAATGGAATTCGTCAGTCAGAAATTATTCAGCACCCTCTACAAGGGCGATAAAGACGTAATCGTCATCTCCCGCTCAATCGGTGCCTTCTAATGGCTGAAACCCTGCTCCTATACACCTCTAGCCCCGAGAGCGACAAACTTGCCTGGGAGGTTCATGGTGGTCTGCAGACCATCTCTGGAGAGGCCAGCCTGCAGGAAGTGGCGGAGATGGCCAAGGGAAGACGCACCCAGCTGCTGCTACCCGCCAGCGAAGTCTCGATTACCCAGGTTCAGATCCCCACCAAAAACCGCCAGCGCCTGATGCAGGCCATCCCCTTCTCCCTGGAGACTGAGTTGGCCCAGGACGTGGAACAGCTCCACTTCGCCATCGGTACGACGGATGCTGACAACACCACTTCCGTCATCGTCATCGCCCGTGACCGGCTCGAGGCCTGGCTCTCTCACTTTGAAGCCGTGGGTATAGAGCCCATGGGAATCTATATCGATCTACTTGCACTGCCGCTGAAACAGAACCAGTGGACTATCTTCCACGACAGTGACTCCTTGATGGTACGAACCGGTGACCAGGCGGGCTTCTGCGCCGATAGATCCAATGGCCCCGATCTACTGACCCTGGCCCTGGCCCAGTCTGAAACCAAGCCGGAAGGGCTCAATATCCTGCAGATGTCGGACGCAACCCCTCTGGCCGCCACCGACGCCACTGAAGCTCTGGAGATTGAAACCAACACCCTCGAGAACCGTTCCGAGCTGATAGAACTGCTGGCGAACAACCTAAATCAGAAACAACAAATCAACCTGCTCCAGGGAGAGTACAAAAAGGTCGATAAGCTCACCCTACAGTGGAAACGCTGGCTCCCGGCCGCAATCCTCGCTGCAGTGGCTATCGCATTGACCCTCGCCCTGAATGTGGCTGACTACTATAGCTATCAGCGCCAGAGTGCAGAGCTGGACACTCAGATCCAGCAGATATTCAAGCAGGCCTTCCCCGATATCAAACGTATCGTCGACCCCAAGGTTCAGATGGAACAACAATTAAAGGCTATGCGTGGCGGTAATAGAGGAGGATCTGCGCAGTTCGCCAGCCTGTTCGTGCCTGCCGCCTCCGTGCTTAAGGGCAGTCCTAACACACAGCTTGAAAATATCAGCTTCCGCGATGGACACCTCGATCTTCAACTCAAGATCAAAGAGTTGCAGGCCCTGGAAAAACTCAAAAAGAGCATTGAAGAGAAGGCATTGAAGGTCGAAATACGTACTGCCAACGCCTCTGGTAACCAGGTGACCTCCCACCTGCGAATCACTGGAGGTGACAGATGAAAGAGTGGTGGCTAACCAAGACGCCTCGGGAGCAGATGGCACTGATGCTGGCAGCGGGCGCCATGTTTCTCTTCCTGCTCTACCTCTTCGCCTGGCAGCCTTTCAGCGATGCGGTTGAACAGAAGCGCTCACGAGTGAAAAGCCAACAGCTCACCCTCAGCTGGATGCAACAGCAACTGCCGGAGATCAAAGCCCTGCGGGGTAGTGGCAATAACAGTAACCAGCGTGGGTCGAATGAAGCGCTCCTCACACTGGTCGACCGGACAGCTAAACAGCGGCAGCTGCGCCAGCAGATCCAGAGAATCAAACCCCAGGGGGATAAGACGGTACAGCTCTGGGTCGAGCAGGCATCCTTCGACGCTCTGCTTATCTGGCTTGGGGAACTGACCCAGCAACATGGCGTACAGATCGACACACTCAACATCGATCGCCAGGAGCTTCCAGGTGTAATCAACGCGAAGCTTGTCCTGCAGCGGGGAGGTGGCGCTTGATGCGTATTCCACTCCTGATCGGCCTGGGTGTTGCGAGCTATCTGCTCTTCCTTGTACTCAATTTTCCGGCGCAGCATGCCATAGGCTGGGCGCTGCCTCAGAGTAGCGGCTCACCAGTCCAGGTGATCGGCCCAAGTGGCAGCATATGGTCTGGTGAGGCGAGTAAGCTGATCTATCAGAAACTCCCCTTGGGCAAGGTCAAGTGGTCCTTTAAACCATCCAATCTTCTACTCGGCAGACTGAGTTACGATTTCGAGCTGGAAGAGACCGGCCAGAAGCTCACTGGCGTGGCACTGACCGGCGTGACCGGCGGCTATCGAGTGGAGAATCTAGAGGGCCTGTTGCTTGCCAACCGAATACCACAGCTTCTTGGTCAGCGCCAACTGGATCTGGCGGGAAAGATCGACCTTTCGGATCTCAGCATCAGCTTCGACGATGGCAGGCTGACCTCATCCGAGGGTAGCATCCGCTGGCTCGACGCCTCAGTAACCAGCCCCCTGAACCTTACAGTGGGTGACCTTGAAGCCGAACTCAGCACAGACGACGCAGGTTCTATCATCGCAAAGATCAAAGATCTGAAAGGTCCAACCAGCGTTAAAGCGGAAGTCAGTCTCAAGAGTGACGGAAACTTCCAAGTGGATGGCAACGTCAAACCGAGCAGCAATAGCGACCCGGGTTTAAGTGCGGCACTCGGCGCGATCTCCAAACCAAAGTCCGACGGTAGCTTCCAGCTGAAATACTCGGGGAAGATATAGCAATGACGATGGGAGACATCATCGTGAAAGATGATCATCGTAGAGTATGCCGCCCGGCGTTCATCTGCTATTATAGAGAACATTACATATGCAGCATAACCTCATGATGGATAAAGAAATTAATCCTTTTCAGCGAGTATATATCAAAATCAATCTGCAGACTGGAGCTGCATATTGGCGCGGTTTGCCAGGAGTGGATAGAAGATTATGAGATTTTTCATGGATTCCACCAGACGTTTTTCAGTCAGGGAAAACCGCCTTGTGCAGGGTGCAGGAGCGGCCATGTTGCTGATTTTCAGCCTGCTCTCGACCAACCTTTGGGCTGAACAGATCACCCTGAATCTGAATAACGCCGATATCGAAGCGCTGATCAAAACCGTCTCGGAGCACACGGGCAAGAATTTTGTTATCGACCCCCGAGTCAAAGGAAAGGTGACGGTGATCTCTGCTCACCCCATGGACAGAGATGAGTTCTATCAGGTCTTTCTCTCCATCCTGGAGGTTCACGGCTTCTCCACGGTCCCCAGCGGAGACCTGATCAAGATCGTGCCCGACGTGAAGGCCAAACAGGCCGGCATTCCGACCATCAGTGGCCTGAGTGATCTGCCAGGTGACCAGGTGGTAACCCGCATTATCCAGGTACAAAACGTCACCGCGGCTCAGTTGGTGCCGATACTAAGGCCCCTGATCCCCCAAGAGGGTCATCTGGCGGCCTACCCCACCACCAATGTCCTGATCATCTCCGACCGCAGACAGAATGTTGATCGACTACTGAAGATTATCAAGGACATCGACAAGGTCAGTGACAGCACCATTGAGGTAGTGACACTGCAGCACGCCTCTGCTGCAGAGGTGGTACGCATCCTTAACAGCCTGCAGACATCAGCCCCCGCAGCTCAAGGTGCAGCCAACACAAACAAACTGGTTGCTGACGAGCGGACAAACAGTGTCTTGATCAGTGGCGACCCGACCGTCAGATTGAAATTCAAGGTCTTGATCAAACACCTGGATACACCCTTCGATAACGCCGGTAACGCCCAGGTGATCTACCTCAAGTATGCCAATGCGAAGGATCTGGTTACGGTGCTCACTGGCGTCAGCGAAAGCATCGATAACACGAAACAGAGCGGTCAGGCAGCCAGCAAGCCAACTGTGCCAATCAATATTCAGGCGGATGAGGCGTCCAACGCGCTGATCATCACGGCGCCGCCGGATATCTATCGCTCACTGGAAGCGATCATTCGCAAGCTCGATATACGACGAGCGCAGGTGTTGGTGGAAGCGATCATCGCTGAGGTCTCCTACGAGAAGGTCAAAAAGCTCGGTGTACAGTGGATTGTCGACGGCACACCAGACGGTACTGGCCCAGTGGGCGTGATCAACCTCGGATCTCCCAGTATTACGTCCATTGCCAGCGGCATCATCGGCGGCGGCAGCGTCGATCTAGGATCTGGCACCCTGATTGGTGCTGGTAAATTCGATAGTAGCTCGGTCAACTTTGCCGCCTTGATCCAGGCGCTGGAAGGCGACGTGAACTCCAATATCCTCTCTACCCCGAGTCTGATGACCCTGGACAATCAGGAAGCTGAAATCGTCATCGGCCAGAATGTCCCCTTCGTCACAGGCTCATATACCTCTACAGGCGGCACTAGCAGCTCGGTAAACCCCTTCCAGACGGTACAGCGCGAAGACGTTGGCTTAAGTCTCAAGGTCAAACCACAGATCAATGAGGGCAACGCGGTTAAATTGGAGATTGAACAGGAAGTTTCAAGCATTGATGACAGCGCCACAGCTAGCGATATCATTACGAAAAAACGCACTATCAAGACAGTCGTGATGGTAGAGGATGGAGAGACTATCGTGCTTGGGGGACTGATAGACGAAAACCTGCGGCAGACTGAAGACAAGGTTCCGATTCTAGGTGATGTACCACTGCTGGGCGCCCTCTTCCGCGCCACGGGCACGACAAAGGTCAAGCGTAATCTGATGGTTTTCCTGCGCCCAGTGATCATGCGCGATGCTGCCACCAACACCCGCATCGCCAGCTCGAAGTACAATTTCTTCCGCGCCAAGCAGCTGGAGATGAAACAGGAAGGCGTCAACCTTATGAGCGATGAAGAGACGCCGGTGCTACCGCCCCGTTTCAACAACCTGTTGCCACCCTTCGACGATCTGCCTGGTGTTGAAGACCAGCCCTGACCTCAAGCGAGCAACGACGCCCCCATGAGTGAGATACAGGAACCCGAAATCGCGGAAGTCGAGATACCCGCCGGCAGTGACCAACTGCCCTATGCCTTCGCCCGCCGCCACGGCGTGGTGGTACTCCGGGATGAGGCCGATGAAGGCCTGCAGCTACTCTACAAGCAGGGTGTACCTATCACTGTCTTCAACGAGGTACGGCGACTTATCTCTGAACCGATGAAGTTGATCGAGGTAGACACTGATAGCCTCGAAAAGCAGCTCTCACTGGTCTACGAATCGGGTTCCAAACAATCGACCCAGATCATGGAGACCATGGGCGATGATATCGATCTGGACAACGTCGCCCGCGCCTTGAATCAACCGGAGGACCTGCTCGAGAGCGACGACGATGCGCCAATCATCCGCCTGATCAATGCCCTCTTCACAGAAGCGATCAAAGAGCAGGCCTCGGATATCCATATAGAACCCTATGAAAATCGCCTGGTGGTCCGCTTCCGTGTGGATGGTGTCCTGAGAGAGGTACTGACCCCACCGAGAAATGTGGCACCCTTCCTGGTCTCCCGTATCAAGGTCATGGCGATGCTCGACATTGCGGAGAAGCGTATACCCCAGGATGGGCGTATCTCCCTCAAGGTGGGTAATCGTCCGGTGGATGTTCGTGTCTCCACCCTCCCCTCCAGTTATGGCGAACGGGTGGTGCTGCGTCTGTTGGATAAGCAGGCAGGCAGACTCGACCTGGAACAGTTGGGCATGTCAAAGGAGCTGCTGCAGCAGATCGACCCCGGTGTCATCAAACGACCCCACGGGATTTTTCTGGTCACCGGACCCACAGGTTCGGGTAAAACCACAACCCTCTATGCCGGACTCAGCCGGCTGAATACCCAGAGCCGCAACATCGTCACCGTGGAAGATCCCATCGAGTACTATCTCGACGGCATCGGCCAGACCCAGGTCAACAACAAGGTGGATCTCACTTTCGCCCGTGGCCTGCGCGCCATCCTGCGTCAGGATCCGGATGTGGTGATGGTCGGTGAGATTCGTGACCTGGAGACTGCCCAGATTGCGGTACAGGCCAGTTTGACCGGTCACTTGGTGATGTCGAGTCTGCATACCAATACCGCTATCGGCAGCATCACCCGTCTGCGTGATATGGGAGTCGAGCCCTTCCTGCTCTCCTCCAGTCTTGTCGGTGTACTCGCCCAGCGTCTGGTGAGAACCCTCTGCCCTCACTGTAAAGCGGCTGCACCCGCAACAGAACGCGAGCTGGTCCTACTGGATAAACCGGCCGATAGTGACATCACACTCTACTCTCCCGTCGGCTGCGAAAAGTGCCACAACCTGGGTTACAGCGGACGAACCGGCATCTACGAACTGATCACTATCGACGAAACCCTACGTAACCTCATCCATCAGGGCGCCGGCGAAGACAAGATGCTGCTACACGCCCGTCAGTTCAGTAGCAGTATCCGCCAGGACGGCATGCGACGGGTGATTCAAGGCGATACCACCATCGATGAGATCATCCGCGTCACCCAAGAGGGGTAAGGGATCTTGGACGCCTTCGAATATCTAGCCCTCGACACCAATGGCAAAGAACGCCGGGGCGTTCTGGAAGGTGACAGTGCGCGTCAAGTCCGGCAGCAATTGAGAGAGTCGGGACTCACCCCGCTACAGATCGACTCCACGGTTGGTAAGAGTGCGGAACAGAGGCGCAGCCTGTTTCAGAAGCGCATTAACGCGATGGAGCTCGCCCTGATTACCCGTCAGATGGCGACCCTGCTTCGTTCCGGCTTACCGCTGGAACATGTCCTCAAAACCACCTCTCAGCAGACAGACAAGCGTCATGTGGAACGAACCCTGTCTGCGGTTCGCGCCAAGGTTCTGGAAGGCCGCACCCTGGCCGACGGACTCAGCGAATTCAAAAAGACCTTCCCTGAACTCTACATCAAGACCGTTGCTTCCGGTGAGGAGTCTGGACATCTTGAAGTGGTTCTAGAGCGACTGGCCGACTACACAGAACAGCGTCAACAGCTACGCCAGAAGACTATCTTCGCCCTCTTCTATCCGGCCCTGCTATCCATCGTCTCGATTCTTATCGTAGCGGGATTGCTGACCTACATCGTGCCGGAAGTGACTCGGGTGTTTGAGAACATGTCGGCTGAACTGCCCTGGATTACCCGTGCCCTGATGAGTACCAGCGACGCCTTCAGGGCCTATGGTGTGCCAATCTTTCTCGTGATTTTGTTCTCGATTCTCGGCGTCAGCTACATACTCAGGCGTCCAGGTCCCAAATTCGCCTGGCATAAGTTCCAGCTCAGGATACCCTTGATGGGCCGTCTCATACGCACTGCCAACGCGGCGCGCTTCTCTCGCACCCTGAGCATCATGGCAGCCAGCAGCGTACCCATCCTGGACGCTATGCGGATCGCTTCGCAAGTTCTGACCAATCTACCCATGCGACAAGCGGTGGAGGATGCGGCCTCCCGGGTGAGAGAGGGAACCAGTCTCTACCAGGCGCTGGAGAAGACCGGCTACTTCCCCCCCATGACCCTCAGTCTACTCGCCAGTGGTGAAGCGAGTGGTAATCTCGAGGGAATGCTGGAGAGATCCGCCGACATCCAGGAGCGGGAGATCGAGACCCTGGTCTCCACCATTCAGGGACTTTTTGAACCCATTCTTATTCTGGTCATGGGAGGGATTGTAATGGTCATCGTTTTAGCCATACTGCTACCCATCTTCGACCTCAATCAACTGATAGGCTGACAACATGTTTCATCGTTTTACCAGACGGACCCTTGCCCTCCTTTGCAGTCTGCTGCTTACCGTATCTTTCACCACTGGTTGTTCATCCAATCCAAAGAGTGAACTGGAGGATCCAGAGGTCATCATGCAGCAGGCCCACGATGCCTTTGCGAGCAAAGACTATCAGCAGGTGTTCCAGCTTGTCTTTCCCCTAGCGGCCACTGGTGATGATCGGGCGCAATATACCCTGGGCTATCTCTATTTTCATGGTTTGGGGACCGCGAAGGATGAACGCCAGGCGATGCACTGGATCCAACGTGCGGCAGCTCAGGGGAACATGAAGGCGAAGCACGCCCTGAAATAGATTGGACGGCTTCAAGTCACTATGATGACGCCTGGGAGCGAAAACCCAGCATGGCCTTGGCCAGCATGCCGATGAAGCTCAGGTTGGTGAAGAGATAGCGTTTCCAGAGCCTGCCCGGCTCCTGCTTCACCCGATAGAGCCACTCCAGACCCAACTTCTGCCAGCTCTCCGGAGCCCTCTCCACCTTGCCCGCATAGACATCGAAAGAGCCGCCAACGCCGTGACAGACCGGCACATCCATGTAACCCATCCACTTGGCCAGAAAGCGCTCTTTCTTGGGTGAGGTCATGGCCACCAGTAGGATATCGGCCTTTGAGTTTTTCACATCATCGGCAACTTGTTGCGCCTCATCCTCGGAATAATATCCATGATGTCTACCTGCGAGAATCAACCCCGGATAGTCCCTGGCGATATTCTCCTCAACCGTCTTGGAGATCTCCTCAGTCGCGCCGAGACAATAGACTCGATAACCTTTTGTGTTTCCCCGCTCAAACATGCCGAACATCATATCGATGCCAGCCACTCGCTCAGGCAGAGGTTTACGTAAAAGTCTGCTAGCCCAAACCACTGCGGCGCCATCTGCAAGAATGATATCGGACGAGAGAACGGCTTCCCTCAATGAAGGGTCCTTATCCATGTTGACCACTTTGGCCGCGTTGACCACACCGATCTGCAAAGGTTTTCGACTGCTGATCGCCTCATCCACCCAGTCAAGGGTCTCTGACATGGTGAATGCTTCGATTGGGATTCCGAAGAGATTTACCTGTTTTTTTTGCATCTCATATTCTCAATTATTTTGAATTACGGTCAGACAGCACCACTTCCTTTCAGAACAACGGGTATTGTCTTGAAAAGAATTTTGAGATCCATCCAGAGATTCCACTCATCGATATACTTCAGGTCCAGCTCAAGCCACTTCTCAAATGAGAGATTACTGCGACCTGAGATCTGCCAGATACAGGTCAACCCAGGCTTTACACTGAATCGCTTACGCTGAATTCCCCGATCGAATAGTTCAACATCACGTTGAGACATCGGCCTCGGCCCTACCAGACTCATATGACCTCGGATAACGTTTAAGAGCTGGGGCAGTTCATCCAGACTGGTCTTGCGGATAAAATTCCCCACTCTGGTGATTCTTGGATCACGCGCAATCTTGAAATTTGGCCCTTCAGCCTCATTCAAATGTTCTATCTCTTTAAGCTTTGCTTCGGCGTCGACCACCATAGAGCGGAATTTCATCATCGGAAAGAGACGTTTGCGTAAACCAACCCGCTCCTGCATGAAAAAGACAGGACCACCATCATCAATTTTGATGGCCAGCGCTATCATCGCCATAATAGGCAAAATCAAGGGCATGCAAAGGAGGACTAAGGTGAGGTCCATCAAGCGCTTTACCAACAGCATGTATTCGTTTTGCGCAACCGGATCAAAGGTAAGCAGGGGAATCCCATCCATTTCCACCATCTGCATGCGAGCAACCTGAAGATCAAATACATCGGCCATGAAGCGAAACCTTACGCCTTGTTCTTCACACGCACTAACGATATCTTCCATGTAGCTAAGACTGCTTCTTGGTACAGCGAGAATAACCTCATCCACTACCTGACTCACCAGGACATTTTCAATTTCATCAACACTGCCAAGCACTTTTCCATCAACTAACTTCTGATCCTGTTGGGTGGAATCAGTATCCACATAGCCTAAAATGTGTATACCCCACTCATTATGGCTGTTGAGCATTTCAGTCAGACGCAAGGCGCGTCTACCGGTACCGATGATCAGAACCTTGAGATAGTTCTCTCCTTTCTGAACCGAGCGCCTGAAGTACCACCAAATGAGCCCACCGCGAACAATTACCATCAGAAGTATGCTCAACACGGAATACTGAACGAGGAAGAAGCGGCTGACGAAATCGACTTTAAGAAAAAAGAGAATAGCCAAAAGTACAACAAGGCCAATCGAGAAGGCCTTTAGCACAATAAAGGCATAGCGAAAGAGGGAGACAATTCGCAATCCCTGATAGGCGCCGAAACGCACGAGAAAATACCCCATCGGCACACCAAGTATTGGTAACAGGGCAACATGCGCAGCAAGACTAGATGAGGATTCCAAGCCCAAAAATTGGCGCACATCGAAAACCAAAATGAGGACCAATAAGTTTAACAGGATATCGAGAAGAAAGAGTAATCTACTGATTTCCCTTGATTTTTCATCAAATAGACTGTGTGGATTAACCATTTAACCAATCGCTATTCGGCACTATATTTTTATCCTAAGATCAACAGCAATGGCTTCGGCAGCTTCGCGCAGATCTTGACCTTTAAATCACCTTGGAAAAGCTGCCTCTTGCTGCCTGACTGTTCAGGTAGGCATCAAACTGCATACAGATATTCCTAATTAAGAGTCGTCCTTTGGGCTGAACGTGGATACTGTTATCTGTAATCTCAACCAAACCATCTTCCTGCATTTGCTTGAAATTCTCCAATTCCGAGGAGAAATAATTTGTGAAATCGATCTCCCACTTCCGGTCTATATCAGCCATGGTAAGGGAGAAGTTACAGATCAACTGGGTTATCACATCCCGTCGGATCATGTCATCCTTGTTAAGCTCTATACCTTTGAATACCGCCAATCTGCCGCTATCGATTCTCTGATAGTACTCGTCAAGAGTGCGCATATTCTGCGCATAACTTGGACCCACCATGCCGATAGAGGTTGCTCCCAAGCCTATTAGGTCGCAATCCGCATGGGTCGAGTAGCCCTGAAAATTCCGGTACAGCGTCCCCTCTTCCTGGGCCAGAACCAACTCATCTCCCGGTTTGGCGAAATGATCCATCCCGACGTAGACGTAACCCGCATTCGACAGCTTCTCGATAGTCATCTGCAGGATATCCAGCTTCTCCTGCGGCGGCGGCAGCTCATCTTCGTTGATCCGCCGCTGAGGCATGAAGCGTGTCGGCAGGTGTGCATAGTTGAAGACAGAGAGCCTGTCTGGATCGACTTCCAATATTTCATCCAGGGTCTGGGAGAAGCTCTCTGCGCTTTGAAACGGCAGACCGTAGATCAGATCGATACTGATGGAGCGAAATCCCTCGTCCCTTGCTGACTGCAGCACCGAGAGGGTTTCGTTCTTGGTCTGAATCCGATTCACCGCCTTCTGTACCCGTGGGTCAAAGTCCTGCACACCCAGACTCATGCGATTGAAACCCAGCTCACGTAGGAGCTTGATGGTGTCGCCCTGAGCCTCCCGGGGATCGATTTCGATGGAGTATTCGCCACTATCGTCATCGAGTAAAGTGAAATATTCACTTGTCTTTGCCACCAATTCCCGCATCTCATCGTGACTGATGAAGGTTGGCGTCCCGCCACCCCAGTGCAGCTGGGTCACCACCCGGGAGTCGTCGATCAGGGCCGACTGCATTCTCATCTCTTCATAGACCCGGGCGAGATATCCGGCGGCCATGCTGCGATCCTTGGTCGCCACCTTGTTGCAGGCGCAGTAGAAGCAGATGGTGTCGCAGAAGGGAATATGGAAATAGAGCGAGAGGGGGCTACCCGACTCGTTGCTCTGCTGCAGGATCTGCTTGTACTCCTCTTCACCGAACCCCTCATCGAACTGCACGGCAGTGGGATAGGAGGTGTAGCGGGGACCGCTCTGATCGTATTTCGAGATCAGGTCGAGGTCGAAAAGTGTCGAGTGATCCATAGTGTCGTCTCTATATATGTTTCTGTATTTCTGCAGTGTCAGACATCAGTCTGATGACACTGCTCTTGTTCTCGCCGATCCGGCGATGGCCGGATATAGCGCAATTCGTTCAGATTTTACCAGCAGCTCTCTTCAGCTCGTCTGCGCTCAACAAAAAGACACCACTGCCTCCTCGTTCGAACTCCAACCAGGTAAAGGGGATATCCGGATAAGTCTCCTGCAGCAGATCGGCGCTGTTGCCCACTTCGACAATCAGATTTCCATCCGGAGCCAGATAGTTCGGTGCATCCCTCAGCATCCGCTTGACGATCTCAAGACCGTCCTCCTCAGCCTGCAGCGCCAATGCCGGCTCATGCCGGTACTCCTCGGGCAACTCCGCCATCTCCGCCTCACCCACATAGGGGGGATTTGAGAGGATCAGATCATAGGTATGCCCCGCCAGACCGTCGAACAGATCCGACTGGATCGCCTGTGCTTGCTGAGATATCCCATGGGTGCGGATATTCTCTTCGCAAACCAGCAAGGCCTCAGGTGAGATATCCACCAGATCCACCACACAATGAGGCAGTGAGACCGCTGTAGCGATGCCGATACATCCACTGCCGCAGCAGAGATCGAGCACGCGATTCACCCTCTCAGACTCAAGCCAGGGGGCGAAATCACTCTCAATCAGTTCCGCCATGGGGGAGCGGGGAATCAAGACATGGGAGTTGACCTTAAATTTGAGACCGGCAAACCAGGCCTCTCCCAGCAGGTAGGGCAAGGGGGTCCGCGTCTCTATCCGCTGTTGAATCAGCGCAGTCACCTGCTCCCGCTCCTCTGATGTCAGTCGGCTCTGCAGCCAGCTTGGATGCAGGTCGGGGGGCAGATGAAGCGTATGCAGCACCAGGGACGCCGCCTCATCGATGGCATTGTCGGTTCCATGACCAAAATATAGACCGGCTTGGTTAAATCGACTGGCGCCCCAGCGAATAAAGTCCAAAATGGTGGTCAATGCCTGCAAAATCAGATCCTGCTCTCAAGAAACAGGCAATAATAGCTGATTTAGGGTGTGACTCATAATCCGATTGCCCAGGCTGAACAGCTTTTATCTGGCCGAGGCCTAAATAAAAACGGCGGCCCACTGGACCGCCGAAACTTTGCCAATTTATTGAGAATGTATTGTCTAGGCCGCTTGGGAGCTGGAGCCGGCCACAACTGAGAGAGGTTCCTTCTCCTCTTCTTCACTCTTGTTCAGATTACGTCTGACCAGATCGCCCAGGGAGATTCCGGCGAGAAAGTTGAAAATCTCGCTACTCAGATCATCCCACAGGGTGTGGGTCAGGCAACGGGCGCCACCACTACAGTTCTGACGTCCACCACAACGGGTGAACTCTACCCACTCATCCACAGCGCAGATGATATTGGCGATGGAGATCTCATCGGCGCTCTTACCAAGGTAGTAGCCGCCACCGGGTCCACGCACACCACGGACCAGCTCTTTGGATCTCAGGGCGGCAAACAGCTGCTCCAGATAGGAGAGCGAAATGCCTTGGTTTTCAGAAATATCCGCAAGGGTTACCGGCCCATTCTTTCCGTTGAGCGCCAGATCCAACATTGCCGTAACTGCATATCTACCTTTGGTTGAAAGTCTCATTGTTCTGTCTCCGAGTCGTTGAAAGTATTTCCTACCAAATCACTTGGGAATTAGCCTAGATTAACTCAGTAATTTAGTCAACTTTTTCTGGGAAAAAATTCAATAATTTGTGGAAATTGTATTTTTTTATTATTTTACAGATACTTAAACAGCATCTAACTTAGTCTGACAGACGATAGGGTGAGCTGGATTGGAGCATTTTTTGGTAATCCAGGATGGCTTTTCGCTCATTAATCAGAAAATGATCGATACCCGCAGAGAACTGGGGATCGGCAATCCAGTGGTAGGAGCGGGTCAATTCCGGCAGGAATCCTCGCCAGATTTTATGCTCACCCTGGGCACCCGGCTCAAACCACTCAAGCCCGTTGGCGATGGCATATTCGATGCCCTGGTAGTAGCAAACCTCGAAGTGAAGACTGTCGAGCTGACTAAGCCCACCCCAGTGGCGTCCGTAGAGTACGCGGTCGCTGCGATAGAGCAGTGCCCCGGCGATACACTCATCTGCCTGGTAGGCCAGAATCAGAACCACCTGATCTCCCAGAGTCTCGCCAATCTCCCGAAAGAAGCCGAGATTGAGGGTCGCCAGGCTGTATCTCTCATGAAATGTCTTGGCATAGAATCGGCTGAAATGGTGCCACTCCTCCTCTGACACCTCAGAACCGTGCAATATACGGATATCAACCCCCGTCTCGTTGGCCTTTCTGCGCTCTCTGCGGATATTCTTCCGCCGCTTCGAATTGAGAGTGGAGAGAAAGTCCTCAAAATCCCGATAACCCGCATTGCGCCAATGGAACTGGACCCCCAACCGCTCCAACATGCCACTCTGGCTGAGTAATGCCCCCTCCTCCTCTGTGGTGAAGAGCCAATGCATAGAGGAGAACCCTTGCGCCCTGGTAAATTCCAAGGTCTCATCGATCAGGCGCTGTCTGACAACTGATCGGTCACAATCCCGGGCAAGCAGCAATCTCTCCCCGTAGGCTGGTGTGTAGGGCATGGCACTGACTAATTTTGGATAATAAGGCAGACCACTGCGCTGATAGGCGTCCGCCCAGGCGTGGTCGAAGACAAACTCTCCGTAGGAGTTGGTCTTGCTATAGAGTGGAGAAACTCCGACCAGTCTGCTTCCCTGCCGGAGGCTCAGATGGCAGGGCATCCAGCCAAATCTCTCGCCGACACAATCGTTGTGTTCCAGTGCCGCATGAAACTCGTGTTTCAGGAATGGGTTTCTGTCGGGAACCAGCTGATTCCACTCATCCCTCTCGATCTCATCGATACTGTTGTGAAACTGCGCCTGCATCGTCGATATTCCAATAGTGTTAGCAGGCCCTAGAAACTAGCGGATTGGCGTATTCATATAAACAGACAGAAGATAGGCGATTGGGGCGGTCACATCACTCGCAGGGCTTCTCCGGCTCAGCCTGAGCCAGATCCTCTCCCGCCTGATGATAGAACCATTTCAAGGCAAATGGCGCCAGAAGGGTCGTCAGCGCGATGACAATGACCATGCCGGCGTAGACCTCCATATTGAAGATACCCGTAGTCCTGCCAAGCTCTGCGAAGATCAGGCCCACCTCTCCCCGAGGCACCATCGCCAGGCCAATGGCGATGCGCTGACGCATCTCAACCTTTATCAGCATCGCCCCAGCGAACTTGGCGGCCACCGAAATAGTAAAGAAACCCAAGGCAAAAGCCCAGATGAAGGGCGAGGACCAATCTATCTCTCTCAGATTCAACGACAGCCCCACCATGACAAAGAAAATGGGACTGAAGAGATAGACGATGGGATCCATCTGCGTCTCTATCCGCTTGGCAAATTGTTTGTCGGTATGCAGCGCCACGCCAAAGGGGAGGAAAAAACGGCGTGACAGTGCCAGGCCAGCGGCAAATCCACCCAGCAACTCCGGCGCCCCGACCACATGGGCCAGCCAGGCGAAGAAGAGAACCAGAGAGATGATCGTCGTGGGTATCAGGCCCGGGATATCCGAGTAGTTGTCGATCCGATGGATCAAGAGAGAGATGAATTTTGCTGCGATGGGAGCCAAAAGAAAAAAGAGCAGCACAAAGGTCAGTACCCGGCTGACATTGATCACACTGACCCCGCCATGAACGGAGAACTCGTAGAGCACCGCCAGCAGAATCACCCCCATCACATCATCAATTACCGCAGCCCCTAAGACCACCTGCCCCTCCCGCCCATGTTGACGGTTAAGATCAGCCAGCACCCTGATGGTGATACCGATACTGGTGGCGGTGAGTGTTCCACCGATAAAGAGAGAGACCATGGCGCTTAGCCCGAATATCCAATAGCCAAGCGCAAAACCGCTGATCAGCGGCATGAGAAAACCACCCAATGCGACGATCAGGGAGTCCCGTCCGGCATCGATCAAGCGGCGGATGTCAGTCTCAATGCCGACTTTGAACAGCAGCAGGATGATCCCCACTTCCGCCAATAACTGAATCGTGGTGGAAGGCGATATCCAGCCGAGCAGACTGGGTCCCAGCACCACACCGGCCATGAGTTCACCAATAACCGCTGGCATCTTGAAATGGACAACAATCTCGGCCATCAGGCGCGAGACGATCAGGATGATCAGAAGATGCAGTAGGAAGGTATGGGTTTCCACAACAGCGGGATTTCTCTCTATAGGGAAATCAGACCCTTGCGGCAATAAAGGTAAAGATCGTCATGCCCTAAAGCAGTACCTATACGAATTCTATGACAAAATTCGGCACTCTGATTTGACCCGGGGCAGTCTCTTCAGCGATTGAGAGGATTTCGAATGTTTGCGGGGGATTTTGCGGTCACAGAAAGCGACTTGGTGCCCGGGGCCGGAATCGAACCGGCACGACCCGAAGGTCGAGAGATTTTAAGTCTCTTGCGTCTACCAATTTCGCCACCCGGGCAGGGGTTGACCGGTCAAGATCGAAGCAAGGAGAATTGTGGAGGCTGAGCCCGGAATCGAACCGAGGTCCACGGCTTTGCAGGCCGCTGCATAACCACTCTGCCACTCAGCCACAGGACCTAGATTCTATCACCTCAGGGTGAATAATCGAATGACTTACAAAAATGCCCCGGTGCCACCCGAGGCATTAACCAATCCGCTTATCCAGTTACGACAGTTTGCCGCACTTCGAAGTAAGTCTGGATCGGTGAAAATTTGGAGCGGGAAACGAGACTCGAACTCGCGACCCCAACCTTGGCAAGGTTGTGCTCTACCAACTGAGCTATTCCCGCACGACTTAGGAAGGGCGTATTTTAGCGACACATCTCCCGCTGTCAACTATAAATCAGCCTCTTATGGCTTCAATAGTGGTAGCCTTCCGCATAGGGAAAGCGGATCACAACCGCCCCATCCTCTTCGCTCCGCTGCATTCCAGCGATATCAGCATCCGGCGGCAAGTGAAAACGCCGTCGCATATTGGATGAGACGGAAGAGAAACTGTAGCCACCCCGGTCACTTCGCCGTTCGACCTGCTGGGACTCACTGCTCTGCACACTCAGGGTACGTCCGTTAAGTGTGGTTTGAATTGCCTCCGGGGAGATGCCTCTGATCTCAATCCTGAGAATATACCCCTCCTCGTCCCTCGACTTGAGAAAGCGCATCCCCTTCTGAGTGGAGAAGCCGCTGCTATGGGACGAAGGAGCGCCTGCTCCATAGGGTGGATAACCGGAATAGGGCTGGGCCTGCAGCGTAAAGCTCATCGAGATCAACAACACCAGACCACCAATAGACGCAGGAATTTTCATGAGGGGCTCCTCCACTCAATTGTTCTTGTTTCCAAGTTTAGTCCAGGTCAGGCGACCATGAATTTTCAACCATAGCTGGCCTGCTCGCTATTCGTCGTGCTCAAGCTCCCCACTGTGAACCTTCTTTCCCAGCAGACTTGGCCAAGCTGCCTTGATGTAGATCACCATCGACCAGAGAGTGAGAACCGCCGCCATATAGAGCAGCACAAAACCGACGGTAAAGATTGGAATACCGAACAGGGGCTGATCGTAGATCAGCAGCAGGATGGCAACCATCTGCACCGCTGTTTTGAATTTACCGATCATGGAGACCGCCACCTCCTGTCTGGCACCCAGTTCCGCCATCCACTCCCGCAGGGCGGAGATGGTGATCTCGCGACCAATGATGACTGCCGCCGGAATAGCCAGGGCCGGCGTCGGGTCTGCCTGCACCAGGAGCAGCAGGGCAACGGCCACCATCAGCTTATCTGCCACCGGATCGAGGAAGGCACCAAAGGGAGAGACCTGTCCCCAGCGCCGTGCCAGATAGCCGTCAAACCAGTCGGTGACAGCGGCGACAGAGAAAACCAGCGCACAACTCAAGCGTGCCCACTCCACCGGCAGATAGAATAGGATCACGAACACAGGAATAAGAACAATCCGCAATAAAGTCAGTATGTTGGGGATATTCCACATGAGTGATGCCGTTTAATCCTTATCATGAAAGGCTTGATAGATCTGTTCTGCCAGAACCCGGTTAATACCATCGACGCTGGCGATATCTTCAACGCCAGCCCGCTTGAGCTCCTGCAGACCTCCAAACTGTTTGAGTAGTTGTTGTCGCCGCTTGGGACCTATCCCCGGGATCTCTTCGAGAACCGAACGCTTGCGACTTTTCCCACGCCGCTGCCTGTGGGCAGTGATGGCGAAACGATGGGCCTCGTCTCGTATCTGCTGTATCAGGTGTAGAGCCGGTGAATCAGGGGGCAGTATAATCGGTGCCTTTCTCCCCAACAAGAAGAGCTGCTCCATCCCCGCCTTGCGATCCGCCCCTTTGGCAACTCCGACCAGGGTCAGACCTGAGACACCCAACTCCTGCAGACTGGCATGGACCGCCGACAGCTGTCCCTTGCCGCCATCGATCAGCAGCAGATCGGGCAGCGCCACCTCACCCTGCTTGATTCTGCGATAGCGGCGCTCCAAAGCCTGAGCCATGGCGGCATAGTCATCCCCACCGGTGATCCCTTCGATGTTGAAGCGGCGGTAGTCAGACTTCAAGGGACCCTGCTCATTAAAGACCACGCAGGAGGCCACGGTGGACTCCCCCTGGGTGTGGCTGATGTCAAAACACTCCATCCGCTCGGGCAATGCCGGCAAGTCGAGGACGCTCTGCAGGGCCTGGACCCGGGTCTGCATATCCATACGTGCGCTAAGCTTAGCCTGCAGGGCGATTTCCGCATTGCCCTTGGCCATATCAAGCCATCGGGCTCTCTCTCCCCTGACGCGGCAACTCAGCTTGACCCGACGTTTGGCCTGTTGACTCAAAACCTCTTCAATCAGCTGCTGCTCTTGCAACGGCTGGCTGAGGATGATCTCCGAGGGGACCGGCTTCTCCAGATAATACTGGGAGACAAACCCTGACAGCACCGCCTCATCCTCTGCATCGACAGGAAATTGTGGATAGAAGGCGCGATTACCGAGATTGCGCCCGGAGCGGATGAAGAAGACCTGCAGGCAGGCACTGCCTCCCTGTCGGGCCAGGGCGACGATATCGAGATCCCCCCGCTCGCCGCTGACATACTGCCGCTCCTGAATCCGCCGGAGCATCTGGATCTGATCGCGATAGATGGCCGCCTGTTCATACTCCTGCACCTCTGCTGCCCGCTCCATGCTCTGCACCAGATCATCCACCACCGCATTGGTCTTACCTTCCAGGAACATCACCGCGTGGCGGACATCCTCCCCATAGACCTCCGGCGTCACCAGATCCACGCAGGGACCACTACAGCGTTTTATCTGATACTGCAGACAGGCACGGGATCGGTTTTTGAAGAAACCCTCCTCGCACTGCCTGACGGGAAAGAGCTTTTGCAGCAGCTGCAGCGTCTCTCGGGTCGAGCTGGCACTGGGATAGGGACCGAAAAATCGACCCTTGGCGCGACGACTGCCGCGACGGAATGAGAGTGCGGGATATTCGTGATCGGTGGAGAGATGGATGTAGGGATAGCTCTTGTCATCCCGTAAGAGCACATTGTATTTCGGCTTGAGGGATTTGATCAGATGGTTTTCCAGAATCAACGCCTCCGCCTCCGTATGGGTGACGGTAACCTCGATGCCCTGAATCTGCGAGACCATGATTTGGATGCGGCGGTTGAGACTGCGGGTGAAATAGCTGCTGACCCGCTTCTTCAGACTCTTCGCCTTGCCCACATAGAGGACCTTCTCCTCCCCATCGAGCATACGATAGACCCCAGGCCGGGTGGTCAGCGTCTGCAGGAAGGCTTTGTGGTCGAAACTGCTGGATGACATAGGCCGATTATACGGTATCTGTCAGCGGCTTCCTCTGCGGATGTAGCCTCGGTCAATAACCCATGGTAATTCCGCCTTCACCCTCTCCTGATCAGCGACGATTCTCAGCCATAGAACCAGTAGCTGGTAGAAGTTTTGAGTGTTTAGTGATGAGTTTTGAGTTGATGTATTCGCTGCGCTCTAGGTTTTCTATTCCCCCTCTCCCGCGAGGGGAGAGGGGGGGTAAAATAACTTGCGTGAACCGCACACCACAACTTAAAACTCAACACTAAACACTCAAAACTTCTAAACCGTTGCTCAACTCTCGAATGGAGTGCCAGCATGGCTGAGCATGGTGGGTAATCAGGTATCCCTTTGTGCCAGCAGCTTTTTCGCGCGTTTAAAAATTGCGTCGAACATCTTCTCTGTCAACCTTTTGGTCTGGGTGTTGTAGCGACTGCAGTGGTAGGAGTCGATGAGATAGAGCGCATCGTTCAATTGATGCTCTGCCCCGTGACCGAAGGGAATGGACTTCTGCCTCAGCTTCAGCGCCTTCACCACCGCCTGGTGAGCGATGGAACCCAGGGCAATGATGACACTGCCAGATGGCATCTGCGCCAACTCCTCGGCGAGAAAATCGTTACAGCCATTGATCTCAGCACCGATAGGCTTGTTCTGCGGCGGCAGGCACTTCACCGCATTGGTGATGCGGCAGCCCTTCAGCTTCAACCCGTCATCGGCGGACCAGGCCTCAGCCTGATTGGAGAAGCCGTTGTTGTAGAGGGTCTGGTAGAGCAGGATGCCGGCGTGATCCCCGGTAAAGGGCCGACCGGTGGCATTGGCGCCATGCATTCCCGGCGCCAGGCCGACAATAAGCAGTCGGGCCTTAGCATCACCGAAAGGCGCCACTGGAGCGGCATGGTAATCGGGATAGTCGGCTCTGACCTCAGAGAGAAAATCAGCCAAGCGCGGACAGCGGGTGCAGTCGGGATCAAATATCATCAAGCATGAACCATTCTGAAAAACGGGATAGTTGCGTTACGAAAAGCCCAGAAAGGAGTGGGGTTCGCTATTTTGAAGAGTCTTCCACCAGAATGCCATGGCGATAGGCGAGCCGGGTCAACTCTACATCGTTCTTAATGGCGAGCTTATCGTAGATACGTTGGCGATAGGTACTCACCGTCTTGGGGCTGAGGGAGAGAATATCCGAGATCTCCTGGTTCTTCTGCCCTTCAAGAATCTGCAGAAGCACCTGGGTCTCCCTTGACGAGAGCTGTTGAAAAGGACTGTCGGCCTTGCCCTGCCACTCGGTCAGGGTATGCTTCCTCGCCACATCGGATGAGATGTAGTAGTGCCCTTCAGAAACCGCATTGATTCCGCGCAACATCTCATCCGCAGGACAGCCTTTGGTGAGAAAGCCCATGGCGCCGACTTCGTGGAGCTTGCTGGGAAAAGGGTCGTCATCCAGCATGGTCAAGGCGATCACCTTGATATCAGAATTGATTCTCAACACCCGCCGAGTCGCCTCTATGCCACCCATACCCGGCATGTTGACGTCCATCAGGATGACATCCACCTGGGGTAGCGTCTTTACCAGCTCGATCGCCTCTTCACCGGTTGCAGCCTCAGCCACGACTTCTATATCAGGCGCGTTATTAAGGATACCCCTGACACCTGTGCGAATCAGTTCGTGATCATCTACCAGCAGGACGCTTATTGTCATTCAATTACGCTCATCAGGTCTGTTTCCTTCACCTGACGCCGGCAGAGTCTTCCAATCCGCTTACTGTCGACGACAAAGGTGGTAATTTACCTGAACAACCCTGTCACCGCGAGAGACTTCCCTTTAAATTTCACATATATATTGTGAATTCGCTAGATTACTTCCTGAATATCGGACAAATCGCCAACTTCTTGAGCAGATAGTGAAAACCTGTGGCCTTGAGCGATACAGTAGCCAAGCCATTTAGAGAGGAAAAGGTTGATTCTCCACCGCTGCTCCAGGGTTGGATGGGCACCCCAGCGGCGCAGGGGAAGTGCGGACTGGCGCAGATCCACCACATCCACCTGGCGAAAGTCATGGTAGACCCGCAAGGTGGCATCAGGATCGGGATAGGAACCGACAGGGTGGGGAAAGAAGTAGGTCAGGTGGATCAGGCTGGTATAGGGGGTCTGCTCGAATATCTCCAGGTGGAGATCCACCCCGGCACCCCGGCTGGAGAGATGCTTACCCGACATCAGAGAGAGATCGGGCGCCAATCTCATCAGGTGCCGGTAGTTCTCCTCGCTCTGCGCCTGCACCATACCCATGCTGGGCGTAGCAGGCGCGAGAGATCTTGTACTCCAGGGATAGTAGGGTTTTCTCATATCAGTTGTCGTTTGGGGTGCCAGTCTGCAACTCCTTGCAGATTAACCTCTCCCCACTAAATGAAAAAGCCCCGGCTTAACAATCCCTGAAGATCAGAGACTTACGCGTCCTGAGTACCCTGCTGTTCAGCCTCGATCTGAGCGCGGACTTCGTTCATATCCACCTCGCCAGCCTTGCTTAGCAGCTCACGGAAGGACGATTCAGGCAGTGCTCCGGGCTGGGAGAAGATGATGATTTTCTCCCGGAAGATCATCAATGTGGGGATGGAGCGTACCTGGAAGTGCATTGCCAACTCCTGCTCCTCCTCCGTATTCACCTTGGCGAAAACGATATTGGGATTATCCTCAGATACCGCCTCGTAGGTAGGAGCAAATGAGCGGCATGGCCCACACCAAGGCGCCCAGAAATCGATGATGACAAAGTCATTCTCGGTAATAGTGGATTCAAAGTTATCTTTGGTCAGTTCTACGACAGCCACATTGCGCCTCGTGTTTAAATTTAGAAAAAACGCTGCGATGTTATCAAAATCACCACACAATTGCCTGCAGGATTCTTAATTCCTGCCTGGCTCGCCCCTGAAAGCGAAAAAGGCCGCCTAAGCAGCCTCTTGCAAGACTTTAGGCACCTCTGAACAAGTCATGGAGCGACATCTTGCCGCCAGAATGCACCGCTTCGGCGTTGCAGATCTTCGTAACAGCTTGCTATTACGTGCGATCTGCGTCTTGAATCGGCACATTTTGATCGACAATCTGTTCGGCCCAGACTTATTCAGAGGTTCCTCTATTCCGGATCGCCGATCCGAGGCCCTTAAAGATCTCGTTAC
>JBNKMQ010000370.1:0-8325 GCA_050293225.1 Sedimenticolaceae bacterium
AAAATGATAAGGGAGATGGAACTGCCGCAGATAGCACTGCTTCAACGCTATCGTATGCAAGGGGCCTATACCGACTGCTATGTGACAGATATACCCGGCGCTATTAGCCAAGCAGAATATATCGAGGCCTTCTACACCACCCGTTTATTCAAGCTTGAGCGATGGATTCTCTCCTGGCTGGCCTTTCGTCCCTCAACGGATGAAGAGGCCAGAGCACTGGCCTTGGCAGAGAGAGATAAATTTGCCGCCTGGGATCTGGAGGATCGCAATCAGAACCAACTGTTGATGTGCGATTTTCAGGGCAATACCCGCTTCTGGTTGATGAACGAGACTGATGAGGATAGCCAGTCCACTCGTCTCTACTTCGGTTCTGCTGTCGTACCGAAGACGGATAAAGGGACGGGTGAGAAAAGGTTAGGTACAGCCTATCGTCTGCTGATGGGCTTTCACAAGCGCTACTCCATCGCGTTGCTAAGAGCTGCCGAAAAGAGGCTTTCCAGGCATCGGGAATGACCTGTTACCGCAGTCTGTGATAAAGCAATGGGCCGGGAATACTCCCCATCATGGCTTGGGTCTCTTGGCATTATCTGGTAGAAGAGAGGGGGCTCGGTGGCGATCTGATAAACGTCACTTCTCCACTGCTCTGATGATGGCATAAAAAGATCAAACCCAACTGAACAGGAACTGACTATGACTACCATTGGTACCCCATTCTCGCCAACAGCAACAAAAATCCTCTTCTGTGGTTCCGGAGAGTTGGGTAAAGAGGTTGTTATCGAGCTGCAGCGTTATGGCTGCGAGGTGATTGCCTGTGACCGCTACGAGAACGCCCCGGCGATGCAGGTGGCGGATCGGGCCTATACCTTCTCCATGCTTGATGGGGCGGAACTCCGTCGAGTCATCGAGCTGGAGCGGCCCGACTATATCGTGCCGGAGATCGAGGCGATCTCCACCGACACGCTGGTTGAGCTGGAGCAGGAGGGATTCAACGTCATCCCTACCGCCAATGCCGCCCGTCTGACCATGAACCGGGAGGGTATCCGACGTCTGGCAGCTGAGGGTCTGGGCATCCCCACCTCCAATTACCAGTTCGTCGACAACAGAGAGGATTTTGAAAAGGCTGTGTCTGAGATCGGCATCCCCTGTGTGGTCAAGCCGATCATGAGTTCCTCCGGCAAGGGCCAGAGCACCATTAAGAGCGAGGCGGATATAGAGAAGAGTTGGACCTACGCCCAGGAGGGCGGTCGTACCGGTGCGGGACGGGTCATCGTCGAGGGCTTTGTCGATTTCGACTATGAGATCACCCTGCTGACCATTCGCCACATCGACGGTACCAGCTTCTGTCTACCTATCGGACATCGTCAGGAAGATGGGGACTACCAGGAGTCCTGGCAGCCACAACCCATGAGCGAGACCGCACTGGCCAGCGCCAAAGAGATCGCCGAGAAGGTGACCGGCGCATTGGGTGGTCGTGGCATCTTCGGTGTCGAGCTGTTTATCAAGGGGGACAAAGTCTACTTCAGCGAAGTCTCACCCCGTCCCCACGATACCGGCATGGTGACCATGATCTCCCAGGACCTCTCACAATTCGCCCTGCATGCCAGAGCGATCCTCGGCCTTCCGGTGCCGAATATCGAACAGCACGGGCCTTCAGCTTCCGCCGTAGTACTGGTCGAGGGGGAATCGAACCGTGTCAGCTTCAGCAATATTGAAAAGGCCTTGGCTGAAGCCAACACCCAGCTACGTCTCTTCGGCAAGCCGGAAGTGCAGGGTAAACGTCGTATGGGTGTCGCGTTGGCCAGAGGAGGGGATATCGCTGAGGCCAGGAAGAAAGCGACACAGGCTGCGCAAAATATCACAGTTGAACTATAGCCCTGTTCAACAGATTTGAACCGCTGTCTACCCTATCCCGTTAGATGTCGGGATAGGGTGTGTTTTAAGCTCAGCGTCTATTCATTGTTTCGGTTCTGGCTGTATTGCACAGGCAGCGGGCGAGTCGCACTCGATAAAAATATGCCTGTCGCAGTTGGCGCAGACCGACTTGTCCAGCTTCTGAAAAATGCCGTGGATCGCTGCAGTCTTTGAACGGAATATGTTGCGTCCACCTGTGGCATCGAGACATCCGCATCGCTCCAGGGATTCCCACAAACCCTTTTTTACATTGATCAGATAGATGTTTCCGCCGTTTGCTTGTCTTAGACGGGCTTCGGAAACCAAGGCCTCTCCACCTTGGGTATCTACGAAGTTGATGCCCTCCGCTTCGATCGCAAGGTGTTTCTGTTCCGGATAGTTTGTTCTGAGGTAATCCAAGGTCTCTTGTACGTGGTTGACAGAGCCAAAGAAGAGCGAGCCGTCGATACGTAGAAATCTCAACTGTTTACACTGCGGCAGATCGGGGTCGCCGGAAAAGGCCCTTTTGTGCAGTCGAGGGTCGGGGGTACGGCTCAGGATTCTCGGTTTGGATACCCGTTCCAGGTAGAGCACCAGGGATAGCAGAACACCCGCAAAGATGGCGAACTCGAGTTCCAGAAAAAGCGCGCTGAAGAAGGTCACAAGCAGTACGCTGCTGTCACGTTTCGATGAGCCGAGAATATGTTTGATCTCATTGAAGTCGATCAATCCCCAGGCAACCAGAAAGAGGATGCCGGCCATTGAGGCTTTTGGAAGATAGACGGCAAGAGGTGCGACCAGCAGCACAATAATCATCAGCATCAGACCGGCAAAGACCGCCGCCATGGGGGTCTTGGCGCCTGCCTGATAGTTAAGGCCGCTTCGATTGAATGAGCCGGTTGCGACATAGCCAGAAAAGAATGCGCCGGTAATGTTTGACAGTCCCTGGCCAATGAACTCCTGATTTCCCTTGATTCGGTAACCGCCTCGTGCTGCGAGGGAGCGGCCGATAGAGACGGCCTCGGTCAGCGCAAACAGGGTCACTGCCAGCGCCGAAGGCGCGAGATTCTTAATGTTCTCAAGCGAGAGGTCGGGTGCTGACAGAGGCGGCAGGGTATTCGGTAAGGCGCCTACCGTGACAATGCCGGTGACCGACTCGCCAATAAAACGATTCAGTAGATACGCAAGAAAGCTGCCAGCGATCATCGCAATGATCATATAGGGCACCCTAGGCAACCAGCGTTTGACCAGAATTCCACTCGCGAGGGTAAAGAGTGCGACAGCGGTGACATAAGGATTAATATTACTGAGCTGACCGCCGAAGGCGATAACGATGTCATGCAAATGGCCGCCTCTGGCTATTTCTATACCAAAAAAATATTTCAGCTGTTTGGCAGCGATCAATATCGCAGCACCGGCGGTAAAACCGACTACGACCGAGTGGGATATGAAGTTGACCAGGGCGCCCATTCGGGCAAGACCCAAAACAAGCTCAAATACCCCAACCATAAATGTCATCGTCAAAGCGAGAGAGACATAGTCGATGGTTCCGGGTTCAGCGTAGACCGAGAGCGCGGAAAAGAGCACGATGGATGCGGCTGTGGTCGGACCCGATACTAGGTGTTTCGAAGAACCGAAGAGGGCCGCGATAATTGCAGGAATCATCCCGGCGTAGAGGCCATACTCTGGCGGCATGCCGGCAATGGCGGCAAAGGCGACACCCTGAGGAAGGACGACAATGGCGCCGGTAAGTCCGGCAATCAAGTCACTTCGAAGATCTCTCTTGGATGTTTTTGGAAGCCAATCGATGAAAGGTAGAAACGAACTCCACCAAGATTGTTGTACTGCGGTCGTTTGCATTGGTTATATCTCTATGCTGTATTTTTCTTCCCCTTGATCGTTCGGGGATTGGTTATCGTTTATCAGGACGAGGGGAACCGGCACGATGGATATCTGCTTGGGGATAACCTCTTCAGCAAGGGTTTTGGCAATCGTGTCGTTCACACTGGCTATCAGGAAAATCAGTGCCGGAGTGGTATTCAGATAGGAGAGAATTCCATCGTATTTCTCATTCGCCAAAGGGATTCGGCGAGAGAGAATGCCTGCGTCTGAGATTCGCTGATCCAGTTCCTTATAGATTTCGTCGTCGGTAACGCTGTGGGTCAAAAGGTCGATCTTTACCTCCAACCGGGTTGCGGTCTCAATCGCATAGGTAACAGCTGACTCAGAGTTTGAGCCATCGATTAGCAGAGCAATGCGCTTGTTAGAGGCCGCTGGATTGCTAACGGATCTTTTTTCCGACTCAGCAGTGATTTGGCTTTCGCTGCCATCACCCAGCAACTCTATTTTGTCTCGAGTTGTCAGGTGCTCTCCGGCGTCCTGATAGGCCAGGGCGGAAAGGGCGCGTTTTATTTCATCGCTGAGTTTGGTCATGGCGGGTGCCTGTGCTGCAATCACACAACATGGTTTGCACCTGTCGTGCCAACTTTGAGATGCTTGTTAACCTATTGAAATATAGTACTAATCTAATATTCTTGTGTTTCATGCATGTTGCAATATGCAACGATATAGCTGTTGGCTGTTCAGGGTTTATCTATTATCCCTCGGGCTGGCTTGGGCTTGATTGAGGTTGTTGCAAAGTGAAATGCATGTTGCAATCTGTTACATGCACTGCGCTCCCCTGGAGACGGGCATAAATTCTGAGGATCGATGGGTTTTGAAGGGCGATTGAAAACAGAAGCCGCTCTCGATTTCTCGAGATGCGGCTTCTTAGTGAGATGTCAGAGTCAGGTGATAGGCAGTATTAGGCGGCGTATCTCTCCTTGGCCTCCTGTGCAGCCTTTGCCTCTTCCTCTGAATAGGCCTTGCCCGACCAAAGCATCTCGTAGGCGATCTCTTCGTTGCCGTTTTCACACAGCTCCAGGACCCGCTTGAACAGTGGCTGGAAGGTCTCACTGCGGTGGGACTCCTCGTGCTCCTCGAAGCTGTTCCAGAAGGTGACGATCAACGCCTCCTTTCCTGCCAGTTCGTCCTCCACCGCCTGGCCGATGGTGGAGCCCTCATTGGAGATCATGCCGCTGTTGAGAGAGACGAAGCCACCCACAAATCCGGTCTCTGAGTGATAGGTCTTTACGTTCTCGCACAGCTCCGCCACCCGCTCCTGCAGGTCGTCGACGCTGTAGTCGGGCTTAAGGATCACCCGGTTAACCGTCACCACGCCGTTGTAGGGGAAGTTTGCAATCAGACCGTTCATATCACTGCTCCTGATGTTTAGTGTATTCGAATATTCTGACTGTTTTACTCAGGAATAGTTCTGGGCGACTGGTATTTCATAGTCCCATGAAATATATGGAAAAAAATTGCTCAGTTTTGTTAAAGCGGCGCGCCGGGATTAAACAAATCCTTGTGTATATATAAGGATGGGCTTGAACAAGGAGGCTGGATTGAAAGTGGAGACCTTTCAAATCAATGCGAAAGATAGATAGGCAAAACCAATCATAAAGATTAAATCTAACGAATTTACCAATGTAATCGGGCCGCGTAGACTTCTCCTCAAGCTGATTTGAACCTATTAATTCACACCTCAAATTATTGGAGAGAAAGATGTTAGAGAATCGCGAAAAACAGACAGTCCCCTATGTCACCTTCCGTACCCGTCGTGATCACGAGTGGGTCGATGTGACCAGTGATGAGATCTTCAAGGGCAAGACCGTGGTGGTCTTTGCGCTCCCCGGCGCCTTCACCCCCACCTGCTCTTCGACACATGTGCCCAGGTACAACAAGCTGGCGCCGGTGTTCAAGCAGCACGGGGTCGATGAGGTTGTCTGTATCTCGGTCAACGACACCTTCGTCATGAACGAGTGGAAGGTTGAGCAGCAGGCTGATCGGGTGACCTTCCTGCCCGATGGTAACGGCGACTTCACCCGTGGCATGGGCATGCTGGTGTCGAAAGAGGATCTCGGTTTCGGTGATCGCTCTTGGCGCTACTCCATGCTGGTGAAGGACGGCGTGATCGAGAAGATGTTCATCGAACCCGATGTACCGGGAGACCCCTTTGAGGTCTCTGACGCAGACACCATGCTGGCCTATATCGCACCGGAAGTGAGCAAGCCGCTGGATGTCACCGTCTTCGCCCGCGAGGGTTGTCCCTTCTGTGTGCGGGCCAAGGGCATGCTGCGGGATGCCGGTATCGAGTTCGAAGAGCTGACCCTGAATAAGGACTACAGCGAGAGCAGTCTGCGAGCCGTCTCCGGTGGCTCCATGGTGCCGCAGGTCTTTATCAATGGTGAGCGTATCGGCGGCTCCGATGAGCTTGAGAGCTATCTGGCCGATCAGAAGGGCAAAGTCGCCTGACCATAGAGAAACCCTCCCCTGATAGATAAACAGGGGAGGGTGATCTCTCGAATCAATTTTTATCTGTAGAGAGCATTGGCTAGTGATGCCATGACGGCAGATAGAGTGAACTGCCCAGGTTGATTACCTGGTGCATGCTTGGGGAAAACTGATGAACAGACATTACGATTTAATTGCCATCGGCGGTGGCAGCGGCGGATTGGCCGTCGCCGAGCGCGCTGCACAGCATGGCCGAAGGGTTGCCGTGGTCGAGTCCAAGAAGCTCGGCGGCACCTGTGTCAACAACGGTTGCGTACCCAAGAAGGTGATGTGGTATGCCGCCAACCTGGCTCATGCAGTTGATGATGCCGAGGGATTCGGCATACCGGCTCAGCGTGGTGATACCAACTGGTCGAAGTTGATCGAGGGCCGTCAGTCTTATATCGATAGTATCAACGGTTACTGGGATGGCTACGCCAACGATCTTGGTGTCAGCGTGATAGAGGGGTATGCGAGATTCATCGGTGCCGGTGAGATTGAAGTGGATGGTGAGATCTATACCGCCGATCACATTGTCATCGCCACTGGGGGGCGTCCCATAGTCCCACCACTTCCCGGTGCGGAACTGGGTATTACCTCCGACGGCTTCTTCCAACTCAAACAACAGCCGCGTAATGTCGCAGTGATTGGTGGCGGATACATCGGTGTTGAACTGGCCGGTGTCCTGTCGGCACTGGGTTCCGAAGTCACAGTGGTGGCGCTGGAAGATCGTCTGCTGGAACTCTTCGATCCCATGATCAGTGAGGTATTGATGAAGGAGATGGAGAAGCAGGGGATTAATCAACGCCTCTCCTTTCAAGTGAGTGGGTTGGAAAAGACCGAAGCCGGTATCGCCCTGAATTCAGCCGCCGGCGAACAGCTGGATGGATTCGACACAGTCATCTGGGCCGTGGGACGTGGTGCAAATACCCAGTCGCTCAATCTTGAATCGGCCGGCGTGGAGGCAGAAAGAAACGGCATTGTGCCGACGGATGAGTTTCAGAATACCAATGTGCCTGGTATCTATGCCATCGGTGATATCACGGGTCGTACGCCATTGACACCCGTAGCCATTGCCGCGGGTAGACGCTTGGCAGATCGACTCTTTGCCAATCAACCGGATAGTCGAGTCGATTACGATAACATCCCGAGTGTCGTCTTCTCTCACCCTCCGGTAGCGACAGTGGGTTTGACTGAAGCCCAGGCGCGTCAGCGGCATGAGAGAGTGCGGATCTACAAGACCGACTTCACCCCCATGCGCTACGCACTGTCGAATCATGCCGTCACCACAGCGATGAAACTCGTCTGTGTCGGTGAAGAGGAGAGAGTGGTAGGTATTCATCTCATTGGAGACAACGTGGATGAGATGCTGCAGGGATTCGTCGTCGCTGTGAAGATGGGTGCCACCAAGGCCGACTTGGACAACACCATCGCCATTCATCCCATCAGTGCGGAAGAGCTGGTGACCATGAAGCAGGCTGAGCCGGAGCCGGTTGCAGACTATGAAGTCGATGTTACTGAAGAGTCGGAAGAGGTCGTGGGGGTTTGACCGTCCAGCGCCATACGTTTTTGTATGGCACGGATGGCTCTGATGCAGACACAAAAGTGTCGAGTGAATCAGTGTTAACAGGCACTAGTTTAATCAAAGGATTTTGGTGGGGCCATGCCCCACCAGATTCTGCTTAAGTAAGTGCCATTCGGGGCTGACCCATTGCTGTCCCATAAACCAGCAATAAAAACGGCTTAAATTTCAGTCTGTTGATACAATGGATGTGCTACCAAACACTGTATAAACAAGGAGATTTAAGCCGTGGCCCATCATAACACTGTTCTTGCACAGCTTCTAAAATTTATCCCGAGACATGAATTCGAAGGATTGGCTGATCAACACCACAAGGGCAGAAAACTGCGAAAAATCAATCGCTGGTCACAGTTCGTGGCATTGGCTACTGGCCAATTATCTGGCTGGCGGAGCCTGCGAGATATTGTGATCAATCTTCAGGCACAATGCCGTTCACTCTATCATCTTGGCTGCCGAAAGATTGCACGTTCATCTCTGGCCAG
>JBNKMQ010000371.1:0-1567 GCA_050293225.1 Sedimenticolaceae bacterium
CCCTATCTGGAAACCCCCGCCTATCTCTACTATTCGCTCAAGCAGGGTGAACGACTAGGTCTCGGCGATTTCTCCACAGCGCGAATCGGTACCCAGGGACCAATTCCACAACACCTGTTCAACAAGTTGTTTGCACAGGGAAAACAGGTGGTATACGAAAATATCCCACAGATGATCGAGGCGGTTGAGCGTGGTGAACTCGACGCATTCGTCGCCGATCGGCCCTCATCCGAATTCGCACTCCTGCGCCTCGGCATGCGGGGCGATTATATCGCCCTTAAGAATCCCCTGTTCCAGGTCTCTTTACGGGCCGCAATCGCGAAGGGAAGAGAACATCTGCTGCAGGCGATCAGTAACGGACTTGCTGCGATCAGCCGTGAAGAGATGCACAAAATCCTGGCCCGATGGATCGATCGCTCCGCGAGATTGGCTATCGAGCTACCGCTGCAGACAACACTCAACCTGAGCCCCCGGGAAGAGGCCTGGCTGCAACAACACAGGAAATTGCGCATCGCGGTCGATCCCGATTTCGCCCCTTACGAATTCGTTGATGAGTATGGCTATCATCAAGGGATATCGGCGGATATTATCCAGCTCATCGGGCGCAAGCTGGAGATCGACATCGAACTTGTGCCGACAAAGAGTTGGGCTGAGTCCCTGGAGAAGGCGTCGAGACGCGAAGTCGACCTCCTTCCACTGGCCAACCGCACGTCGCAAAGGGAGGGGTTCCTCGATTTCACCGATCCCTACCTTTACTCCCAGCGTCACATCATTACCAGACGTCTACACAACGAGATTCAGACAGAGAAGGATCTACCGGGGCATACCCTGGTATTACCCGCCGGATACTCCATCATCTCCATAGTGCGGGAGCAGTGGCCCGGGGTGAAGATCAAGGAAGTAAGCGATATTCCAACCGCGCTGCAGCAAGTTGCATTCGGTGCGGCTGACGCGACAATCCTCAGCAGCGGCGTGGCAGGGTACTGGCTCGATAAAAATGAGATCACCAATCTCAGAGTGGCAGAGACCCTCGGCCAGCCCAGCAGACTCTCGATCGCAAGCCGCAATGACTGGCCAGAGCTCTCGAGCATCTTGCGAAAAACCCTGCAGTCGATCGATGAGGAGCAGCGTATAGCCATCAGACACCGCTGGATATTCCTGGATGAGTCCAAATCGGACATGGCGCTGCTGGGGCTCACCACCGAAGAGAGAAACTGGCTGGCGCAACATCCGGTAATCCGGGTCGGCGTCAACACGCAAGTGGAACCCATCAGTTTCGTCGATGAGGATCAGGGCTACCGAGGCCTCTCCGCCGACTATCTCAAACTCATCGAAACGCGTCTGGGTTTGAACTTCGAAAAAGTGATGCAAAGCGACTGGAGCGGATTGCTCGATCAAATCCAATCACATCAGCTCGATATGATCGCCACGATCTCCTATTCCGATGAACGCCAACAGTACATGAAATTCACACTGCCCTATCATGTGGCCCCACTGAAGCTCTACCTGCGTAAAAACGACAATAGAATCAGCGCACTGGACGACCTCTCCGGTAAGCGGGTGGCCG
>JBNKMQ010000372.1:0-1644 GCA_050293225.1 Sedimenticolaceae bacterium
CCATGGAGGGCGGCATGATGCGTATGCGGCAGGTGGAGAAGATCGATCTGCCCGCCGGCGAGACCGTCTCACTGCAGCCAGGCGGCCTGCACGTGATGCTGATAGGCCTGAAGCAGAAACTGGTCCCCGATGAAGAGATTCCGCTGACACTGCGCTTTGAGGATGGCTCTGAGGTGACCATGAATACGCCTGTCCACAAGCTGCAGATGAAAATGAAACCGATGGATCATAGCAAGATGAATCAGGATGATATGAAGATGAAAGCGATGGATCATAGCCAGATGAACCAGTGATCCCGGTTGATGCCCTGGCCAGCTCTAAGGTGGCCAGGGTTTCTACTTTCTCCTTCCGTCTCCTCTCATCTGCCTGTCTGCTGGGGTAAACTCTCCCCTCCTTTTGTTTCCGCCCACTAGAGAGATGTCTGCTTCTTTATTTCATTCCGGCGAACAGTTTCGACAACACTTCGCCAGTGGGCTCCGGCGCATGCTGGAGACGCCCGCTCTAGGTGGTTATATCCTGGTCCACGCCAATGCCAGTTTCGATGCGATGCTGTTTGATGAGCTGCGCCCGCTGCTGCTCAGAAGCTATGAGCAGCTGGCTGAGGCGTGTCGGCAACGGCTTCGCAATGGACGGGAGCTCGAGGGAGCCGTGGACGACGCGTCAGTTTTTCTCAAGTTGATGGCAATTGGTTTCGATGGGGTGCAGCTGACCCGTTTTCGCTCCCTCAATGACTGGGAGTTGCAGTTCAATCACCTGCGGGCTTTCAGGCCGTCGCGCATGACGAGTGAAAGTGTCAGCGGAATCAGTCGGCCATTCGATGCCTCAGGCTTCCATTTCAACAAACCCTTTCTGCGTCAGGAGGCGATCTGGAGCGGCGAGCTGCAGGGTGAGCGGGTAGAGTTGCTCTATAACAAATTTCCTTTTGTCCCACTGCACGGTCTGCTGGTGCCCGATCGCGAGGCGCAGCATCCTCAATTGTTGACCCGCCGTTATCATGACTATGTCTGGTATCTGTGTGAGACGCTGGGAAATGAGCTGCCGGGGTGGGGCGTGGGTTACAACAGCTATGGCGCCTATGCCTCAGTGAATCACCTCCATTTCCAGACCTTCCTCAGCGATAGGCCGCTGCCTGTTGGCCGGGATGGCTGGCGTCACAACGGGGGAGAGCGGCCCTATCCGTTGCCCTGTGAGGCTTTTAGCGACAGGGATGTGGGGTGGCAACGTATCGAATCCCTGCATGCAGCGGGCTGCAGCTATAATCTGATCTATCAGCCCGGCCGCCTCTATTGTCTGCCGCGACGTCCTCAGGGTAGTTACGAGACGGCGCCCTGGAGCAGCGGCTTTGCCTGGTATGAGGTGGCGGGAGGCTTCACCACAGCCAGCGTGGAGATCTTCGAGAAGTTGGACGATACGACCGTTGCCCGGGAACTGGGGAGGCTCAATCTATCGCCTGAAGGTTTCAGTCGGATTCGAGCCAGTCGAGCAGGTAGTAGAGACGAAAACCCTCGGATGAGCGTGAGGGGCCCATGACGCGGGCGGGGTGGCAATCATCCCGGTCGGCAGCCTGCACGATCGCCTCTTCGGCACTCGCTACTGGGGTGACGCAGTTCTCCGGGAAGCGCTGACGGCGTCGGCTTGGGGTGT
>JBNKMQ010000373.1:0-7873 GCA_050293225.1 Sedimenticolaceae bacterium
CCTTTGTTGGCGTCATCCTTGACCAGGTCGTAGTTGTCGTGCCGCACCCCTCGCAGCAAGAGATCCACATCATCCCTGGGCACATCAAGCATCTGCAGCGCAATGGCTCCCAGGCGAAGGCTGCTCTCCAGAATCTCCGGGAAGGCGTGACTGGCGCCGGCACTGACCAGATGACCGCAGGCTTCAAGATCTCTGGCCCTGGATACGATCGGCACATGGGGGAAGCTGTTTCTGATGTGAGAGACCGCGCGTAAGGCGATAGGACCACTGTCGATGGTGAGTACGACCAGAGCCGCCCGTCCCACATCGGCCGCATCGAGAAGATCGCTGTGACTGATGTCCCCGTAGTAGACGGGGAAACCGTCTTTGATCCCCTGCGCCACCCGATCGGGGCGGGTATCGAAGACCACAAAAGGCACACCGCTGGTATGCAGCAAGACAGCCACGGTGTGGCCTACCCGACCATAGCCGCCGATGATGACCCTACGCTTGCCCCCCTCCTCCTTCTGGGAAAAGTCACCGGAGGATTTCTGGCTCCGCTTATCCATCCGCTTTGAGATCGCATCGCTGAGTCTGACCAGAAGCGGCGTAATCAACATGGTCACGGAGATCACGCCCACCGCCATGATAAAGGTCCGGTCATCGATAACCTGGAGCGCGGCGGCCGATCCGAAGAGGACGAAGCCAAACTCTCCCCCCTGGGCCAGATAGAAACTGATCTTCATCGCCGCATCCCGACGGATACCGAAGGCCAGCGCCAACAGGAAAAGCACCAGAATTTTGATCGTCACGATAGCGACTATGTGCTGAAGCAGTACCAAGGGCTCGCGAAACAGTGACTCAAAATCGATCGACATGCCAACTGCGACAAAGAAGAGACTCATCAAGAGTCCTTTATAGGGCTCAACGAAGGCCTGGATCTGCATCCTGTAGCTGGAGCCGGAAAAGAGCATGCCCATAACAAACGCACCCAGCGCCATGGAGAGACCCGCCTGATCCATCGCCCAGGCAGAGAGAAATACCGCCAGCATCACCACCAGCAGGAAACCCTCTCGATTCCCCTGCTTGGCCAGTTGACCCAGGGCATAGGGGAGCAGGTAGCGTCCCATACCCCAGACCACCAGAATCATGCCGATAACTATCAGGAACTGCTCCAAAAGAGGCACGTCGGCGGAGAGACGACCGGTATCCGACAGGATAGGTACCACTGCCAATAGTGGCACGATAGCAAGATCCTGCATCAACAATATGGAGAACGAGGTGATACCGTGACGACTGGTGATCTCTCCCCGCTCCTGTAGCAACTGCAAAACAAAGGCGGTGGAAGAGAGGGCGAAAGTCAGTCCGATCAGAAGTGCCAGGGTCAGGTTATAGTCATTGAAACTGAAATAGATCGCGATCACGAGACCGCTGACCAGGATCTGCAGCGAACCGAGACCAAAGACCTCCCGCCGCATAGACCAGAGTCTGGATGGATTCATCTCCAGACCGATCAGAAACAGCAGCAGCACGACCCCCAGTTCAGTGAAATGACGAACATCTTCCACATGCTCTGTGATATAGGGACCAGGTGAGTAGGGGCCGACGATGATCCCCGCAACCAACAGACCCAATACCGACCCCAGACCCAGATGCTTGAACAGGGCGACCGCAATGGAGGTCGCCAACAGCAGCAACATGGCAGAAAAGAGGAAGGTATCCAGGTGCATGATTTATCGATCTATAGGACTACTTATTTTTCCGAAGACAATTCCATTGTATAGAAGTCTGCCTCTGATGTGGAAACCGTTGATCAAATGGCGACTTATTTTAAGCAAGCCTTTTACACGAAAGACCGCCCATAATCAGAATAACAAAACATAAGATATCCTGAACCCAGGCCCCCGTTTACTTTTTCTTTTGCTGATGCAGAGATTGCAGAGTGAGATTTCAACCCCAGATTCTGTTGGGACAAGCGGCATTGTATTGGCTGCTCACTGGACTAGTTTGTCAAATAGTGGAAGTTGAATTTCATGCTCACAATGGAGAAATGAAGATGATCCACTTCGATGCCAATGCGGTCGTACATATAAACGAGAACCTCTCCGCCGATCAGATCCATGAGATCGAGAAAAAACTGGCTGATGTAAGCGGCGTTGTCAGTGCCTGCGCCCACATCAAAACGCCCCATCTACTGGTTGTAGATTACGACCCCCAGACCCTGCGCTCCATGGATCTTTTGAAGCACATTGAAAACCGTGGCCTGCATGCCGCACTGGTCGGGGGAATCTAAATCCCCGAACAGCAGGTAAAACTTGCTTGGGAGTGGGACAGCGGCAGAAAATATAGGCTAGTATTAGTCATGTTATGAGTGTGACATAAAGATAAAGATGGATAAAAAACCGAGATTCAACATACCACTTGAAACATTGCTGGAAGCAAAAAAGTGCACTAAGCAACACGCTTGCTTGACCGACGAAGACTACAACCTCTGCGGCATTAAGCTCTCGACCGAACACCATGCCAGAATGGTTTGCGGCAAGGGTTCCGATTGCCCATACAGTTCTGAACTGGGTGACAAGATAGTCTGTACCTGCCCGGTTCGACATGCGATCTTCAGAAAGTACGGATACTAACCACCTCTATCCACTTCAACGGCTTCTTAAATATAGTGAATCCGATCTATGCAGAGATTTAAGGGTTTTCCCGCTGAAGCAATGACTTTCCTGCATCAACTCGCGCTGAATAATCAACGTGACTGGTTTCAGGCAAACAAAGATCGCTACGAGTCACTTATCAGAACACCGGCTCTGGACTTCATCGAAGCCATGTCGCCGGAACTGAACAAGATCTCCGACCAATTCAATGCCATTGCCAAGAAGAGCGGCGGTTCCCTGATGCGTGTCTATCGGGACACCCGTTTCTCAAAGGATAAAACACCCTACAAAACCAATATCGGTATTCAGTTCCGGCATGTACTGGGAAAGGATGTACATGCCCCTGGCTTCTACCTGCATATCGAGCCGGAGGCCTGTTTTATCGGCGCCGGTATATGGCATCCTGAATCGAAGACACTGGCCAAGATCAGAGACTTCATCACAGATAACCCCGCCGCCTGGCAAAAGGCGTTGGAACATAAACCATTCAAAAGATCTTTCGAACTCTCAGGCGATTCCCTCAAGCGTCCGCCCAGGGGCTACCCGGCGGATCATCCACTAATAGATGATCTAAAGCGGAAGGATTTCATCGCAATCAGATCATTCGATTGCAAAAGAATCGAAGCAGGTAATTTCATCGGTTTTGTGAGAAAAAGTTTTGCCGATACGGAACCCTTCATGCGCTATCTCTGCACAGCGGTAGAGATTAATTTTTAACTGCGTATTAAACAATACGCAGAACCATCCTATAAATAATCGACCCGGATATTGACCCGGCGATTCTCTGCCCTCCCCTCTGCGGTATCATTGTCCGCAACCGGGTGGGTATCCGCATAGCTGACCGAACGCAGACGCTGTGGAACAAAGCCCTGGCTGAGTAGAAAACTGGTCACCGCATTGGCCCTCGCCGCCGCCAGATCCCAGTTCGATTGATAGCGGCCTGCATGAATAGGTCTGTTATCAGTATGCCCCTCAACAGCAACATCCACCTCGCCAATCGACTGCAGGATTGCTGCCAAACGTGAGAGGACGGGGGTTGCGCCAGGAAGGAGTACGGCACTGCCTGATTCAAACAGAATCGCATCGGCGATTTCGAGGGAGATACCGGTGTCCCGCTCAATGACTTTCACCTCATCGTGAAACTGATCCTCAATCGCGCTGATTAACTGATGTCCCGGAGCTGGCGCTGTTTTCTCGGTAACAACTGGCATTAAATCTGAAGTGCTTCTCTCAACAGGTGGAGCAGGAGACGCCACTGTTGCTTCGACTTTAACCTGAGGTTCACTCCCCACCTCCACCTGGATATGTTGAACCGCCATGTGACCCAGTAACACCACCAGCATTGCCAGAACCACACTCAACATGTCCACATAGGTCAGCAGCCAGTTCGACTCTGACGTCTCCGTCTCCCAGGCGTACCAGGCGGTGGATTCCAGGGGGGATTCAGCGATTGTGGAGATTGGCACTTAAACCCTCCACCAGCTCAGCGAGAGGTCGCCAGTTCGAACTGAGGTCTCACTTCCGGCATCTCCTGCTTGCTCTCCATCTCGGCCATCATCTCCCGGATCAGCTCGGCATGCTGTTTATCGCACATCAACATCACCGCCTGGAGATAGGCGACACGGCGGTTGATTCCGTTGCGTCCCCTCTCTTCGAGCTTGCTGGCAATGGGTTTGAGGATAAGATTCGCCAGCACCAGGCCATAGACGGTGGTCAGCATGGCGAATCCCATGGCGGCGCCGATGGTGCCCAGATCACCGGAGCCCAGGCCAAACAGCATCTGAATCAGGCCAAGCAGGGTTCCCAACATACCGAAGGCCGGTGCATAACCACTCATGGAGCGGACCATCTCCGCCGGTCGGCGCAGGTGATTACGATCGTCGGCAATCTGGCGCTGCAGTGAGAGGCTGATCTGATCCCGGGGAAATCCATCAACAACCAGCTGCGTTCCCCGCCGCAAGAGCGGATCATCGATTCCCTGAATCAGGTTCTCAGCCGGCCTGATCTCGCCACGGCGGAAATAGTTTGCCGCCTGCAGGAAGCAGATAAACCCATCATCCTCCAGGGCATCGGTCTGCTCCGGGTGACGAAAATTGCGGATATGATGCCACAGTGAGAGCACCGCCTGGTGTGAATGGCTTAAGATGGCTGTGAGTAAAGTTCCGCCAATTACCAGGAAAAGACCGGTAACGACCGCCAACAGCCCCGACCCAGGCGCAAGAAGCTGAGTCAACACAGAGATCAATACAACCGTTGATAATAGGATTATCCAGACTGGGGCGATCACAGCGCATCTCCTAAAAAACATTATTCAGGAGAAAATTTGCAAGTTGCAGGCCAGATTCACCGGCTAATCCGGTATCCGTCCTCAACGAAGCTTGGGGCCGGTCACTCCGAGCTAGCTTAGGTCTCTACCTGCCGCTCGCCAAACAAGGGAAAGCCATTTGCCAGAATGCTCTCTCGCAACCTCTGATCGAGCGGCAGAAGAGGCACATCGAGATCTATCTTCTTACTGTGTCTGGCCATGATCTGGATCGCCTCCTGCTGAGAACTTCTGGCGCGGGTGGAAAAGCTGCCGTTGGGATCGGTCACGAACCACTTGTCCATCTGGCGGCTGATATGCAGACGGGGCTCTTTGGTGACTATCTTTGTCGATTCAATCCGACCACCCCACACGCCACACAACTTCTCAAGATATTTCGGAATCTCTGCGTCATAGAGCCTTCTGACTGCACCGAATGTCTGCTTGTAGTGAGCCTCCTGCACATCCCCTTTGCTCCAGGCGAGTCCATCGTACCCCTCTGTCGCTGCATGAATGAGTAGTGTCTTCAGTGCCAGACCGACCCACTCTTTCCTGAAAGGAGCCGGCGGGATATGACCTGGCCAGTGAGTCTGGTAACCGTGCATGGCACCGGATTGATGCCAGTCACTCTGTAACTCCTCAATAAACAACAGACGTCTACCGGAGAGATCACAACGCACCTTGGTTCTGAAATGGAGTAGCAGATTGCGCTCATAGTAGTGCTTGTTGTGGTAGGAGATAGGATAGTTCGGCAGCGTCATCAACCACTCCCGGTACTCACTCCCACCACACAGGGTTTTATGTTCGTAACGATTACAGTGACTGTATGAGGCGGGCACGCCGACATGCTGAAGCGCATGCTCACTGGCAGCCGCGAAAGCCGCCTGTTGATCTTCAAAGAAGGATTCACCTGTCTGCGGAGAGGAGATGAGATTGCCAATGGTATCCAGCGCGAACCAGCGTTGGGTCCGCTCCCACTTCAACTTCGTGTTCACCCGCATCAAATGACCGACTTTGTAGAAGTGCAGCGTATCGGCATAACGAAGCACACAGACCTCTCCTGCCTGATTGATTTTCTGAATCGCTCCCAAACGGTTTTGCCATTTGGACTGTGGCAGCTCGACAAACTCCAGAAATCCCTGAGAGTCCACATGCAGCTCATGATTAAGACAAGGCTGAATGATCTTGAAGTCAATCTTTTTTAATAGCGTATCGCGGGGGATCCGATGAATACCTTCCCGCTGGGATCTATCCAAAAATGATAGCAAGCCTGACCACTCCAGCTCTTCAGCCCTAAGACCATTTCGCTGGAAATTAATCAGGGTATTTCTCCATTGATCTGGAGATGCCTGCTTCAGATTCAATGATTCAATACGTCGCTTGAGCCCACTGTATAACTTGTCGGTATAGTCATACTCCCAGGCTGCCAGGGGGAAGTCATCAGGGATACGTCTTCTTACCTGCTCGATTTCACCGACTTGGATATCCTGTTTTATCCATCGCTCAAATGCCTTGCGATCTTCCATTGGCCATTGCTTGATGCTCTGCAGTTCATCCAGGGTATGGCCGCTGAATACATAGTCACTGCTACCGGGAAGGTATTGATGCTCCATAGGAGGAACAACAATATCGATCAAGCGATAGAGATCCTGCCGAGGCGTATCAGCGGAAATCGCGCGGTTCAGGCGTAGTGCATGATACCTGGCCCTGATATTTGTGATGCCGGCCCTGCGGCCGCTCGGCAGCGTGATCATCTCTGTTTCACCCGTGCATACAGCTTTACACTAGGTATAACAGTGCGAACGAATGGCTTTAACTGAGAGCCTGTAGGGAAATAGAGGGTTTATCCAAAGGATATAGGGTAATTACGACTTAAACGCCTGTGGATTAAAGAATCACATTCTCAAACCCGTAAATACCCTAGTATTCGTGCAGATCTAAAGCAGGTGTTTACCGTCAAACAGGTCAAACGGGAGTTCGAATGAATCGACCCCATCCACACATCCCAGATTGACCCGCATATGTCCTGGCGCCCTGGAGGATTCATGAAAGGTATAGATCCCGCAAACCTTACAGAAATAGTGCTTGGCGGTCTTTGCGCCAAACTGATAGAGACCGAGAGCACCCTCTTTCGCCTCAATCTTTAACTGCTCTTCGGGTATCAGATCAGAAGACATCATGGCGCCTTTGTGCGCGCATATAGAACAGTTACATCTTACGCCCCGGGAAATCTCATCCAGATCAAAGGAGAAGTTGATGGCTCCGCAGTGGCAACTCCCGGTGTAGTTCCTGGTCATTATTATTTCCTCTGTCTTTTTGTGGCTAATGTCTGATTGATCAAATTTGGATTATAGACAAACGTCACAGGGTTTATCACTTTTTCATCACGGCCTGAACGACCGGGTATGGAGCTGGTCTATCATCTCAACAAATAGAGGAGAAACAGATAATGAAACGATATTTATTGATAACTCTGGGACTGATAGCAACCGGCATGATTACCCTTCTCTCTGCGCAGGCAGAGATGAAGGAACCCTCATCCATGAATCAGGAGAACCTGTCAGTCGCCACCTTTGCCGGTGGATGTTTCTGGTGTACGGAATCGGACTTCGAAAAGCTCGACGGCGTCGTGGAGGTCATCTCCGGCTTCACGGGTGGAGAGCTAAAGAACCCGACCTATCAACAGGTCTCCAGCGGAGCGACCAAACACCTTGAGAGTGTTGAAGTCCACTATGATCCCAACAAGATCAGTTATGAGAAGTTACTCGATGCCTTCTGGAAAATGGTCAATCCGACAGATACCGGCGGCCAGTTTGTCGATCGCGGTCACCAATACACCACCGCCATCTTCTACCATACGGAAGAGCAGAAAAAACTCGCAGAGGTCTCGAAGAGCCGTCTGAACAAAAGCGGGCGCTATGACAAAGCGGTCATC
>JBNKMQ010000374.1:0-1897 GCA_050293225.1 Sedimenticolaceae bacterium
CCGGCTGGAGACCCGCTTTCCGGTGATATCAGTGAGCCTTTTCGGCGCCATTGCGCGCGGCGAGCTCTACGCCATTGCCGAGGATATCGAAGATGAGTTGGTTCAGCTCCCCGGCGTCGCTTCGGTGGGGGTGGCCGGTGACCGGGAGTGGGAGGTCTGGGTGGAGGTCGATCCCCAGGTTTTGGCGGCGCGCCAGGTCTCGCTCAATCAGATCGCCCTCGCGTTGCGTGAGAACCTGCGCGACCTGCCTGGCGGCACGCTCAAGTCGAGTGGCGGCGATATCCGCCTGCGCGGTATGGGGGTGCCCCCCGATCCGGAACAGATGGCCGCCATCGTACTGCGCAGTAACGACAATGGGGGCCAGCTTCGACTGGGGGATCTGGCGCGGGTCGACCTGCGACTGGAGGAGACGCAGACCCTCGGGCGTTTCAACGGCAAGCCCTCGGTCAATCTGACGATCAATAAAACCGGCCAGGCCTCCACCATCGAAGTGGCAAAACTGGTGCGCGACTTCGTCGATAAACGCCAGCAATCCCTGCCGGCCGGGGTGAAGCTGGGGCTCTTCAGCGATCTCTCTGTCTATGTAAAGAACCGTCTGGAGACGGTGAAGTCCTCCGGTATCGTTGGTCTGACCCTGGTACTGTTGTCGCTCTACCTGATGCTCAACTTCCGTGTCGCCTTCATCACTGCTCTGGGTATACCTGTCTCCTTTCTGGTGGCTGTAATCACCCTCTATATGCTGGGTTACAGCATCAACATGGTCTCCCTGTTCGCCTTTCTTATTGCCCTCGGCCTGATCGTTGACGACGCCATCATCGTCAACGAGAACATCTATCGTCATCTGGAGATGGGGGAGACGCCGGGCGGAGCGGCACTGCTCGGTACCAAGGAGGTCTACTGGCCGGTGGTGGCCAGCACGACCACGACTATCGCCGCCTTCATGCCCATGTTCGCCATCGGTGGCACCATGGGGACTTTTATCTCGGTGATCCCGGTGGTGGTCAGCGCCTCCCTGCTCGGTTCCCTGTTGGAGGCTTTCGGCGTTTTGCCGTCCCACGCTAAGGAGTACTTGCGTACAGCGCGTCAACGCAAGGCCGGTCGCATTGACTGGTCGGCCCTCAACCGGCGCTATACCCAACTGCTGAGAAAGAGTCTCGACTATCGTTATCCGGTGGCGATGCTGAGTATTGGTATCTTGGCTATCGCCATTGCCTTCGCCGCCACCCGTATTCCGTTCCTGCTTTTCGGTCATGTGGATGTGGGCCAGTTCTTCGTCAATGTGGAGGCTCCGAGCACCTACAGTATCGAGGATGCTTCCCGTCTGGCCGACAAGCTCGAGCAGACAATGATGGAGACGCTGAGCGGCGATGAACTCGACACCCTGCTGACCAATGTGGGGGTGATGTTCATCGACTTTCATCGCATAAGAATGGGCAGTCGTTACATTCAGATGATCGTTGATCTGAAGAAACAGAAACCGAAGGGTTTTATCGAGCGCTGGATCTCGCCGCTGGTAAGTCTGCAGTTCCGTTGGGAGGGTAGTCGTGAACGGGACTCCAAGGCGGTGATCAACGAGGTGCGGGAGAAGTTGCAGCAGATCCCCGGGATTCAGAGACTGTCGATCCTGCGTCCCCAGGGCGGTCCCGCCGGTGCCGATGTGGAGATCGGGCTGCTGGGTGAGTCGGTGGATCGTCTGAGTGATCAGGCTGAAGTGATGCGCGCCTTTATCGCGCGCATGCCGGGTGTTGCCGATGCACGCCATGATATGGACCCGGGTAAGCTGGAATACCGTTACGAACTCAATGAGCGGGGACGTCAGCTGGGTTTGACGCAGAACGATCTGGCGGATGCTGTGCGTACCGGCTTCCTTGGTCTGAAGCTGGCTAATGTCAGTTGG
>JBNKMQ010000375.1:0-3032 GCA_050293225.1 Sedimenticolaceae bacterium
CTGTTCAAGGCGGCCAAGTACTACTACTACCCTGGTTTCCATGAGCCCGGTACCACCCTTGAGGCACTGGTCAATAAGAAGGCCTATGAGTCCCTGCCGAAGGATCTGCAGGCGATTGTCATGAATGCCTGTAAGGTCGCCAACCAGGAGATGCTGGCGGAGTATACCGCGCGTAATCCGGCGGCGCTCAAGACCCTGGTGGAGAAACACAAGGTTGATATCCGTTCCTATCCGGACGATGTGCTGGAGACCCTGCGTAAATACTCTCGCGAGGTAGTGGAAGAGCTGGCAGGTAAAGATGCCTTCGCGAAGAAGGTCTACGACTCCTATATGAGTTTTCTGAAAGGCTCAAGGGAGTGGGGAGCCATCTCCGACTTTGCCTATCTGAAGGCGAGGGATAAGGCGTAATCTAACGATCCCACAAGGGTGTAATGCAGCACCCTTGTGGACGCCTTAACATGATTGCGCGCTTAGTTTATTGAACCTCCCTCCCCTCTCTCTTTATATCCACATCCCCTGGTGTGTACGCAAGTGCCCCTATTGTGACTTCAATTCCCATGCCCTCAGCGATGAGATGGATGAGTCTCTCTATGTGGATGCTCTGCTGAAAGATATCGCGCTGGATGCGTCATTGGTGGGGGAAAGACCGATAGAGTCAATATTCATCGGTGGTGGTACACCAAGTCTCTTCTCACCCTCTGCAATCTATCGATTGTTGTCATCACTGGAAAAGTATCTGGAGCAGACTCAAGGGATAGAGATCACCATGGAGGCCAATCCTGGTACTCTGGAAGCGAGCCACTTTGAAGGATACCGGGAGGCGGGGATTAACCGGCTCTCTATCGGTGTTCAGAGCTTTCACGACGAGAGTCTCAAGGCGCTTGGGAGGATCCACTCTTCTGATGAGGCGGTAAAAGCCATTGAGCGTGCCAAGTCTGCTGGCTTTGAACGCATCAATCTTGATCTGATGTTTGGCCTGCCGGGTCAGAATCTAGAGATGGCGATGGGAGATCTTCGGTGTGCCATCGAGAGTTCCGTCGAGCATATCTCTTATTACCAGCTGACATTGGAACCGAATACGCTTTTCCATCAGCAGCCGCCGGACCTGCCCGAGGAGGATCTGCTCTGGGAGATTCAGCAGGCGGGAGATGAACTGCTCGATAAGGGCGGTTATCGGCGTTATGAGATTTCAGCCTTTAGCAGGCCCGGCGGCGAATGTCGGCATAATCTCAACTACTGGCGCTTTGGTGACTATCTTGGTGTAGGTGCCGGTGCCCATGGCAAGATCACCCAAGCCCCCGGCCTCATCGAACGACGCTGGAAATCGCGTCAGCCGAAGCAATATCTCTCCGCTCTAGTGAAGGGTTCGAGTCTGGCTGGAACCAGGGTACTGGAGAGAGAGGACAAGATTCTTGAGTTTATGATGAATGCCCTTCGACTCCCTCGAGGGGTTGAACGTGAGCTATTTAGTCTCACCACGGGACTAGCCGATGATGAGATTGATCCCGCAGTGTCAAAAGCCATTGAGGCAAAACTGCTGGATGCTGACAGGCGATGGCTCAGAGCCACTCCATTTGGATTGAAATTCCTTAACGATCTGCTACAGTTTTTTGAAGTTAGCGAAGAATTTTAATGCTGTATAGACATTAAGACTATAAACCTTTAAATTAAAAGGTGATTGTTGGTTTTTTAGGTTCTGGGGAAGATATCCTTTTTGCACTGATCCAAACAAATCCACAATCTGTTTCACCAGGGAGCTTTTGCAACCTCTCGTCACTACTGGAAACGCGAGCTGCTTCGCAAGGACTGCGCCGGGAATTGGGTGTCCTTAGATTCCAGTCGATTGTTATCCACTGCTGGTCAGTGGAGCGGGTTGCAACTGAAGAATGGTTCTGCGAAACAGACTCCTGCTAGCCTCTGGCTTACTCCTTCTCTGCCATCTCCTGGTACAGGCGTTCCTGGATTATCGCCAGATAGAATCTAAAAACCTGCAGGATCTCCAGCATCAGTCGGAACAACTGCGAAAGCTCTTCTTCCACCCAGAGGGTGGACGAGCAGTGACTGATGGCGAGAGTGCAAGCAATCCGCATCGATTGGTCGAGGCTTCGACGGCACTGGATGACACTGCCAGTTCGCAATTGCAGATACGATATGTCTCTCTACATCCGATTAATCCGGATAATCAGCCCAATCTGAAAGAACTTCAATCACTCAACTATTTCGAGCGTAAGCCTGATGCGAGGGAGAGGTTTGTCCGCTTCAAACAGATGGGGGGAGATGCCTACTACCACTATTCTCAGCCCATAGAGACGAGTTCCGAATGCCTGGCCTGCCATGGGCTTGTTCAGGCGCGCAATGCTGGCGCGGACCAGGGATATCGGGAGGGAGAGCTACAAGGACTAATCAGCATCCAGGAGAGTGCCGTCGAGATTGATCAGCAGATTATACGCTCCTGGACAGAGAGCCTGCTGAGCCACCTTCTGGTCTTTCTGTTTTTGTTCATTGCAATCTCATACCTGATGAAGCGGCGTCTCATTCTACCTATGGCGAGCCTGCAACAGGCGGCCTCAGCATTCAGCCAAGAGGCCTACGATGGGGTACCGGATTTGTCGGCCACGGGAGACTTTAAGCCCATCGGAGAAAGTCTGCTCAACCTGGGGCAGAAACTGCAGCAAAATGATCAGGCCTTGTGTCGACTCAAATCACTCTACTCGATCCTCTCATATACGAATAAGACCATTATTCGGGTAGAGCCCCCGCAGGAGATCTACGAAAGTTTCTGTCAGATTGCAGTGAACCACGGCTGCTTCACCGCCGCCTGGATCGGTGAAGTCAGGCCGGGAGACAGAAGTGTGCGCTTACTAACGTCGGCCCACTACGAGGGGGAGGAGGCGGAGAGGTCGGTGATTCCTTTCAATCGGAAGAGTCCGCTTACCCGTGCAATAGAGGCGTGTCGTCCGGTCTATTTAAATCGGATTGAGGAGCAGAATGAAGGCAACGACTGGCATCCCTTCTCCAATGCGTTACGAAGA
>JBNKMQ010000376.1:0-2026 GCA_050293225.1 Sedimenticolaceae bacterium
GCTGGCGATGTAACCCGACAGGGAAATGGTCTCCATGCGGTCGAGCAGGGGTCTCGGGATGGTGTCGAGCTGATTGGCGGTACAGATGAAAAGCACCTTGGAGAGGTCGAAACGCAGATCCAGATAGTGGTCGAGGAAGTCGCTGTTCTGTTCGGGGTCGAGCACCTCCAGCAGGGCGGAGGCCGGATCACCGTGATAGGAGGCGCCGATTTTGTCGATCTCATCGAGCATGATCACCGGGTTTTCGGTGCCCGCGTCCTTCATCGCCTGCAGAAACTTACCGGGCATGGCGCCGATGTAGGTGCGGCGGTGGCCTTTGATCTCCGCCTCGTCGCGAATCCCGCCTACCGAGAAACGGTAGAACTTGCGACCGAGCGCCTCGGCAATGGAGTGGCCGATGGATGTCTTGCCGACACCGGGGGGGCCGACAAGCAGGATGATCGAACCCGCTATTTCTCCCTTCATAATGCCGAGGGCGAGAAATTCCAGGATGCGCTCTTTCACGTCCTCCAGCCCGTAGTGATCCTTGTCCAGGGTCTTGCGGGCGAACTGCAGATCGAGCTTGTCTTCCGAATGGACGCCCCAGGGAAGCAGGGTGATCCAGTCCAGGTAGTTGCGAGTGACCGAATATTCCGGTGAGCCCGGTTCGAGTACCGAGAGCTTGTCCATCTCCTCGTCGACCCTGGCCTGGGCCTGTTCGGTGAGCTTGAGTTTTTCCAGGCGGTCACGAAACTTGTCCAGCTCGGCGGTACGGTCATCCTTCTCTATACCCAGCTCCTGCTGGATCGCCTTGAGCTGTTCGCGCAGGAAGAATTCGCGCTGCTGTTTCTCCATGCGCTGCTCCACCGTCTTGCGGATCGAGGCCTGGGCCTTGACCAGCTCCAGCTCCCGGTGCAGTAGTTCCAGCACCTTCTCCATACGGGGCAGGAGGTCGATGCTTTCGAGCACGGCCTGCAGCTGGAACTTGTCAGAGGTGGTGAGGCTGGCCGCGAAATCGGTCAGATGCGACGGGTCGTCGGGCCCGAAGCGGTCGAGGAACATGCGCAGCTCTTCCGCATAGAGCGGATTGAGGGGCAGCAGCTCCTTGATGGTGTTGATGATGGCAACGGCATAGGGCTTGATCACCTTACTGTCGCTTGCAGGTTCGGGGAGGTACTCGATGCGGGCGGTAAAGGGGGGCTTGCCGTGCACGATCTCTTCGATGCGGAAGCGTTGCAGGCACTCAATCAGGACCTGAAGCCGGCCTTCGCTGCGCTGTACACGGTGAACGCGACATACCGTACCGATGGTCTTGAAGGTCTCGGGGGTGGCGCTCTCCGCCGTTTCCGCGTCGGAGAGGATCACGCCCAGGAGGTTATGGGACGAGTTCATCACCGCCTCCATGGTCTCCTCCCAATGCTCCTGTTCCATCAGCAGGGGAACCGCCTGACCCGGGAAGAAGGGGCGGGCAGAGACCGGCAGCAGGTGGACCAGGTTGGGCAGGACCTCATTGGACCGCGCCAGGGAGGTGCTGCTCAGGACCTCGACTATCTCTTCGTGGTTGTTCTCGTTTTCCTGCATTGCGCTGCCTATTTACAGTTCGTTGTTGCTGAAGGGTGGCTTGTCGTGAATCGACCCATTCTCAATTGCCTATCCTGACGACAATTCCGGGAAGATGGTCGCTTTGTCGGAAAAGAGTTTCGCTCCGGCACCCCAATGGTATTGATCTAGACGGGATTCAGCTGTGAACAACGCCATTCACTGTGAATATTATTGTCATGGCGCTGAATATCACCCGATCAGCAAAGAATATGGGGGTGAAATGTTGAGTTGCAAGTGTAATCCGGCCCTGGATGAAACCCGGGGGGTGTTGTGTCTCTCCAATTTAGCAAGGGACGTTTACCCTCTCGTGGTATAGTAGCTCCTTCAAAGCGAAAGGCGCATTGACGCTATTTAAGATGAATACCGAAGACCGCATCAAACAGCGCTATCAGGGTGAGCAGGGCCGCGAATACCACGGTAAGAAACGGGAGATACCTCAGCAGGC
>JBNKMQ010000377.1:0-4774 GCA_050293225.1 Sedimenticolaceae bacterium
TGTTTGTGATTGAGCAGCTCGATGAGAGGCTGTTCAACCCTGAATATTCACAGGAAATGGGTTCGCGGATGTGCGACATTCTTATTTGAAATGGCGCAGTTTCCCACTATGATTTGAGGCTATGGCCTTTTCCCTCGAAAAACTGCACAACATTCTGCTGGCGCTGCTGTTGGTATTTTCCCCAATGCAAAATCTTTTCGCCGGTACGAGTGTTGATATGCCAGCGGGCATGGGTCATCACACTATGGGTCACGAGGGCTCCAGCCCTATGGTGATGGACGCGGAGCAGGCCATGAGCCCCGATTGCCAGCACTGCGACGACAACACCGCTTGCCAGAATCATAACTGTTCTCATGCTCACTGTGCGTCCTGTGTGCCGGGTCTGATCTCTTATCTTCATCCGGTCAGGATAACAGCCGCAAGCGATCGCTATGTGGCTTTCAGTCAAAACCTCTCCAAGCAACACACTTCACATCCCTTTCGACCTCCCAGAGTCTGACTTCCCTGCCGATCGCTGATTGAAAGTGATCGATCCGTTGATCTCCAAAGATGACACTGACGGCAGTGCTGTGCCTGCCGTATGCAGAGGAAGAGAAGAGCATGAGCAGTTCAAACGATATAAAACGACTGAGAGGAGGAGGTTTCCTTCGCTCTGTCTCCCGTGATGCCGCGCCGTTCGACAAGGCGGTCTGTCTGACGCGACGCCGCTTTGTACAGGGGCTTGCCCTGGGCGGTGCTTACGCAGGTCTCGGCCTGGGCTCCGGCTCCCTGCTGGCGGCAGGTAGCAAGCGGGATGGGCCACAGACGCTCCGGGGTACGGATTTTAATCTGATGCTGGCAGAGCAGGCGGTCAATTTCACCGGCGCGCCGCGAGTCGCGACTACGGTAAACGGTTCACTCCCAGCACCAATTCTGCGCTGGCGCGAGGGCGATACGGTGACACTGCGGGTGACCAATCTGTTGCCCCAGACCAGCTCCATTCATTGGCACGGCATCATTCTGCCGAGCGCCATGGACGGGGTGCCCGGAATTGCCACAGGGTTCAATGGCATCAAAACGGGAGAGACCTTCACCTATCGTTTTCCGGTGCGCCAAAGCGGGACTTTCTGGTATCACAGCCACTCCGGTTTTCAGGAACAGACCGGGCTCTATGGACCTATCGTCATTGATCCCAGGGAGCCTGACCCGGTCGCTTACGACCGGGACTACGTGGTCATGTTCTCCGACTGGACCGACGAAGATCCCAACGATGTCTACCGCAAGTTGAAGAAGCTCGGCCACTACTACAACTTCAATGAGCGCACTCATGCCGATTTGATGCGGGATATCGAAAGCCAAGGGCTGGAGGCGACCTGGAACGATCGCGAAATGTGGAACCAGATGCGCATGAGCCAACGCGATCTCTCTGATGTCACCGGCTATACCTACACCTATCTGACCAACGGCAAGACCCCCGCGGATGGTTGGACCGGTCTGTTCCGCAAGGGCGAAAAGGTGCGTCTGCGCTTTATCAACGGATCCGCCATGACCTTTTTCGATGTACGAATACCGGGTCTGAGGATGACGGTGGTGGCGGCTGATGGGCAGAACGTAGAGCCGGTTTCAGTCGATGAAGTCCGCCTTGGCGTGGCGGAGACCTACGATGTCATCGTCGAGCCCATGCACGATATGGCCTATACCATCTTCGCTCAGGATATCGCTCGTACCGGTTATGCTCGGGGAACACTCACCTCTGACTTATCGCTGACCGCCCAGGTGCCGGAGCTGGACCCGGTGCCCAGCCTCGGTCATAACGATATGGGCATGAGCATGCAGGGGATGGGGCATGCGGGGCATGACATGGGGGGCATGAACCACGCCCAGCATCAGATGCCGGATGGCCAGATGATGTCCGGCATGGATCACAGTCAACACATGATGAGCGATGGCGTTTCCATGCCGGGTATGGACCACAGCCAACACCAGATGCCGATGACTCACGCTATGGCTGGCATGGATCACAGTCGGCATTCAATGCCGAACGCTCAGACGATGAGCGGAATGGATCATCAACAGCACGCAATGGCGGGCGGCGGGGAGATGAAACCCGCAACGCCGAAATCGAATCCATCCGATTTTACCGCGCACCCCGTCACCCATGCTGAATCGGAGTACGGCCCCCATGTGGATATGCGGGCCGATGCGCCGCAATACCGACTTGACGATCCAGGCGTTGGCCTGCGCAACAACGGACGCCGTGTGCTGACCTATGCCGATCTGCGTAATTTACGTCTCTCACCCGACATGCGTGAACCCGACCGGGAGATTGAGCTTCACCTCACCGGCAATATGGGGCGTTACATGTGGTCGATCAACGGCGTCAAGCACGCCGATGCAGAGCCCTTGCGCTGGAAGCTGGGCGAACGCCTGCGCATTACCTTCGTCAACGACACCATGATGAATCACCCCATGCATCTGCATGGTATGTGGAGCGATCTTGAGACGGGGGACAACAACTTTCTGCCGCGCAAACACACCATCATCGTACAACCGGGTTCGCGCATCAGCTATCGGGTGACGGTGGATGCAGAAGGGGGGTGGGCCTACCACTGCCATCTGCTCTACCACATGCTCGGCATGTTCCGCACTGTGATCGTCAGCTGAGGAGGCAGAGACAATGAAAAGCACAATGGTATATCTGCTGCTGATGGGGCTGTCGCTGCCGCTCTTCGCCGGCGGAAAAGACGACCCGCTGGTCTACAAGGTGATGATCGACAAGCTGGAGACGCGCATCACCGACGGCCCTGATCCGCTGGTACTGGAAGCCGATGCCTGGATCGGATACGACCTTCACAAGTTCTGGTTCAAGACCGATGTGGAAAGGGTCGGTGGCGAAACAGAGGAGGCGGAGGTCCAGCTGCTCTACAGCCGGGCCCTCTCTCCCTTCTGGGATGTGCAGGCCGGTTGGCGTCGCGACATCGAGCCAAAGCCGGACCGGGACTATCTGGCGATTGCTTTCAAGGGATTGTCGCCCTATCTCTTCGAGGTGGACGCCGGTCTGTTTATCGGCGAATCGGGGCGCGTCAATGCGCGGCTGGATGCAGAGTACGAGTACATGTTCACCCAGCATTGGGTGCTCGCGCCGGAATTGTCGATGAATCTCTACAGCAAGGACGACGAAGAGCGAGGCATCGGCTCCGGTCTTTCCAATATGTCGTTTGGACTACGTTTGCGATACGAGATCCGACGTGAGTTTGCGCCCTATGTCGGCATCAACTGGAGCAAACAGTTTGGCCAGACCGCCGACTACGCCAAGGACGAGGGCAAGGAGACCAGCGACACACAGATCGTGGCAGGCTTTCGTGCATGGTTTTGATACAGACAGTAGTTTGAACAATTTCGGTGGGGCATAGCCCCGCCATCAACCTGAAAAGGTCGACGACGAACCTCTCCAAAGGAGACGCCAAATGGCAAAACACTCGAATAGAAAATCATCATCCACCACTAAAAACCTGGTGATTGGCATCATGGCCGGCATCGGCCTCACGGCAGGCGGCTTGCTGCTGAATCTGCAAACGCTGTTCGCAGCGGATGTTGTGGTCTACAAGAGCCCGACCTGCGGTTGTTGTAAAGCCTGGGTCGATCACCTGGAGGAAAACGGCTTCACTGTAGAGGTCCATGATCGATATGACATGCCGTTGATCAAGCAGCGGATGGGAGTCCCCCGCAAGTTGCAGTCATGTCATACCGCGCAGGTCGGCGACTATGTGATAGAGGGGCATGTGCCGGCTTCCGACATCGTTCGCCTTATTGCAGAGAAACCAGCGGTCAAGGGGTTGACTGTGCCAGGAATGCCGATGGGATCCCCCGGCATGGAGGGGCCAAGAAACGATCCCTATGATGTACTGACATTCCAGGATGGCAACAGGCCTCAGGTCTATTCCCGTCACAATCAATAGGTGTTGCGATGCGTTTCAAATCAATCCCATCGATCGTCTTAATCGTGTTGTTTGTCTCTGCAATGGCGGTAGCTCACGAGCCTCCACCCAATGCCAGGGTTTTCTTCATCGGGATAGACGACGGTGCCGTGGTCGAGAGTCCTTTCGAGGTGAAATTCGGCATCGAGGGTTTCGGTATCACACCGGCTGGGACCAAGAGCAAAATTCGCCATCGGGCAGGGCATCACCATTTGTTGGTGGATGTGGATTCCTTGCCCGATCAGGACCGGCCCATTCCACGCAATGCGCACATGCTGCATTTCGATGCAGGTGAGACAGAGACTGTGCTGGAGTTACCACCGGGCACCCATACGCTGCAACTGCTACTCGGCGACGAGGATCACGAGCCCCATTCGCCGGTCCTGATGTCGAAAAAAATAACTATTGAGGTGCAATGATCCTGAGTCTGTGCAAGCGTCTCCACCGGCAACAGTCAAATTGAAGGCTTCGCGCTGAACGGCCGGTTAATCCGCCGCTTTGATACGGACCATGGTGGCGCAGACTTGAGCCGAAAGGTCTGGCAAAAAAGCTCATGATTCTGCACAAGCTCGATGAGCGAGCGAGGGAAGTGGAGCTACTACCTGGAGGGTAAACCGGGTATTTAGGGAGCCTCTGACTGACTCTGGTTCGGGGGCGTGGCAAAAGGATTATTTCAGATAAGAGTTTGCGCAATGCGCCCGAATGAACTCACAGAGTCAGGTAGAGGTTCCTCAAGCCCAAGGCGTACAGTAGTGCCGCCAAAGTCGCCGCTAACGTCCGGATATGGTTCCAGAGAGTCCAGCGATTCAGATAGAGCG
>JBNKMQ010000378.1:0-11764 GCA_050293225.1 Sedimenticolaceae bacterium
TTCACCGACCTACAGCTCACCGATCTCGGTTGCGAGTACCACCACCATCAAGGCCATCGCCCAGGCCCAGGGTTATTCGGACAGCGCCGTCGCCACCGGTACCTATACCATCACGGGAGGTAGTGGCGCCTGCAATAGTTACGACACCCTCCATATCGTCGGCAACCAGATCCACGACACCTCCGGGACACCGGTCGTAGTGCGTGGGGCGGAGTCTACCGTTGCACACACCGGTAATACGGATTTGATCGATCAAGCGGCCAGCTGGGGGGCGAACGGCATGCGCCTGCTCTTGGTACTCGACGAAGTGAACGGCATGACCCCGGCCGCCATCGATACCTTGCTCGGGCGGGCGGTGTCCCACAATATGATCGTGTGGATCTCCTTCTACACCTGGAATGATTCGCAGAACAACCTCATCTCCAGCGCCCTGGGCGGCGGCAACTTCTACTCGCTCACGGCCCCCGCCGGCACTGGCACCTGCTCCCACTCCACTCCCACACCCTGCTACCTGGCAGTGTGGTCGCGGCAGTGGATGAAGGATCTTGTCGCCAAGTATCCGGGTCATATCATCATCGACGCAATGCAGGAGTACATCGGGACGGCGGACCCGGGCACTCCAGAAGGGCGGACAGAGTGGGCCAACCAGGCCAAGTCCAGCATCGCGTTTTTCAGGAGCGCTGGCTATGTCCAACCGCTCGAGATCATGGGCAACTTCCAGGGCCGTGACCTTTACGGCATCATAGAAAAGGCCGACGAGATCCGCGCCGCCGACACCCGGTTCGTGGGCAGTGACCCGCAGACGATGTTCGGCTGGCAAGCCTACTGGGGGGTAGGAACGCCGCCCGACGACTGCTGGTACTGCGACTGGCAGGGTGGTCTGCTTCTGGGTTCCGGAAATTCCCTCACCGGAACGGAGGCCATCCACCAGTTTGCATCCCAGCAGAGTTATCCGATCCAGATCGGCATCGACAACTACCCCGCCGACACGAACCATGATTACCTGGACGAGATGACCCAGTGCGCTGCGGACAACATGAGCTGGTTATGGTGGTCGCTGACAGATAGCGGTGTCGAATGTCCAGCAGATGGCGCTACCTGCGCGAACGATGTCACCAACTCGAGCGTGGGCTTCCCGGGTGCTGTTCCCTCTGCCTGCGGACTGTAAAGCCCACAATATAGGGCGGGTAGAGTAGAGAGCAGGTTCTCGCCTGCTCTCCCTCACCCTCATCAAACCGAGCATGCGGTTCTCCCGCACACGGCTTTCTGATGTCCTTCATACCGAGGCATGCGCCGAACGCCAGCCCGCTACTGTAGGTATCTGATAAACTCGTAGCACCCATAAAGAAGGTCGGCAGCCGGGAAACCTAGCCAGCCGCTTCAGCTATTCTTCACCTTGTGGCGCTTGCACAAGTGGGATCGCAACCGCTCTCCCGCATATCTCCTGACCTTCCCCATCGCCAGACTTGAGTTCCGCTAGTGGAAGTAGTTCACCCAGCCTCTCAGGCTGCGGTTCACGTTCCCCACGATGTTGCTCACGGGAATGAGTGTCAGTTCCCGCCGTGTTAGTCCCGTCAACGACATAGGAACGATAAACAATATCTAATCTGTCTCGACCGCCTTCGACTCCATCCGCGACGAAATCTGCTGAAAGGTCTCGATAAATCGCTGGTGGTAGGTACGCAGATATTTATCTTTGCGATAGCCGATCTTGGTCACCTCCCAGGGGAAGAGGTGGTTCAGCTCCCGCATCGCCAGATCCGAATCAGTCTCCGCCTCGTAGGCGAGATCGGCCATGATGCCTATGCCCATGCCTTCGCGCACATAGGTCTTGATCACATCAGTATCGGTGGCGCTGAGCAATACCCGGGGAGTGAGTCCCTGTTTACCGAAGGTAGCGTTGAGATGGCCGCGTCCGGTAAAGCCCGCCAGATAAGTGATGATGGGATAGTTGCAGATCACCTCAAGGGTAAGTTCCTTGTAAGCCATCACGGGATGAGACTTGGGTGCGATCAGACAGCGGTTCCAACGATTACAAGGGATCGCCAACAGATCCGGGTGCTCTCCCAAAGCCTCGGTACAGATAGCGAAGTCGACCTTGTCCTCCTGCAGCATATTCACCAACTCACTGGGTGTGCCTTCGAACATCTGCAACTCGACTGCGGGATAGGCCTCGCTGAAGCGTCGCACGATGGGCGGCAGCACATAACGTGCCTGGGTATGGGTGGTGGCGATGCGCAGAGTGCCTGTCTCTTCCGAGACATGCTCCTCACCGACAGCGAGGATATTAGCCGTATCGGCGAGGACATTTCGGGCATAGTGAAGAACCCGCTCCCCCGCATCCGATAGTCCGATCAGACGTTTGCCCTTGCGCCGGAAAAGTCGGGTACCCAGCTCCTCCTCCAGCTGTTTGAGATGCTGGGAGACCGCCGGCTGCACCAGGTGGAGCCGCTCTGCAGTGCGGCTGACGCTGAATTCGTTCTCTACCAGGGCGACCAGGGAGTTGAGCTGGCGTAGTTCCATATCATCATCTGTTATACATCACAGTGTGATTATTATAGTGGGTGATTCATAAATGACACCCTCTTGCCGGCTCAATCCTGAGATTTTTTCTCCTCTTCCGGGATCTGCTGGGTTGGAAAGACAAACCTTGGCCTGAGCCAGTAGACCATCAACGGCAGCACCAGCAGGGCGATGAAGACATCCATGATCAGGGCCTCGGAGATATAGAGACTCACCGACCAGAGGTTGGCCAGCTCGGTATTCATCAGCGGAATGAAACTGCTCAGCAGCACCACCATGGAGATGAGGATAGCGGAGCCGGTGGTGGCCAGGGTGCGGCGCAGGGCGGGCACCCAATCGCCGCCGTTGTCGGCATACTCCTCCCGCAGGCGGGAGACCATATAGACCCCATAGTCTACCCCCAGGCCCATGGCGATACTCAGGGCGACCTGGACATGAAAGGCGAGATTGGCGGACCACTCCCCGATGGAGGTCATGTAGGCTCCCAGGCCATATTGGGTCATCAGGGTGATGAAGCAGAGACTGATCAGGATAAAGGCCACCATCCAGGAGCGGAACATCAGCAGGGTCATGATAAAGACTGTGACCGAGGTGGCCACCGGGGCATTCAGCCACTCTTTGAAGGCCACATCCCGGGTCGCTTCGGTGACCCCGAGAAACCCACCGATGGCCGCTTTGCCATGGATACTGTCCTTTGTGGTCAGCGTTTGACCTTTACCGCCGGGAATTTCGATGGTCTCACTACCCTCTACGCCAATGCGCAGTTGATCCATCCCCGGATCATTCTGGTGAGTGCGGATATAGTCCTGGATATCGAGAATCGTCTGGTGGGTCTCTACCGGGTCCATGGTCTTGACGAAACCGACGATGATTCCCTCATCCCAGTTTCTTGTGTTGACGAAGCTATCCAGATCGCCGGCCCCCGCCCCGGTCACCAGAATGCCATTGTAGAGCTGCACCGTCTCATCGGGGTCGGGCAGAAAGCCGCTGCTGCGGTAGGCATAGGGGTACTGCTGCATGTGAGAGAGGCTGGGGATGGCAAAAAGATTGAGGTGCGCCAGGGGCGGATCCAGGGGTGGCGCATTCAGGATCATGTTCAGGGTCTTGACGAACTGCACGTAGGAGATGGTGTAGCCGATATGGGGATGGGCACGCAGCCAATCCTCAAATTTAGATAGCGCTTCAAGAACCTCGGCGTTGTTGAACACCCCTTGCGGCGGGTCCTCCTGTTCATCGAAGCATTGATCGGGGCCGATCACCCGCCGGCCCAGGCGGTCCCAGGCATCCAGTCCGCAGGGGGGTAAGGCCCCCACCTTTGAGCGGATCAGCAGGTTGGCGGTAATCACCCCGGGCATCTGCTCGGAGAGCCGCTCCAGATCAGCGATGGGTTTGACCTCGCCTCCACGGCCTAAAAGTTCACCCAGGAGATAGTGATCCTTGAAGGCGGCGCGGGGATAGTGGATGCCCTTCTCCACCCCAGGCATGATGTCGAACTCATCCTGGATACGAACCACCTCAGGATCATCTCTACCAGAAGGACCAGACATCACTGCGGTAAATCCCCTCACCACCTCGGTGTAGTAGGCGGATACCGACCAAACGGCAATTACCATCACCACCGGTACCCACTTCCAGGGACCGGTGATCAGGCGAGTCATACCTCCCGCCAGACGCCGCTCCCAGCTGCGCTCGTCCAGGGCGTGCTGAATATTGGGCGAGAAGACGATCATCAACAGGGGGATCAGGGTGGTGGTGGTCAATATCAGGGTCGACATGCCGAAGATGCCGAAGTAGGCGTAGGCCTTGTAGAAGGAGATATCGACAAAGGAGATGGCAAAGAAGCCGTGCAGATCGGTGCCGATGGAAAGGCTTGCCGGCACGATAGTGGCGCGAATGGCGCGCAGGGCCGCCTTCTCCTTGTCGCCGGTCTCCACCAACTCCTGCATATAGCGGCGGGTGACCTGCATGGCATGGCCTATACCTATGGCCAGCAGCAGCATCGGCGTCAGTGCCATCATGGTGGTCAGTTTGAACTGGGAGTAGCCCATCAGGCCCAGGGTCAGGAGGATGGTCATACCCACCCCGAGCAGAGGCAAGACGGCACAGCTCCAGTGGCGGAACTCATACCAGAGGATCACCAGGATGATCAGCAGGGAGACCACAAAGAGCCAGGCCTTGTCCTCCAGCTCCTGCACCATAGAGGCGAGGAAGTAGGGCTCCCCCGAGATGGTGAAGTCGACCCGGTCCCCATAGCGCGACTCATAGTCCGCCATCAGCGCCTTCATCTTCGAGATCCAGGCCAGGTGGTTCTGTTTCACCTCGTTGCTGAAGTCTCCGATGATGAAGGTCCCCACCGCCCGGCACTGCTGATGCAGCCGTGCCAGGGAGCTTCCGCTGATCTCCCCCGAGGGGCCGAGGATCTTGCACTTCTCTCCCTGGCCGTCCTGGTAGTTGAGCAGTAGCGCCTGCAGCACCAGATGCTTCTCCAAGCCCTGACGCAGATAGGCGATCTGAGCGTGTTGCTCCACCGGGTTGCTGGAGAGTCCGTTGGCCGGCATCAGCCGGCTGAAGTCGAGGTTGCCACTGCGATCGACGCCGATATTACGCAGCTTCGGCGAGGGCAGACCGACGAAGTTGCCGCTGTTGGCGTAGTCGAGGGCGGAGACATCCTGGTAGAACGCCTGCAACATACGCAGGAACCAGGGTTGATAGATATCCCCCTGCTTCACCTGCATCCCCCAGACCATCAGATTACCCATGCCATACCCGGTCTCGGTGTAGAGATTGGTGGCGATGTAGGGGTTGGAGAGGGGCAGCAGGGAGTCAGGGTCGTTGCGCAGATCGATATCGTCGATATAGAAAGCGGCCCAGATTGTGGATGCGAAGCAGAGCAGGATCACCGCCCAGCGGTATCGCAATACAAATCGGGCGTATCGGTCGGCATAGTTACTTCCAGCCATCACTCAAATCCGGCCGCTAGGGCTTCCCGATCCGCTGGTAGTTCTTCAGTGTCTCCTCTGACCAGAAGGCATCGGGTAGATCCAGATTGAGGGAGATGGTCTCCCGGGGCACATAGACCAGACTATCCTTTCCATCCTCATGGGTGACGGCATAGATATAGCGGGGATAGGTAATACGGGGATCAGATTGCTGCAGTGACTGCCAATCGATATAGACCGTCTTCACCTTCTTATCGCCCTTGTAGTAGACGGTCCGATAGAGGGCGAAGGTCTCCTTGTCGATGTCACTGATGTGGTAGTCATACCACCAGTTCTGGAACTTGGTGGTACTCTTCAGACGATAGACCGGCTTACCCTTGTGGCCACACTGGGGCGATGGCAGATCGCGGCTATAGCGAGTCATCTCCCAGGGATTGAGCTGCATCACCTCCAGACAATCCTGCATCACCGCCTCTTCCAGCAACTCGTGGGTCTCATCTTCCGGGGTACGCAGGACCAGCTCACCGTAGGTCAGGTTGGTACCGAACCAGACATCGGCATGGTCTGGTTCGTTGATACGACGGATCTTCCTCAACGCCGGCAGCCACATGGAGATGCTGGCCTCGCGCCCGCTGTCATTGTATCGAGTGAAAAGCACCGCCGTACCCCGGGTCTTGCCGGAGGTAAGTACCGCCATCTGCATGGAGTCGAGGGATGGGTCCTCGGGAGTGTTGTTGACGTAGGTATCGAAGGTCTGGACGCTGGGTTTTCGCTGCTTGCCCCGCATTGCCAGAGGAGCCCGGTTGATCACCAAGGCCACCCGGTTACCCACCCGTCGGCTAACGGCATTCTCCAGCAATCCGCCATGGGCGACGGTATAGACCTCCGCTGCGATCTGATCCGCATCAAGGGATGCCTGGATGGCGCCACTCTGCCCGGCAATAACCAGGCAGGCAATCAGAAAAATCCTTCTTATTAATAAGTTATGCACAGACACCTCAGCGACTCTGCCACGGAAAGGTCACCCTGACAAGCAAGTAAAAACCCTTACACGGCCCTCGTCACAGGACAAATATGGCGTCGATGAAACTGCTTGAGACGCGAATATTACGGGATCGATTTTATCTCTATCAGATCCCTGTTTTTTGTTTATGGCTTAGCTTGGCATTTAGAATAAAACCAAACATTGATTTTCAGCAATAGACTGAGAATACCTGAACCACCCATTGATAGACCATCAATGTGAGACAAAACTCCCCCCTATTGAAATTCCATGCCGATGACACCATTTCTCTGGCAACTGCGGGTCAGGTACAATTGCCCGCTTGTCCCCTTTAGAAAGCAGGAGTCCCGTGGAAAACTTCAGAGGCACAACCATCCTATCGGTCCGTCGCAAGGGCAAGGTCGTCATCGGCGGAGACGGACAGGTCTCTCTCGGCAATACCGTCATGAAGGGCAACGCCCGTAAGGTACGCCAACTCTACAAAGGCAATGTGATCGCTGGTTTCGCCGGCGCCACCGCAGACGCCTTCACCCTGTTCGAACGCTTCGAGGGTAAGCTGGAGAAACACCACGGCCACCTCACCCGCGCCGCAGTGGAGATGGCCAAAGACTGGCGCACAGACCGCGCCCTGCGCCGGCTCGAGGCCCTGCTCTGTGTGGCCGACGCCAAGGTCTCTCTGATCATCTCCGGCACCGGTGATGTAATCGAACCGGAAAACAGCCTGATGGCCATCGGTTCCGGCGGCGCCTTCGCCCAGTCGGCGGCCCGGGCCCTGCTGGAGAACACCGACCTGAGCGCCCACGATATCGTCGAAAAGGGACTCGGCATCGCTGCCGATATCTGCATCTACACCAATCACAACCTCGTTCTCGAGGAGCTGGAAAGCGAGAGCTAAGGCCTATCATCACCATGTCGGAAATCACCCCGCAACAGATCGTTGCCGAACTGAACAAACACATCATCGGACAGGCGGACGCCAAGCGTGCCGTCGCCATTGCCCTGCGCAATCGCTGGCGTCGGGCCCAGGTACCGGAAGCCCTACGCAACGAGATCACGCCGAAGAATATCCTCATGATCGGCCCCACCGGCGTGGGCAAGACCGAGATCGCCCGCCGTCTTGCACGTCTGGCAAATGCCCCTTTCCTCAAAGTCGAAGCGACAAAATTTACCGAGGTCGGTTATGTCGGACGGGAAGTGGATTCAATCATCCGCGAACTCGCAGACTCTGCAGTAAAGATGGTGCGCGAAGAGGAGATGGCTAAGGTTGCGGACGAGGCCAACCTGGCTGCTGAGGAGCGTATCCTCGACACCCTGCTTCCGGCACCCAAGCCTACTGGCTGGGAAGATAGCGCCAGTACATCAACCGTCTCCAGCTCTACCCGTGAGAAGTTCCGCGACAAGGTGCGTAACGGTGAACTGGATGATAAGGAGATCGATATCGAGGTCAGTTCCACCCCCGTCGGCGTGGAGATCATGGCCCCTCCCGGCATGGAGGAGATGACCAACCAGTTGCAGGGCATGTTTCAGAACCTGGGTACCGGCCGCACCCGTCGGCGCAAACTGCGCCTGAAGGACGCCTTCAAGGTACTGCGGGACGAAGAGGCCGCCAAGCGCATCAACGAAGAAGATCTCAAACTCCGCGCCCTGGAGATGGTGGAGCAGCACGGCATCGTCTTCATCGACGAGATCGACAAGGTCACCAGTCGCGCCGAGACCAGCGGCGCCGATGTCTCGCGCGAGGGTGTGCAGCGGGATCTTCTGCCATTGGTGGAAGGCTGCACCATCTCCACCAAACACGGCATGGTCAAGACCGACCACATTCTATTCATCGCCTCCGGCGCCTTCCATCTGGCGAAACCTTCGGACCTGATCCCTGAACTGCAGGGTCGTCTGCCGATCCGGGTCGAACTGACAGCCCTCACAGTCGAGGACTTCACCCGCATCCTGACCGAACCCGATGCCTCTCTAACCGAGCAGTATGAGGCCCTGATGGCCACCGAGAATGTCAAACTGGCCTTCACCGAAGATGGCATCCGCCGCATCGCAGAGACCGCCTGGCAGGTCAACGAAACCACCGAGAACATCGGCGCACGACGTCTGCACACCGTGATGGAGCGGCTGTTGGAGAACATCTCCTTCGAGGCATCGGAACACAATGGCGAAACGATCACCGTTGATAATGCTTACGTGGACGCCCATCTCTCGAAGCTGGCGGCAGATGAGGATTTGAGTCAGTACATCCTCTGATTCAAAACCAAACTTCAAAAAACCTACCTCTCCCCTCCCCGTACAAGACAAATTGATTTCATCCAATTGAAATCAATTTGTCTTTTTATCTTCTCCGTTCAGTCCTAATTCTGTCGCACTTCGAATGTAGCATTGCCGCGCAATAGCCACAGGATCTTCACTCTTCTGAAGAAATTCCGTGGCGCTGTTTTACAGGTTTCGATCAAGACAGAAGAACTGATCGCCATGCGAATTGCCATTGCCGGAACTGGCTATGTCGGACTATCTATAGCCGTCCTACTTGCTCAACACCACGAGGTCGTTGCACTGGATATTGTTGATGAGAAGGTGGCGATGCTTAACCGCAAAGAGTCACCCATTGTCGACCCGGATATAGAAGACTTTCTTGAAAACAGGTCTCTCAATCTACGCGCCACCTTGGAGCCAAAAGAGGCTTACGAGGGGGCTGAATTTGTCGTTATCGCCACACCTACCGACTACGATCCCGAGACGAACTACTTCAACACCCAATCTGTCGAAAAGGCAATTCGAGATGTGTCAGGCATAAATCCGCAAGCGGTGATGATCATTCGGTCCACTGTCCCCGTCGGATACACTGACAAGATTAAGGCCGAGATGGATTGCGACAATCTCATCTTCTCTCCAGAGTTTCTACGGGAAGGCAAGGCGCTGCACGACAACCTCCATCCCTCCCGCATTATCATTGGAGAGCGTTCGGAACGTGCAAAGAAATTCGCTGCGCTCCTGCTGCAAGGGGCTGAAAAAAAAGATATCCCCGTACTCTATACAGATGCCAAAGAGGCAGAAGCGGTTAAACTCTTCTCCAACACCTATCTCGCCATGCGGGTTGCCTACTTCAATGAACTTGACACCTTTGCCGCCATTCATGATCTGGACTCACGTCAGGTGATAGAGGGAGTCGGACTCGACCCACGCATAGGCAATCACTATAACAACCCCTCTTTCGGATACGGTGGCTATTGTCTACCGAAAGACACCAAACAGCTGCTGGCTAACTATCGAGACGTTCCCCAATGTCTTATTCATGCGATCGTCAAGGCGAATGCCACGCGCAAAGACTTTATCGCAGACAGCATTCTGGCACAGGACCCCAAAGTCGTTGGCATCTATCGCCTGATCATGAAAGCCGATTCGGATAACTTCCGTGTCTCCAGTATCCAGGGCATCATGAAACGGATTAAGTGCAGAGGGATTGAGGTTATCGTCTATGAGCCAAATCTGGAGGAGAAGGAGTTTTTTCACTCCCGCGTGGTCAATGATCTGGAGAGCTTCAAGCGAGAGGCGGACATTATCGTGGCTAACCGCAAAACCCCTGAGCTGGCTGACGTCGCCGATAGCGTCTACAGTCGGGATCTGTTTGGCAGCGACTAGTCTCTCTCATGACTCTTTGCCTCGCTGAAGCGGGCTCTATTTACAGACCTCGCTGCATTGCGTCGACAGCAGACATCCTGACAGGCTAAATAGCGCGACAGAAAATTAATTGTAAATCATCAGTTTTTTTAGCTGCTTGAGCGGGTAAAATAGGGCCAATCTGGAATTTATGGAACCTAATACCCTTATGTCACACCCCAATCCAACCGAAATCCATCTGCACAAGCAGTCCCGCGTACTGGAGATCAGCTTCGACGACGGCAGCAAATTCAGCTATCCCGCAGAATATCTCAGGGTCTTCTCCCCCTCCGCCGAGGTTCAGGGCCATGGTCCAGGGCAGGAGGTTCTGCAGGTAGGCAAAGAGGAGGTGAATATCGCCCACATCGACCCGGTGGGCAACTACGCCATCTGTCTCCACTTTGATGATGAGCACAATACCGGCATCTACTCCTGGGACACCCTCTATCAGCTGGGCCTCAACTATGAGCACAACTGGCAGGACTATCTCGAGCGACTGAAGAGCGCCGGCTATGAGCGCAAGGCTCCCTCTGCCTGACACAGACCTGGCTACGACTTTTTTCAATGCGCTCGTCTGAATTCCAGCGGATAATTCCCAGCTTGCCAGACCATGCTGTAACATAACGGCAGACATTGAATCCGATCAGAACAACAGGCAGAAGAGCGATGACAGACGATAAGACCACCCATTTCGGCTTTCAGACCGTGGCGACGGGAGAAAAGGCCGGCCGCGTGAGGCAGGTCTTCGACTCTGTGGCGAATAAATACGACCTGATGAACGACCTCATGTCCTTCGGCGTCCACCGCCTGTGGAAACGCCAGGCGATTGAACTCTCAGGGGTACGTAATGGGCAGAGGGTTCTCGATCTGGCCGCCGGCACCGGTGATCTCTCCGCGCGATTCAGTGGACTGGTAGGGAATGAAGGTCAGGTAATCTTCTCCGACATCAACGCTGCCATGCTGAATCAGGGCCGCGACCGAATGGCGGATGAGGGCCGCATCGGCAATCTCAACTATGTCCAGGCCGACGCCCAATACCTCCCCTTCCCCGATGACTATTTCGACTGCGTCACCATCGGCTTCGGTCTACGCAATGTCACCGACAAGCAGCTGGCACTGGACGCCATCTTCCGGGTGGTGAAACCCGGTGGCCGCCTGCTGGTGCTGGAGTTCTCCAAACCCACCAACAAACCCCTGGAGAAGGCCTACGACCTCTACTCCTTCAGCCTGCTGCCGAAGATCGGCAAACTGGTCACCAAGGATGAGGAGAGCTACCGCTATCTGGCAGAGTCGATCCGCATGCACCCGGATCAGGAGACCCTCAAGGGGATGATGCAGCAGTCCGGCTTCGAGCGCTGCGACTATTTCAACCTCACCGGCGGCATTGTGGCTATACACAGGGGGTATAAGCTTTAACCTACGGGACCTACACGTCCGATTTATACCGGGGAATTGAGTGATAGTTTGTGCTTTGCGCTCGCTGCTGGCACCCCCTCTCCCTGGCCCTCTCCCACGAGGGGAGTGGGATACATAGATCAGGGGCGGATGTAACCCAATGGCTTGTTTACACTACCTGACTGGTAGCGTTCATTGATCTCAATTAGAACGTCCCCTCTCCCCTCGTGGGAGAGGGCCAGGGAGA
>JBNKMQ010000379.1:0-15737 GCA_050293225.1 Sedimenticolaceae bacterium
CTGGGTCGGGTGGGCGTGACGGCCATCCCCCGCGTTGATCACGCCGACGCCGGGGTCTGCATGCCGGGCGATAAAGTGGGCGGCACCGCTGGAGGCGTGGCGGACGATGAACATGTCTACATGCATCGCCTCCAGGTTGCGCAGGGTGTCGAGCAGCGTCTCGCCCTTGGAGGTGGCGGAGGCGCTGATGTTGAGATTGAGCACGTCGGCGGAGAGGCGTTTCGCCGCTAGCTCGAAGGTGGTGCGGGTGCGGGTGCTGGTCTCGAAAAAGAGGTTGGCCACCACCTTGCCGCGGCAGAGGGGGACCTTCTTGATGGTGCGCTCTGATACGCCGGTAAAGCCCTCGGCGGTGTCGAGGATCTCCGTCAGCATCTCCTTGCCAAGGCCGTCCACGGTGAGAAAGTGGAGCAGCCGTTTTGATTCGTCCAGTTGAATTTCAGCGTGACTTAGACTCATCTCTCCTTACTCTGCCTCTTGCTCTGGGTTGCGGGAGCTGCGGTTGGTGCGGGTGCCCAGGACCAGTCCCAGGGGATCGGGACCGATCAGGGTGATGTGCTGATCCGCCTCCAGCACCGGGTGCAGTCCCACCACATCGGGCTGGATCGGCAACTCCCTTCCCGGACGATCCACCAGTGTGGCGAGAATAATGGAACCCGGTCGGCCATAGTCGAAGATTTCATTGAAGGCGGCGCGGATGGTGCGGCCGGTATGCAGGACATCGTCGACCAGAACGATATGCCGGTCGTCCACCGGTATCGGCAGATCGGAGGGGTGGACCTCGGGATTCATGCCGATGCGGGTGTAGTCGTCCCGGTAGAAGGAGATATCGAGGGTGCCTAGGGGTTCTTTCAGACCCAACTCCTGATGCAGTCTCTCTGCCAGCCAGACACCGCCGGTGCGGATGCCGACCATCAGGGGATCGCTGATACCACGTTCGTTCAGTAGGGTCCAGATCTTGCCGGCCATCACGTCGATCAGGGACTCAACCGCTTCGGCATTCATGAAGTTTTTCGTTTCAGTGCTCATTTAACCAGGTTTCCAGAATCAATTTTGCGGCAACCGCATCATACTCTTCGATCTTTTTCGCTTTGTGTCCCAACCGGTCCCTGGCCTCGAAAGAGGTAAAGCGTTCATCCGCCAAGTGTACCTTGAGACCGAAGCGCCCCTCCAGTTGCCGTGAGAAGCGGCGGGCGGGTGCGGTGGCGTCGGTTTCGCTGTCGTCCACGTCCAGGGGTAGGCCGACAACCAGTGCCTCAGGCTGCCACTCTTCAATCAATTGGGTGATCCGTGTCCAGTCGGGCTTCTGCTGCACCGGAAGCAGGGTCTCCAGGGGGTTTGCAGTGCCAGTCTGTGTCTGGCCGACGGCAACACCGATCTTGCGGGTGCCGTAATCAAAACCCAAGAGAGTCCCCACTGGTCTGTTTTCCTGTTGTGTTCGGCGCTATCTGATGCTGGAGCAGGATTCTATTCCTTATGCATGGCCGGTGTCACTGCTGAGCAGGTTGAGATCGACCCCCAGCAGGTCTGCCGCCGCCTGCCAGCGTTCATCACTGGCGCGCTGAAAGATGATCTCACTCTTGGCCGGCCCGCTGAGCCAGGCGTTCTGCGCCAGCTCTTCCTCTAACTGCCCGGCGCCCCAGCCGGCATAACCCAGGGCAACCAGATTTTCGCTCGGTCCCTTGTCGGAGGCGATGGCTTCGAGGATGTCCAGGGAGGTGGTGACGCTGATCTCTGCATTGATTCTGAGGGTGCTCTTCCACTCCGTCGAGGAGTCGTGCAGGACAAATCCGCGATCGCTCTGTACTGGCCCACCGAGATAGACGGCCTGTTCACTGATGCTGGGAGAGGAGATCTTAATCTCCAACTGCTCGAAGATATCCGCCAGCTGCAGATCCATTGGACGATTGATGACGATTCCCATGGCGCCGTCACTGTTGTGTTCGCAGATGTAGGTGACGGTATGGAAGAAATTGGGGTCCTCAAGGCCGGGCATGGCGATGAGAAAGTGATTTGTCAGGTTGGTCTCAGGAGACATGGCTATAGTATCTAACTGCTGGCGCGAGGCTGCAACAGTGGTTTTGTCTATTGTGAGTCAAATTTACCACTGCGTAGAAATTGCCAGGTACGGGTAATATCGATGACATCCACCTCTTTTCTGATCTCGGCGGGAAAAGGGGAGAAGGGGGCCGACATACGAACGATGCGTACTGCTGCATCGTCGAGTATCTTGTGTCCCGAAGAGTGCAGCACACGGATGCGTTCCACGCTGCCATCGGCGCGAACCGCCACATGCAGAATCAGGTTGCCGTAGAGTTGGTCGCGCTTGGCCTGATCGGGATAGTTGAGGTTGCCGATTCGTTCGACTTTACGCCGCCAGGCGTCGAGGTAGGCGGCATATTTGTACTCCTTGGTGCTGGCGCTGATCGCCTTGCGCTTGGGCATCTTGGCGTAGGCCTGGGTCTTGCGCTGCAGTTCAGCAGTGAGTCGGGCGATCTCCATATCCTTGCTATTCAGGAGTTGAGTGGCGCTGGGAATGGGTGTGGCCTCCTCTGGAGGAGGTTCCGGCAGGGTTTGAGCGGTGGCTGTCTCCGTCACCAGCCTGGGTCTCTCATCCTGTACAGGTAGAGGAGGGGTTTGCTGCATCTGTTGTGGCAAGGGGATGGGTTCGGCGGTCTGTTCAAACTCAGGCTCTTCTATCTCCATCTCCTCGCCGCTGCCTTGTTGGCTGGTCTGCGCGAGGAAATCGGCCTTCTCGTTCTCCGGCAGGGGTTCGATTGGTTGATCCACCACCAGGATCTCCAGGCTTTGTTGGCGGTGATCGGGTCGGTTTCGGTCGAGGGGCTTGAAAGTGATTCCAAGGATAATAAACGCATGCACCACTGCGGCAACCAGTAGTGTCAGTCCGAGACGGTCGATCTCCTGTCCGATGATGTTCATGGATTGAGTTTAGCCTCAATGGCATCCATTAGATTACCAGCGATATCGAGTCCGAATTGGGTATCGAGTTCACGAATACAGGTGGGGCTGGTGACATTGATCTCGGTGAGATAGTCGCCGATGACGTCGAGACCGGCGAAGAGTATGCCGCGATCCTTCAGGACAGGGCCGACCTGGTTGGCGATCCAGCGATCCCGCTCACTCAGGGGTACCCCCTCACCGCGGCCGCCGGCCGCCAGGTTGCCGCGGGTTTCGCCCTTGGCAGGTATCCTTGCCAGGGCGTATGGGACGGGTTCTCCATCCACCATCAGGATGCGCTTGTCACCTTGGGTGATTTCGGGAATGAAGCGCTGGGCCATGGTGAAGGCGGCGCCATGGTCGGTCAGAGTCTCAATAATGACGCCAAGATTGGGGTCGTTCTGCGTAATGCGGAAGACCGAGGCTCCCCCCATTCCTCCAAGTGGCTTGAGAATAATATCCCCATGCTCACTGTGAAAGGCCCTGATCTTCGCCGCATCACGGGTGACCAGGGTGGCGGGCGTGCATTCAGGAAAATAGGCCGTGAAGAGCTTTTCGTTGGCGTCACGCAGACTGTTGGGGCGATTTACCACCAGACAGCCCTGCTGTTCTGCCTGTTCCAGCAGATAGGTAGTGTAGATGTACTCCATGTCAAAGGGAGGATCCTTGCGCATCAGTACCACATCCAGCTCATGCAGCGCTATTTCGTGGCAGTCTCCGAATCCATACCAGCCATCCGGGTTGTCCTCAACCTGAAGCTCCCTGGTCTGGGCCTGGCAGAGACCATTCTCGAGGCTGAGGTCCCGCTGCTCCATATAGTGGATAGTCCAGCCCCTGCTCTGGGCGGCCAGGAGCATGGCAAACGTGCTGTCTTTTTTGATCTTGATGGAGCCTATCGGATCCATCACTACACCGATTTTGATACTCATGGGCGACATCTTACTGGAAATGAAAACAGAGTTAAGTTTTTCCGTAAGATGCCGCTAAATGGGCTTACAGGAAAGATGGTTTACCTTAATTACCAATAATTAAGGCAAGAAATGGGAAGTGTATTCTTGATGATAGAGGGCTCTCTTGCTATTTTGGGGTAGTTTTATGTGGTTTTTGGATGAGCCCGCTGTAGTCGAGCAAGATTTCTGCCTTGGCTTTAAGGACAATGTCTGGATGGCAGTCTGTATAGACCCCTTCTACTGGAGGTGCGGCCCCATGAATAGAGGCCCTTCCCATTTTAACCACATGATTCAGTTGAAAATCTGTCTCTTTGGCTGGTTTTCTTTCATCTGCGGGGCCCTGCCGCTGGGGCTGTTGGCGGAGGAAGATCCCTACTTGTCAGCCATATCCAGTGAGGCCGCCAAGGTGGATGCTGCTGAGCAGCCAACACTTGATACAGCAGATGAAGAAGTTGATAGCGAAGCAGGTGGAATCGACATGCAGGCCTTCGAAGAGGAGCTGAAAGCCAGTTATCAGGGCAGCTTTACCTTCTATGAGAAGCTACCGCGACGTGTGCGGGAAGAGGTTTTTCAGGTCTACAGTGATGGAGCCTCAATTGAAGAGGTGAGAGATATGATCATGCAGAGGTTCCTAAACAGGTAAATTCAGAATGAGTAACGAAGATGCCAACCCTGTATCACAGACATGGAGTAGCATGAAGTTCCTTGAGAAGGCGCTGTTTCTTACCCTTATTCTGTTGACATTCGCGGCCATGTCGGAAGAGGTTGTTGTCGGTGAGAGTGAGATTATCGGTTTGACCGCCGATAAGCCCTTCCTCCACGTTATCCATGAGGGCCGATCTGTAAAAGTGCAGAGGGTGCAGGATCCCGACTACGAGCTGAGGGGTTACTTTGCTAAGACGGCAAGAAAATGCCCGCCATTCTGTATTCAACCTGAGAAGGTCGATCCTGCCGTAGCCACTATTGGTGAGGTGGAGGTCTTTGACTTCATGGAGAATCAGCTGAGAGATGGTGCTGGTTTTCTTATCGACGCCAGAACACAAGAGTGGTTCCAGAGAGGTACCATACCTGGTTCGATCAATATCCCGTTTACCGATTTTAAGGATGCCTCCTCGCCTGAGATGGAGAAGGCTCTACTGCTCTTCGGTGCAAAGCGAAGGGTCGATGTTGGTGCCGTTTCCCGCAAATTGGAGGCCCTTGGCCTGATGGGGGATAAAAACAAGACCGAGAAGTGGGACTTCACCGACTGTAAGGCGCTGGTAATCTGGTGTAACGGTCCAGCCTGTGGGCAGTCCCCCAGAGCAATTAAAGGCCTGCTGAAGGTGGGCTATCCAACGGACAAGATTTTCTACTATCGCGGCGGCATGCAGATGTGGCAGCTTTGGGGATTGACGACTGTCATCCCGGGAGAGTAACTATGTCACTCTTGTTGAGAGAGACAATTATTAGACAGCAGAGGGTTTCGATGTGAGCGCTGACGAGACTGAAATGGACATTTCCGGCGTTAAAGTTATGGTGATCGACGATAGTAAGACGATCCGAAGAACGGCGGAAAGCCTGCTGAAAAAGGCAGGTTGCGAAGTTTGCACGGCTACAGATGGTTTCGAGGCCTTGGCTATGATCGCCGACCATCATCCCGACGTGATCTTCGTCGATATCATGATGCCAAGGCTGGATGGGTATCAAACCTGTGCATTAATCAAACACAACGAGGTTTACAAAAGTATCCCCGTCATCATGTTATCGAGTAAGGATGGTTTGTTCGACAGGGCAAGGGGACGCATTGTCGGCTCGGAGCAGTACCTGACCAAACCTTTTACGAAAGACGAGTTATTGGGAGCGATCAGGCGTTATGTCAAAAGAGCGGCATAGCATCAAGGATAGTGATATCAGGGTGAAGACAAACCAGCAAATGGGCCAAGGCAATGATTAAGAGTATGTTTGGTAAAGGTGAAAGTAGTTCCGACTCTTCGCTTGAGCAAGAGGAAGGTGGTCAGACCGGCACCATTCTGGTGGTGGATGACTCCCCTACAGAAATACACATATTTAAAAAGATACTGGAGAAGCAGGGCTACAAGATTGTTGTGGCCAAGGATGGTCAGGAAGGCGTCGATATGGCTAAACAGACCCGGCCCGACCTCATCCTGATGGATGTGGTTATGCCAGTCCTGAATGGATTTCAGGCAACTCGCCAGTTGAAGAAGAATGAGGATACTGCCGATATCCCAGTCATCATGGTGACAACCAAAGATCAGAAGACCGATATCAACTGGGGTATGCGTCAAGGTGCAAATGAGTATCTCGTCAAGCCTGTTGCGCCTGCTGAGTTGCTGCAAAAGATCAGGATGCTATTGAATGAGTGAGCAGGAAGAGCAATCCGAGGTATTGGATACGCCCTATGCCATCGTCTCTCTGTTAGCGGATCTTGAGAGCCGAAGCAGAGAACAGGCGGCGGGATTACCCCAGCAGGAGCTGATTCAGAGTTTCTGGGAAGGGGTCATGTTCTATGTCGGTGACAGTCGATTTGTTGCACCGTTGAGTGCGGTTAAGGAGATCCTTAACTATCCTGCCTCGTTGACTAAGGTTCCGGGCACAAAGCCCTGGATGCTAGGTGTTGCGAATGTTCGCGGTACGCTGATCCCTGTCATCGATCTACAGCTCTTTCTCATTGGCAGAAAGACAAGGCGCGGTCGACGCAGCCGGGTGCTGGTGTTTGATCTGGGAGATGGTTTTACCAGCGTGCTGGTGGGTGAGATGGTCGGTATGCGCCATTTCGCCAAAGAGACAGCACGAGAGATATCAACAAACCAGAATAAATTCGAGAAATATGTCAGATTCGAGTTTGATCAGGACGGTATGACCTGGCCGGTATTCAGCCTGTCTGCATTGGCTGAAGATCCGGTGTTTCGAATTGCCGCAGTCTGAGAGATTCGGGAAATGGGTACAAGCTTTCGGGAGAAAGAAGAATGAAAGGTAAAGGCGTGGGTGGTGGTCTACCCTCAAATAAAGTCATCACAACACTGGCGGTGCTGGTACTTGTGAGTTTGGTTCTGGCACTGGTGACTTTTCTGCACACGACCAAACGAGAAGCCTACGACGAACAATATCTGATTCGTATCGCCGAACAGCAGGTTCTGGCGCAACGAATAGCTAAGTTCGCTCTCTCTTCCGCACGTGGTGAGATGCAGTCATTCACCACCTTGAAGCAGACCCGCGATCGCTTTGAGACCATCATGTGGGAGCTGAAGAACGGCTCGAAGACGGCAGACGTGCCTGCGGTACCCGATGAGGTTATGCCGACACTGCGCGAGCTGGAAAATAACTGGTTGGCGATGCGGCAGAACGTCGATGAGATTATCGGCTCAAGGGAGAACATCCTTGCTATCGGTGAGTTCTCAGCGGTTATCTCCGAATTTGTCCCGCAGATGCAGGAACTCTTGTCAGAACTGGCTGAGGTCTTGATCAACAGTAATGCCCCCAGCCGCCAGGTGTTCACCACCGCTGAGCAGGAGATGTTGATCCAACGTATCAACGCCAATGTAAACCAGGTATTGGAAGGCGGACAGAAGACCGCCGCAGCGATTGATCAGTTCAGCCGCGACGCCGATCTGTTTGGACGTGTATTACAAGGTTTAAAGGATGGTGACAGAGACCTGGGTATCCAGAAAGTCACGGATAAGGTTGCCAAGAAGAGATTGGCGGACGTGACGACCCTGTTTGGCACCATCGAGGACAATGCCGCTGAGATCATCCAGAACATTCCTGAGGTGTTACCGGCCCTGGAAGCGGCTTCCGACATCAGCCCCACTTCCGATGCCACCAGTGACTCGGCGGAGAAACTGATCGAGGCCTTTGGCCAGTCACCCGGCCGCTTCTCCTTCCTGGGTATCAAGGCCGGTCCGATCATGATCGCCATTTTCGGTGCCGCTGCTGCGATCTTCCTCGTGCTCCTTGGTGGACAGCTCATCGTAGATGCGCAACGCCGTGAGCAGGAGAGTAAGAAACAGAACGAAAACAACCAGAAGGCTATCCTGCAACTGCTCGACGAGATGGGTGACCTGGCTGACGGTGACCTTACCGTGACAGCGAGTGTAACCGAGGATATTACCGGCGCCATCGCCGACTCCATCAACTACGCCATCGAGGCTCTGCGCGAACTGGTAACCACCATCAACCAGACTTCGGAACAGGTATCCGGCGCGACTCAGGAGAGTCGTGCAACCGCCATGCATCTTGCCGAGGCGAGTGAGCACCAGGCGGAACAGATTACCCAGGCGAATGAGTCGATCAAAGAGATGACCTTGGCTATCGATGAGATGTCCCAGGACGCTACCGAGTCTGCGGAAGTGGCGAGACGCTCAGTAGAGATCGCCGGCACCGGTGCGGAGACTGTGCGTAACACCATCGCCGGTATGGATAACATCCGTGAGCAGATCCAAGAGACCTCGAAACGAATCAAGCGACTGGGTGAGAGCTCCCAGGAGATCGGAGATATCGTTGAGCTGATCGACGACATCGCCGACCAGACCAACATCCTCGCGTTGAACGCCGCGATGCAGGCCGCCATGGCTGGTGAAGCGGGCCGCGGTTTCGCGGTGGTTGCGGACGAGGTACAGCGTCTCGCTGAGCGCTCCATCAACGCGACCAAGCAGATTGAGGCGCTGGTTAAGACCATTCAGGCCGATACCAATGAGGCGGTGACTTCCATGGAAGCCAGTACCGCGGGTGTGGTGAAGGGTGCCAAGTTGGCGGAGGACGCCGGTGAAGCCCTGAAGGAGATCGAGAGTGTATCCCAATACATTGATGATCTGACCGGAAAGATGGCGCAGTCGGCGAAGAAGCAGTCTGAAGAGGCGGGCAATATCAAGGACACCATGAGCGTCATCCAGGAGATCACTAACCAGACCTCCGAAGGTACGCATCAGACCGCAAACTCTATCGGCGCACTGGCAGATCTCTCTGACCAGTTGCAGAAATCGGTTGCCGGTTTCCGTCTGCCGTCCTAGGAAAGATTGCGACGCTTATGTCCAGTTGGTATCAGCATAAGTTACACCATCATCCACTCATGGCCTGGAGAGCATCTGTATGACAAACGCCCAAGACTTCGGCGCGCTGAATTGGGTCAAGGATGAGCTGGATGTCTCCATCCGTCAGGCTCGCCAGGCGCTTGAATCCTATGTGGAGTCGAACGATGACGTAAGTGCACTGGAGATCTGTGGAGATCATCTGCATCAGATCGCCAGAGTGCTACAGATGGTACAGGTCTATGGACCGAGCATGCTGGCCGAAGAGATGGAGCTGGTGGTTCGAGACATGCAGCAGGGTAATGTGCGACAGCAGGAAGATGCTGCCGAGGCCTTGATGCTTGCCCTGATCCAGCTGCCGGACTATCTGGAAAAGCTGCAGGGTGGCGATGCTGACATTCCACTGATTATTCTGCCGCTTCTCAACGATCTGCGTGCTGTGAGAGATGCCCCATTACTCTCCGAGGCGGCTCTGTTTAAGCCGGAAGTCGATAGCGGCCGATCAACACCCCGCATAACCGGTGAAGCCAACAGTGAACTGCCGAATCTGGTCAAACAGAATCGACAAAAGTTTCATATGGGCCTGCTGGCTTGGTATCGCTTACGGGATACAGAACAGGGATGGCCGCTGCTCTACGAAGTATTCGATGCCATTCAGGCTCAGGCCGGTACCGAGCAGGTGCATCGACTGTTTTGGGTCTCCGGCGCTCTGATACAAGGCCTGATGGACCGAAGCATTGCTCCGGGCATCGCTGTTAAACAGCTATTCAGTCGTATCGACCGTAAGCTGAAGATGATCATTGATGGTGGTGAACTCGCCGTTCAACAGGATCAGTCCTCTGCCTTGCTGAAAAACCTGCTCTACTACATCGCCCGTGCTGAGAGTGACAATGCACTGGTCAAGCAGGTCCAGGATGCCTACAACCTGGATCAGGTAATGCCGTCTGAAGATCAGCTGGCACAGGGCAGGCAGGGTCTGTCCGGATCTAATGCAGAACTGGCTGAGTCGATTCGGGATGCTGTCAGTATCGAACTGACCCGTATCAAAGATATTCTCGATCTCTTTATGCGCGATGAGAAAGCGGATACGGAGATGCTCTCCCATCTGGAAGCCCCCATTCGAAAACTTGCCGATACCCTCGGTATGATTGGTCAGGGAGCGCTACGCTCCCGACTCAATCGTCAGGCGGATAAGGTTCAGGAGCTTGTTGAGAAGGGTAGTCTTCCGGAAGAGTTTGAACTGATGGAAATGGCAGGTGACATCCTCTTTGTCGAGTCCTCTCTCAGCACCATACATACGGGACAATCTTCTGAGTCAACAAGAGATGCAGATGGTGACTGGGGTCTCGATTTGCCGGAAGGCGAGCTGCAGAATCTGATTAAGCAGACTGTACGCGAAGCCAAGGTGGACATCGCTAAGGCGAAAGAGGTGATTATCGGCTATACCGAGGCCACCGACGACGCTTCGGTTCTGGAGTCTGTGCGTGATGGATTCAAGCGGGTTGAAGGTGCCCTGCGCATGCTCAACCTCCCGGATGCAGCAGAGATACTGCAAAAGACCGGTAGTTTTATTCAACTCCAATTGATTCAACGGAGTGAGCCGCCACAGCGCCATCAACTCAACTATCTGGCCGATGTCATCAGTAGTATCGAATACTATATGGAGACCCTGGTGGATGGTGCCGGTGATCGCCAGGAGATCCTCTCCATTGCCAACGCCTCGCTGAATAACTTACTCAGTGAAGGTGGTGAGGTGACCGAGTACACCGAGCCTGCCGAAGTGATCAGCCTAAGCGGTTCAGCAGATCATACCGAAGGGCTTGAGGTCGATGAGGACTCCATCTCCGATCTTGAACTCGGTGAGAGCAGCCTGCAGCTGGATACGCCTGAGATGCCTGATGAGGTATCAATCGACAGTGCGCCTGCCGATATGCCTGAGCCAGAACCCGTCGAACCTCAAGCAGAGAAATCCGAGCCGGCCGCGCCAGCAGCCACCACAGAACTGGATGAGATAGATCCAGAGATCCTTGAGATTTTCATCGAAGAGGCGAGGGAAGAGCTGCAGACTATCCAGCAACGCTTCCCGCAGTGGCGTCAGGACCAGAATGATCAGGACTCCCTGACCACTTTCCGTCGCTCTTTCCATACCCTGAAAGGTAGCGGTCGGCTTGTGGGCGCCCATGTCATCGGCGAGCTTGCATGGTCTGTAGAGAACATGCTCAACCGATTGATTGAAGAGACTATCTCTATCAGTCCGCAGATGTTAGGCCTGATGGATAGGGTGATCGATGCCCTGCCGGAGCTGATCGATTGTCAGGAGAAGGGGACAGTTCCCAAAGTCGACGTGAAGAGGCTTGAACAGGATGCCTTCACATTGGCGGAGGGCAAGATACCTGAAGAGATTCCTCTCGAAGCAGCTACCGATACCTCTGTGGATGAAGAGGTGGAAGAGCTTGAGTTGTCGATGCCGGAGACGCCTTCTGAAGAGATAGATCTGAGTGAGACTGTCGATGAGATCTCTCTCATAGAGCCCAGTTCAGTGCTTGATGAGTCAGAATCCCTGATAGAGATGGAGCTGCCGGAAGAGGACAGTCTGGAGCAACCGCTACCCCATGAGCTTGAGGATGAAGATACCTCTCTGCGGCTTGATAGCGATATCTCAGGCTTGTCAGCGCTTTCTGAGGAGGCAACGCCATCCTCTCAAGCACAGGCATTCGACGACTCCGATTTGGATGTTGAAGTAGACAGTGAGCTGCTGAATATCTTTGCTGAAGAGTCTGAGGTCCATCTGAAGGAGATCGAGAGTTTTCTCCAGATCGCCACATCCAGTCAGCCTCCTGTTGTCGTCAATGAAGAGGTTGCGAGGGCCTGCCATACATTGCGCGGTAGTGCCAATATGGCCGGCATACTACCCATTGCCCGTTTATCCGAGACCATGGAGGTCTATACCAGGACACTCTTCGAGCAAAAACGTAGAGCCGATTCTCCGGTTACAGACCTGCTTGGTAGCAGTGTTAGCTGTATTCGTGATCTCCTCTCCTGGCTCCCGGGAGAAGAGCTGCCTGAACCACCTTATGAGGCCTGTCTCGATCGTCTGCAAAACGCCCTGTCAGAGCTGAGTGAAGGTTCTGCGAGTGAGATATCGGATGCCGCCGAAAGCGAAGCCGAAGCCGAACTCGAACCGATTGAGGCGCCTGCAACTGAATCTGATGAGCCTTGGGATTTGGACGAGGTCTCTTCCCTCACCGGACTGACAGTGGATTCCGAATCTCTGGGGGATATCTCCACTTTGTCTGAGTTGATTCCGCCGGATGAAGACAATCAGTTTGTGGTGGATGAAGATGAAGAGTTGATCGATATCTTTGTCGAGGAGTCGAGAGAGCTGCTGGAGAATCTTGATCGGGATTTCGATGCGTGGACTGCATCTCCAGACGATACTGAGACAACTGACGAGATCAAACGGGCACTGCACACGCTTAAAGGCAGTTCCAGACTGGCGGGTATCAATCCCGTTGGAGATTTGAGTCATGGACTCGAAACCCTGTTCAACCGTTTGGGTCTGGGACAGGTAGAGTTTAGTGAGCCGCTCAGCCATCTTGTCCGCGAAGCACTGGATCATCTGGCCAGCCAGACCGATCAGGCGGCTGCCTTCAGACGAGTGGCCCTCGCTGACGATCTGATGGCGAGGCTTGATCAGATGAGTCAGGCTGAGACGAGCGCAGATGCTGAAGCGGCTATTGATCCTCGGCTTCAGCGTGAACTGGAAGAGGCAGACGAGTCGGCTGATTCCTCTCAACTATCTGAAGATACCGGAACCGCAGACTACTACGAAGAGCCTCTGAGTTTTATTCGTGACGGAGACCTGTTCGAGTTCGATGGCGATACCGAGATGGTCGAGATCTTCACTGAAGAGTCTCGCGAGCTACTTTCCAGTCTGGATGAGAGTTATGCCGTTTGGCTGGAAAAACGTGATGATGCCGATTCTCTGGATGAGTTTCAGCGAGCCCTGCATACCCTGAAAGGCAGTTCTCGTCTGGCGGGTCTTGAGCCTGTCGGTGACCTGAGTCACGCCCTTGAATCTGTTATGGCCGCTGTCAGTTTGTCCAAGCTGGAGCCCACTGATGAAGTGGCAGGTGCGAGCCGGGAAGCCCTGGATCTACTCGCCTCCCAAACCGATGCGGCAGAAGCAAAGGCCGGCATTCCACAGGCGGATGCACTGATCAAACGTCTGCATAAGTTATTGGAAGAGCCTGCATTCGAGCAGGAGTCTATCGATCCTCAGTTGCAAAAAGAGCTGGCGGAGACTGCAGCGACAGCCGAGCCAGAGGCAGAGGCAGTAGAGCTGGAGTCATCCTCTCCCGAGGCTGAGAGTATTTCAGTTGCGGATGATGCCCTGACGTTGTTGGATGATGAGTCTGAGGAGACCGATGAATCATTCTTAATCCCGGGTGATGATCTGCTCCTTGAGTTGGGAGAAGATGATGAGCTGGTACAGATCTTCATCGAAGAGGCGAAGGATTTTATCGAACAGATCGATGCCAACTTTCAAACCTGGATGGAACAGACCGATGACCTTACGCGAATCGAAAGCATCCAGAGAAATTTGCATACTCTGAAAGGCAGTTCCCGCCTGGCTGGTATTATGCCTGTCGGTGATCTCAGTCATGCGATTGAGTCACTGATGACCGCTTTGGCAGAGCAGGAGGTCGATCCACTGCCGGTGGTTACTGATGCTGCACGTCAGGCCATCGACTTTCTCGCGCATCAGGTCGATACCATTGCGAATGTCGGTAAGGTTCCCGCCTCCGAGGATCTGGTTGAAGGCCTGCACAGTCTACTGGGTGGCGAGCTGGAGACCGCTACGAGTGGCATGGTCGAAACCATACAGGTCGATCGTCCTGCTGAGGACGAAGCTGAGCAGGCAGAGGAGATTGAACAACCGCAGCAGACTGCTGAGATTATTCCGCTGTCTCCAAATCTGGAGGCCCTGCTAAGCGGGGATGATGCCCAGGAGAAGGAAGAGGGTGCGAAACGCAAGAAGGAGCAGGTCAGAGTCAACAGTGAGTTGATGGATCGCCTGGTCAATCATGCGGGTGAGGTGAGTATCTATCGCGCCCGTCTTGAACAACAGAACAGTGTGCTGGGTTTCAACCTGGCGGAGCTGGAACAGACCGTTTCCCGTCTCTATAGTCAGCTGCGCAGTCTTGAGATCGAGACAGAGGCGCAGATTCTCTATCGTTGGGATCGTGAGACTGAGAACAGTGATGCCGAAAAGGCGGAGTTCGATCCGCTTGAGATGGATCGCTTCTCAACCATTCAACAACTCTCCAGGGCGTTGGCCGAGACCGTCAACGACCTGGGTAACATCAACGAATCGTTGAATGATCTGCAGCGTGAGACAGATACCCTGCTGTTGCAACAGTCGCGTATCTCCACCGATCTGCAGGATGGTTTGCTGCGAACCCGCATGGTGCCCTTCGCCCAGCTGGTACCGCGTCTGCAAAGGCTGGTCAGACAGACCGCCAACCAGTTGAATAAGAAGGCCAACCTCGAGTGTTTTGGCACCGAGGGAGAGCTCGACCGGGGTATTCTGAATCGCATGATTCCGGTGTTTGAGCACCTGCTGAGAAACTCAGTCTCCCACGGCATAGAAACACCGGCCGACCGGGAAGCCTCAGGCAAGCCTGAGTCTGGCAGGATCTCCCTCTATGTGGACCGGGAAGCGAACGATGTCTTGATCACTCTCTCCGATGACGGTAAAGGTCTTGATATCGAAGCCATTCGCAAGCGGGCACTGGAGAACGGTGTCATCGACGTGGATGCAGAGATTAGTGACGATGATCTGATTCAATGTGTATTGATCCCAGGTTTCAGTACTGCCAAAGAGGTTACACAGATATCCGGCCGGGGTGTCGGTCTCGATGTGGTGACCAGTGAGGTCAAACAGCTTGGTGGCTCGTTGGAGATCGACTCACAACCGGGACGGGGTACCAGCTTCATTATCCGGCTACCCTTGACCCTGGCTATCACCGACGCCCTGCTGATGCGTGTGGGTGATGAGATTTGCGCCATCCCTCACGGTAGCGTGGAGGGTGTGGTAAGGGTTCGCCGCAAAGAGCTGAAGGCCTGTTACAGCGGTGAACAAGACGGTTATGTCTACGCAGGTAAAAACTACAAAGTAGAGTATCTGGGTCGCATGATGGGTATCGGGCAACATGAACTGCCTGAAACCACCCGCTGGTTCCCGTTACTGTTGGTACAGTCCGGTGAACACCAGGTTGCGTTGCAGGTAGATGAACTTCTGGGTACCCGCCAGGTAGTGGTGAAGTCCCTGGGTAAACAGGTGGCTAGTGTACGCTGGATCACTGGCGGCACCATCCTGGCGGATGGCCGGGTTGCCTTGATTCTTGATCTCTCGGCACTGGTGCGTATGGACGCCACCCATGTGCCTGGTGGTGAAGTTGAGCGTGCCGGTGAACGTAAACGTGCTGAAGAGAGACTGCGCGTCATGGTGGTGGATGACTCGATTACCACCCGCACACTGGAAAAGAACATTCTGGAAGCATCGGGCTACCGGGTCACGATTGCTACGGACGGCACGGAAGCTATCGACCGGCTCGACGAACACGACGACATCGCGCTGGTGGTGAGCGATATTCAAATGCCCAAGATGGATGGCATCGTCCTCACCGACACGCTGCGTAAGAGCGACGCATACAACGACATGCCGATTATTCTGGTGACATCGTTGGAAAGCGCCGAAGATCGGGAGCAGGGAATGCTCGCCGGAGCCAATGCTTACATTGTG
>JBNKMQ010000380.1:0-7273 GCA_050293225.1 Sedimenticolaceae bacterium
GATGGACAACGCCCTGATCCCCTGGCTGATCCTGGTACCAAGGGTCGATAAAACCGAGCTACATCAACTTTCAGCCCTGCAACAGCAGGCGTTGTTAAATGAGATAAACCTCATCTCCCGCTTCGCCGAGGAGACCTTCACACCCGACAAGCTGAATGTGGCCGCCATCGGCAATATCGTCAGGCAGATGCACATCCATATCGTCGTCAGGACAACCGATGACGTCTGCTGGCCTGGTGTGGTCTGGGGCATGCAACAGAGACAAGCCTACGATCAGGCTCAGCTTGACGCACTCTCCATCGCGCTAAGATCCAAGCTGCCAAATGAGAGCAGGCTGCATCCGATCAAGGTGAAAAACTGAGCTGAATCCCTCCTCCGATCCACAAGCAGGGTGTATTGGATTAGTATTAACAGGCCCTTAATGATCTAGCTCAATCCCCCTGTGAATTGAATCAATACAGGATCCTGCCAAATTGACTACACTTTAAACCGATAGCGGATCATTGATCCCGAATCGACACCTCAGAGATAACAAATCATCAACGACACGCTGGGGGATATAGCTGTATGGAAGAGTCACTGCAACGGCTGCTAGACGCCGAAGCCAGGGCCCAGGAGATTCATAGCAAAGCCGAAAAGGCCCGGGAGCGGATGATCCAGGAGGCACTGCAGGAAGCGAAGGCGAAAGAGCAACATTTCGAGGCCCGCATACCGGAACTGCACAAGAGCTTCTCGGAGAAGTCCGTCAGCCGGGCCGAGCAGACCATTTCCGAACTGAAAAAGCGCTTCAATGAACGCCATGCGCAGCTGCGAGAGTATGCCGAGGTGAGGGAGGAGGATGCCCTGGATGCGGCCTTCGCCGTCCTCATAGATCCAGAAGCCGACGAAGACTAGGCACCGGGATGAGTTCAATCCGCGAACAAGCCTATCTGAAGACCCGGGTCGCTATCTTTTCCGCCCGCCTTCTCTCCCCGGATGAGATCGACAGATACAAGTCGATGAGTCTCAACCAGCTCGCCGAGGCCCTCGACCTGACGCCGATCATTGATGAACCCATTGGTCTGCGCCAGAAGAGTCTGTTGATCGAGCAAGCACTGCTGCATCGCATGATGTCTGAGCTGGCGGTACTGCTGCGCCCCCTAAGCAGCCGCGCCAGGGGACTGTTGCTCTACTGGCCGAGAAAGTTTGAGCTCTACAACCTGAAGACCCTGATCCGCGGCAAGCTCAACGATCTGGGTATAGACGAGATCCGCGACAGTCTGCACAACCTGCCGGACAATATCCGCCTGCCCCATGAATCCCTGTTGCAGGCGGAGAACGTCCTGGAGATGTTGCGCCAGCTCGATGAGGGCCCCTATGCCCTGATCGCAAGCCAGGCTCGCCACGTATATGAGGAGAAGAACGAGGGTTTCTCCCTGGATGCCGCCATCGACCGCCTCTACTACAGCGGTATGCAGCATCACATCAACCTCGCCAGTAGTATCGACAAGCGCGGTCTGCAGAAGGTGATCGGCAGCATGATCGATCGTCAGAATATCCTCTGGTTACTACGTTACCGGCTGGTCTACCAGTTCTCGCCCAGTGAGGCCTATTACCTGCTGATACCCACCGGCGGCCGTATACAGCGGGATCAGTTGATGGAGCTGGCCAATCTGGAGGGATTCCAGACGATCATCGAACATCTGCCAGACTCCTTCAGACAGCTGATCGAGGATACGGAGAACATTACCCAGGTTCGGCAACGGCTGGATCAGCATGTCTCTGATGAACTGCAGAAACTGATGCGCTACAGTCCGGACGCCGTGGTCTCCGCCCTCTGCTATGTGATCGCCAGGGACATGGATCTGATGCGCCTGTATGCCCTGATGCAGGGTAAATTGCTGCAGATGGATTCAAGTCTGATCGACCAGGCTGTAGCGGGAAAAGGCCCGCCTTTAGGCAAGGAGGCGGCAGCATGAGGCAACCGCCCAATGACAGTAAAGGGGAATGGCATGTTTAGTCCCCTGCCGATCAAACATATCAGCCTGAAGATACTCACCGAGGATCTGCCCAGCGCATCCATGCTGCTGGCGGAGCTCGCCTGTTTCAGCCCGGATCCCAGACCCTACGCGGAAGAGGTTCTACCCGAGGTACCGGGACAGTCTTTCAGAACACTGCATACCCAGGCGAAGAGCCGTCTGGATAAGATCGCCGCCCAGGTCAACTTCGACCTCACCACCTGTTCACCGCGCTCAGGCCCCATAAACGAAGAGGAGCTTGAGCGGGTCAACCAGTGGCTGGGGAGTGCCTGGGAGACCGTCTCCGACTTCGAAGAGGCGGCACGCCTGCAGCTCGAAGAGCGAAGAAGCATCGACCAGTTGGAGGATTCACTGGCCAATTTCCGCAACCTGGAAATCGATCTGGGACAACTGCAAAGCCATGAAGGATTTCTCGAAACCCACATCGGCATCATGCCGAGCAACCAGGTAAACCAGCTAAGTGATGCAGTGAGCCTGGAGGGCTATCTGCTCTTCCCCTACCTGCAGGGTGAGAGTGAAACCCATGTCGTCATCATCGGTAATGGAGAGAGAGCGCACTCAAAGCTGAAACCGGTACTCGGTACCGCCGGTTTTCGCCCTCTGGATATTCCACCGGAACTGCAATCGGAGCCTGAGACTGCAAAGGCCCGTCTCGAGGAGCGCCGCCAGGCCGTTGAGGTAGAGTCGGAAAAGCTCAACCAGAAGATCCATGCCTGGGGAGAATCATCCAGGCAGGAGCTGGAGCAAGCGGCTTGCACGGTACATCTGGCAAGCCCCTATGTTGCCTTGGGAGAAGCGGCGAGACACCAGGGCAACCTATCAAGGGCACAAGGCTGGATCCCGGCGGCAGACCTGGCCTTGGTGGAGAAAAGACTCAAAAACAGGCTTACCAACCCCTTCGTCCTGGAAGTACGCAATCCGCTGCCTGAAGAGCGGAAACTGGTCCCCTCGGTGATGCGGCACAACCGTCTGTTAAGTCCTTTTTCATCCCTGGTGACCCAGTACGGCATTCCCCGCTACGGCGAGATCAATCCGACCCATCTCTTCGCCCTCACCTATATCCTCATGTTCGGTATGATGTTCGGTGATGTGGGCCATGGTGCAGTGATCCTCGGCGCCGCCCTGCTCTTCCGGCGCAAACTGGGCAAGTTCACCGCCTTCGGTATCGCTGCCGGACTGTCATCAATTCTTTTCGGTTTTCTCTACGGCAGCATCTTCGGCTATGAGCATGTACTGCACGCCCTCTGGATCGCCCCCCTGACCAATCCCCTCTATATGCTCGCGGTGGCGTTACTTTGGGGTATCGGCTTCATTACACTGGTGACCCTGCTTAATATCATCAACCATCTGCTGCAGGGCGATCGATTTGGTGCCCTTTTTCACGACAACGGCCTACTCTCCCTGCTGCTCTATATCGGCCTGCTCGGTACCGGCTACAGCTTCTACAGCAGCGGTAGTGTGGGTAGCTTCTGGGCCACCCTGACCATCCTCACCCTGATTGGCATCTTCGCGCATAAACTGATCGAGCAGGAGGCGGCCATCGGTGAACGCATCCTGGTCGCCTTCATCGAGACCTTCGAGGCGATCACCGGTTATGTCTCCAACACCCTCTCCTTTCTGCGTGTAGCCGCCTTCAGCCTCAACCATGTGGCCTTGGCGATTGCAGTCTTCACCCTCGCCAATATGATGGGAGAGACCGGCCACTGGATCACTGTGGTGCTGGGTAATGTTTTTATTCTGGTCCTGGAGGGGCTGATCGTCGCCATCCAGGTCCTGCGACTCGAATTCTATGAAGGCTTCTCCCGCTTCTATGCGGGGGATGGGAAGGCATTTAAACCACTAACACTTTGACTGAAGAGTTTTGAGTTATGAGTTTTTAGTTTTGAGTTAACAGAAGGAACAGCGCCAAATGGCTTGTCCAAGTTTGTTTAATTCGAAACAGGTGTGAGCGAAGCGAACGCATCAACTTAAAACTAAAAACTCATAACTAAAAACTCAACGAGAAATAGGAGAGCATCATGTATTGGCTTATCGCTGTAATGACCCTGGGCATCGTCGGCATCATCGTTACCGGCATCGTTATGGAGATGCAGCCGGTAAAGACCGGCAAGCCATGGTTCAAACCCACCATTGGCGTCAACCTGGTGGTCTTTGTCGTCGCCCAGGCTGCGCTGATCTTCATGGGTATCGATGAGGTCATGGCGGCGACTGAGGCTGCCACTGCCGCTAGTGGTGAGATCTCCATCGGCCTGGGCTTGGGTATCATCGGTGTGGGCATACCTACGGCACTGAGTACCATCGGCGCAGGCATCGCGGTTGGCCCCATCGGTGCCGCATCTCTGGCGGTGCTGGCAGAAAAACCAGAGATCTTCGGTCGCACCCTGATCTATCTTGGACTGGCTGAAGGTATCGCCATCTACGGCCTGGTCATGAGTATCCTGCTGCTCGACCGGATCTGATAATCAACATGAACGACGCCACCCATCAGGTCAGGAATATCTTCGTCGGCGGCCACGCCCTGGCCGACGGCTTTCGCCTGATCGGCTTTGAAACCCTGACTGATCCCGACCAGCAAGGATTGGATCGTCTGCTCGCGGAGCTACAACGGAAGAAGCAACGCGCCCTGCTGATCATAGAACACTCTGTCAGCCAGAGTGGATCCAAACTGCTGGAGCAGATTCGCAGCGAAGGGGGACGCATCATCCTCTCAGAGATCCCCTCCCTCTATGACCCGGATAATTTCCAGAGCGATCTGGATGAGCAGTTGAGAAAACTGACCGGTGGCTAAACCAGGAGAGCACTTGTGAGCCAAGTTGAAGCATTGGAAAAAGCGATCCTCGAAAGGGCCGAGATGATGGCCCAGGAGTGTCAAAACCGCGCCCAGGCAGGACGAAAGAATATCCTGCGCGAGGCGAGTGACCGGCTCCACTTGCGAGAGGAGAAAGAGACCTTGCTGGCGAAGTCGCTGGCGGATCGGGCCTACCTGCGAACCGTGCAGGCGGATGAACTCAAGCTAAGATCAAAAATGGACCATATGCGCTGGAATCTGGTCGAGGTAGTGATCCACCGTCTCTCCGAGCGCATGCGCGCCATGGCTGAAGATGAAAGTCGCTACTTCGAGTGGCTGAGCCAATTGATGAGTCAGGCCGCCAGACAGATCGATGAGCCGGAACTGTCGGTTTCCGTCAACGCCAAAGATCTGCCTCGCCTGAAAAAGCGATGGTCAGTTCTCACCGACAAGCTCGTAGATGGTAAGCAGTTCAATCTACTCGAGCACAGCATCGAAACCGTCGGCGGCTGCCTCATCACCTCCCCCGACAAGCGGGTACAGATCGACCATACCTTCGAAGGCAGGCTCTCCCGACTGGAACGCAAAATCCACCAGGCCATCGTCGAGCGACTGCTGCCACCGGTTGGCGATGGACAGGCCCTCTAATCAAAAGAACAAGCTTATGAATACAACCAGCAGAAAAGGCACCATCCTCGAGATCAACGGCCCTATCGTCACCATCCAGCTGCCTGGGGTACACAATGGTGAACAGGTGCGTATCGGCAGCCTCGGACTCTATGGCGAGGTGATCGCCCTGGAGGGCGAAAGCGCCATCGTACAGATCTACGAATCTACCGAGATGGTGAGACCCGGTGAACCAGTGGAAGGACTCGGCCACCCCCTCTCGGTTGAGCTGGGCCCCGGCCTCATCGGTGGTATTTTCGACGGCGTGCAGCGCCCCCTGGAAGCGATGTTCCTCAAGGCCGGCGACCAGATCCCCCGTGGCCTCAGCCCGGCGCCACTGGATCGTGACAAGCTCTGGCACTTTGTACCCAGAGAGAGTCTTGAACCCAACATGCCGATCATCGGTGGCGCTCGTCTCGGCACAGTGCAAGAGACCGAGACCATCGAACACCGCATCCTGGTACCGCCTGACATTGAGGGAGAACTGATCGAGCTGGCTCCGGAGGGGGATTACAATCTGGAGGAGACCATTGCCCAGGTACGTGATCGTCAGGGCCATGTTCACCATCTGAAACTCTACCACCGCTGGCCGGTGCGCAAACCCCGCCCCTACCAGAACCGGGACAACGGCATCGAACCCCTGATCACTGGACAGCGCATCCTCGACACCTTCTTCCCCCTGCTCAAGGGAAGCAAGTGCGCAGTACCCGGTCCCTTCGGCGCAGGCAAAACGGTGGTGCAACATCAAGTCGCCCGCTGGGCCAACGCCGATATCGTCATCTACGTCGGCTGCGGCGAGCGTGGTAATGAGCTGGTGGACGTGCTCGACAGCTTCCCCAAACTGAAGGACCCCTACAGCGGACGTCCGCTGATGGAGCGTACCCTGCTCATCGCCAATACCTCCAACATGCCGGTGGTAGCCCGCGAGGCCTCCATCTATGTGGGCATCACCCTGGCCGAGTATTTCCGCGACCAGGGCTACGATGTGGTCATGCTGGCCGACTCCACCAGCCGCTGGGCCGAGGCCCTGCGCGAGGTCTCCGGCCGGCTTGGTCAGATGCCGGTGGAAGAGGGCTACCCCGCCTACCTGGCTTCAAGGCTGGCCGCCTTCTATGAGCGAGCCGGCCGGGTCGAGACGATGGATTCGGGCAAGGGCTCGGTGACCCTGATCGGCGCTGTATCACCTCCCGGTGGTGACTTCTCAGAACCGGTCACCAGCCATACCAAAGAGATCATCCAGACCTTCTGGGCCCTGTCGAAAGAGCTGGCAGACGCCCGCCACTACCCGGCCATCGACTGGGTCGACAGCTTCTCCGCCGACGTGGGTACCGCCGCCGAGTGGTGGCACGAGAACATCGACCGGGGCTGGGAGAAACGCCGCGGCCAGGCCCTCGGCATGCTGGCCCGTGACGCCGAGCTCTCACGCATCGTCAACCTGGTCGGCCCCGAAGCCCTCTCCTCCGCCCAGCGCTGGGTGCTGGAAGGTTCTGCACTGATCAAGGACGGCGTATTGCAACAGAGCGCCCTCGACCCGGTGGACACCTTCTCCTCACCGGAGAAGCAGTTCCTGCTGCTCGACCTGATCCTCTCGGTCTACGATGAGGGCGCCGCCCTGATCGAGATGGGGGTGCCGGTACAGGAACTCTCAGAAATGCCGGTGCTGGCCAAGCTGCGCCGCTGCAAGGAGCTCTATGACTCCTCCCAGATCGACCAGTTACGCGCCTTCCGCGAGGAGGCGCTGCAGGACTTCAAGGCCATCCATTCCGAATACGCACAACGCGGGGAGCAGACAGCATGAGCG
>JBNKMQ010000381.1:0-4853 GCA_050293225.1 Sedimenticolaceae bacterium
TCATGTAGCTCATACCAAACCAACAGGTGTACGCTATATCGGCATGTAAAACCTTTTACCTGATTGGTCTTATGCTGCCAGACCCGCTGTTGCAGGGTAGATGTCACACCTGTATAGAGTGTTCCATTTCGCTTGCTGGCAAGGATGTAGACACATGGATTCCTTTCCATACTCTCTTCCTTCTATTTGGCTTTCTGGATCCCGGCATTCGCCGGGATCCAAACGCCGTGGTCACTCAACTACTCGGGCAAGGCGTCGTCAGCCACAACTTCCTTATTACGACCAACAGCGGTCCGCATATCATCAGCTATAAGATAGAAACTGGGCAAAACCAAAAGGATCAAAGCCGTCGCGAAGAGCAGACCAAAACCCAGACTCACCGCCATCGGTGAAAGAAAGGCGGTCTGCCCGGTGGCAAAGAAGATCAACGGAGAGATACCCAAAAAGGTCGTCGCCGAGGTCAACAGAATCGGACGTATACGAACCCGACCGGCCTCCACCAGGGCATCCTTTCTCTCCCAGCCCTGACTACGCAGACGCTTGGCGAAGTCGATCAGGATCAGAGAGTCATTCACTACGATACCTGTCAGTGCGAGAAAGCCGATCAGGGAGAGAAACTGCAGATGAAAACCAAACAGGGCGTGACCGATGATGACACCAATGGCGCCGAAGGGAATCGCAAACATCACCACCAGGGGATCCAACAGGGATTTAAACAGTGACGCGAGGATAAAGAAGATAATCGCCAGCGCGATGATCAGGGCGTGCTTCATACCCTCCATTGACTCCTGCGCCTTCTTCTTTTCGCCCAGGAAGATCAGTTTCTGTCCCGCTGGTAACTCAGTAAACGCTTTTTTAACCCGCTCAATCACCTCGTTGGGAGTAATGACCTTGGCGTCCGTCTCCGCAGTGATCGTCGCCAGGCGATCGAGATTGCGTCGGGTGACGCTGTTGAAACCCCGCGCCTGATTGATCTCCGCCACATCGCCGAGATAGACGGTACGACCATCATCCAAAGTAATGGGTAGCCGCTCCAGCGCACCGGCATCGTGACGCAGTTGATCGTCATAGATCAGCCGCACCGGGATACGCTTCTCCCGCCAGCTGACATAGGTGAGTTTGAGGCCGAGGAAACCGGTGCGCACTGCGTCCGCCAGATCGCTTTGGCTGAGTCCGAGTTGACGTCCCCGCTCGTTCAACTCGTAACGATACTCCAGCTTGCCCGCATCCATATCCTGCCGCGCATCGAAGACACCGGGAATTCTGTCGATGAAGGCGCGGATCTTCTCCGCCTGCTGACTGAGAGCCTCTACCGAATCCCCCACCAGACCAACCTCCACATCGGCGCCGGCGGGGCCGCCCTGAGGCCGCAGAATCGACATCCGCTGGATACCCGGTATCCGCTGCAGCTTCTCACGGATATCATCGACGATCTCTTTCGAACTTCTTTCCCGGCTCCCCTCCCACTTGAACTGCAGGCTCACCACCGGCGAGATCCACTGCTCAATAAAACCTTTCGGCTTCTGTTTTTTCAGATCGACGATCAGTTGGATATAGCGGCTACCCATCTTGACCCGATGGAAGTCGATAAACATCACCCCCACATTGGTCAGCAAAGTCTTCAACTCATCCTCGCCCAGGGCTTCGATCACCGTCTCTTCTATATCGTCCGCAAGCCGGGAGGCATCTTCGATACTGTAGGTGCTGGGGGCTTCCACATTGACGAAGAACTGACCCACATCCACATGACCGAAGAGCAGGAAGGGGATCCGGGTAGCGGCAAAGGTCACTGCCACGGCAAGTACGCCGACACTCAACATGGCAACCGGATAACGATAGTCGAGACACTTGCGCAACAGCCGGGTGTAACGTTGATTGAGCTTTGACCAGTCGATGCGTCCCACTTTACGTTCACGGGCAGTTCGCAAAAACTCCTTGGCGTGGGATGGCAAGACGCCAAAGGCCTCCAACAAAGAACCGATCAGGGAGGCGCTGACCACCACGGGAATCACCGAGATAAAGGCCCCCATGGTGCCGCCGATGGCAAACATCGGCATAAAGGCGGCAATGGTCGTGGTGGTGGATGCTACCACCGGCCAGTAGACCTCTTTGGTCCCCAGGGTAGCGGCCCCGGCGGGTGTCTCCCCCATCTCCAGGTGCCGGTAGATGTTCTCATTCACGATAATGGCGTCATCAACAATCAGACCCAGGGCAATGAGGAAGGCAAACATGGAGACCATGTTGATGCTGTAACCCAGCAGGTTGAGCGCGATCACCGCCACCAGAAAAGAGACCGGGATACCCAGGGCGGTGATAAAGGCGACCCGGAAGTTGAGCATCATGTAGAGCGCCAATAGGACTAACGCCAAACCGACGATACCCGAAGACTTCACCGTCTCCAGACGATTCTTCACATAGACCGAGAGATCACTGAAGAGATCGAGACTGACCCCGGCGGGTAACGTCTGCCTTCGCTCGGCCACATAGGACTTGACTAACTTGGCCACCTCGATGGTCGAGGCCTGACTGGTCTTGTTCACGGTCAGGTTGACCGACGGCTTGCCGTTGAAGCGTCCCAGGGTCTGGGCCTCCTCCAGCCTGAGTTGGATATCGGCCAGATCCCCCAACCGAAGTTGTCCACCTTGTTCATTGCTGCGCAGGACGATCCCCGCCATCAGCTCGGGATCGGGCGGCACCCCCATGCCACGCAGACGGATATCACCAGCGGACGATTTCAAAGTACCGCCGGGCAGATCCCGAAGATTCTCCCGCAACGCCTTGGCCAACAGGTTGAGAGAGACATCCCGCGCCGCCAGCACCTGGGGATCGACCACTACCCAGAGCTCCCACTCACGATCACCGGCCACACCGACGGAGGCGATACCCGGTATCTGGATCAGCTCATCCTTGACCTCCTCGGCCAGTTGATAGAGCTCACCCCGGGCAATGGCCCCGAAGAGGCTGACCGAGATTACCGGGAAGCGGGTCTCCAGACGGGCAAGTTCCGGCTCCTCTGCCTCTTCCGGCAGATCGTCCACCTGATCCAGCGCAGTACGCACCTTGCGCATGAAGTTATCTACGTCGGAACCGCTCTTCAGCTCGATGAGAATGTTTGAGATGCCTTCGTTACTGGTGGAACTGATCACATCGATATCCGCCAGGCCGTCCATCTCCTGCTCGATGGGCAGGGTCACCTGGCGCTCCACCTCCTCCGGTGAGGCCCCTTCGAAGATAGTCTTGATACTGACCTTGTCCTGCTCCACCGTGGGGAACATCTCCTGGGGCATGGCATACCAGGAGACGATGCCGGCCAACAGAATGATGACCAGCAGCAGATTGACTACCAGAGGATTGCGAATGGAAAAATCGATCAAGGTGTGGGCTCCCCACGCTTGATCTCGACCTCAAGGCCGTCACTCAAGACCTCAACATCCCGATCGACCACCAGCTCTCCGGCTTCAACACCGGCGTGAATCACCTGCAGATCTTTCTGCCGAATCCCGGGGATGACCTCTTTACGTTGCAGGCGTCCCTCTTTAAGCAGGAACAGATAGGCCTTGCCCGTCTCCCTCAACAACGCCGACGTCGGCACGACCAGGGCGTTCTCTCTCAATCGCAGCGGCAGCTCGACCCGTCCTAATTGACCGGGTAACAATCCCTCACCCGGCAGTTGAATGCTCACTGGATGGGTATGGGTCTGAGGATCGGGGTCGAACTGCATGGCGACCAGCTCGCCGGCGATTCTCTGATCACCTGCCACCACTTCTATCTGTTGTCCCAACTGCAGGGCGGAGGCCACATCCCCCATCACCTCCAGTTTCAACTCCAGACTGCTGGTATCGATCAGCTCCAGGGCCTGGCTGTTGGCCTGCAGATAGTCGCCCTCCTCGACCATTACCTTATTAATGCGTCCCGCAAAGGGCGCCAGCAGACGGGTACGGGCCAGATTGCGTTCCGCCCGATTCACTGCCGCCTCCTGACGCAAGAGACGGGCCCGGTTGCTCTGCACGCTGAAGCTGAGGCGTGCCGCATCGCTCTCCAGACTGTTGAGCTGCTGCCGCGCACTTTCGCGGGTGGAGACCGATGCCAGGGAGCCCTTACCCAGCTTCTCCAGACGCTGGTACTCCCGCTCGGCCAGATCCCGGTTATCCCGCGCCAGCTTGAGCAGCGCCTTATCCTGCGCCAGGGCAGCCTGGGTTTCAGTCAGCTGGGACTGTGCCTCCACCAGGGCATCCTGATAGTCGGCATCATCCAACTCCAGCAATACCGCCTCTGCCTCCACCGACTGCCCCGGCTCGACCAGCCGTCGCAGCAGCTCACCAGAGACCTCAAAACGCAGCGAGGCCGACTGTCTAGGACGCAGAATGCCGGTGAGGGATGCCCGCGGCTGGATATCCTGCCGCTTCACCTCGGTCACCTCGACACGGGTAACCACCGGGGCCTTCATCTCACTCTTCGCTTCCGGCTTGGTAGCACGCAACAAAGCCACCAGTATGATGGTCACTGATAGAATGGCGAGGGTGAGATAGAGTCGACGTTTACTGGAAGCCACGGAAGTGAAGATCCCTTACCTGTTGATACAATCATTTGAAGAAAGGCAGATTCTATGCGATTTTGTCCCTGCCCGCGTGATGATTCGTCAATCCAAATCAGCATAGGTTCCCGAGCAGCTCCTTTGAATATCTTAGATAACTTGAAACCCGGCCTTTTTCAGGGACTACTCTGCTGCCTGTCAGCCATTATCCCCCTCGACCAAAGCCTGGCCGAGCAGAAGCAGGATATCGATCGGGGCCTGAACTGGGACTATTGCAACCCAGATGCCCCAGCGCACGACTTGAGCCTACCCGCCTCAC
>JBNKMQ010000382.1:0-5620 GCA_050293225.1 Sedimenticolaceae bacterium
GTGGCGAAATCCCCATGTCGGGTATCCCGGGTACGCTCGATCTTCGGGCTCGTGATCGCCTCCTGGGGCAGGAGGCCGTCATCAGCGAGTTGCTGGAGTGCGGCAGAGACCAGTTGCTCAATCTGCGTCTTCATCTCGATAGTCTTTGTTCAATTAAATAGGGAGGGCGGCAAGGATAACAGGAATCGCCCCCCACTGGGGAGTGCCGCTGTCAGAAACCGTTCACTCCTTCGTCATACGTTTGTCACTCTCCCTTTCTAGACTTGCCTCCGACGAAACAGGAGAAGAGAAAAATGAGTGTCGAGAGAAGATACAGCAAGCGCTACCCCATGCATGGAGATGTCTACATCCGCTACCGCAAACAGCGGGCTTTTCCGGCCAAGGCTGTCAATTGTTCCAGCCAGGGGATCTATCTGAAGACCGAGTCCCTCTCTCTACTCACCGGTGCCTTGGTGGAGTTGGAGATTTTCCGAGGCGGCCATCACTGGGAGATTATGGGGGTGGTAACTCACTCTCAGGACGATGGTATCGGTGTGATGTTCTGGAAGCCTCAGCCTGATCTCTACGAGTATATTCTGGCGGACAGACCCCGGCCGACATCGCTGACCCAGGTGCTCCTGACGGAGCATGCTGAGGCTGAAAGCCATTTGTAAACCGGCTGAAAGTAAAAGGTCGATCGTCATCTTTGTGTAACAAAGCTCCGGTTTAATGTGCGCCATACACAGTCATGATGGACACAGAAAAGATGACAATCCCAAGAATCCTTGCCGTTGACGACGAACCTGCAGTGGGTGAGATGCTGCGTTTCATCCTGGAGCAGGAGGGCTTTCAGGCCGATATCGTAGAGGATGCCAGCCAGGCGATAAGCCAAATCCGCAAAACCCGTCCCGACCTGATTCTGCTCGACTGGATGATGCCGGGTATGAGCGGCATAGAGCTGGCCGGTCGGTTGAAAAGTGACAGTGATACCGAGTCGATCCCGATCATCATGCTCACTGCAAAAGGTGAAGAGGGTGACAAGGTGCGTGGTCTCGATATCGGTGCAGAAGATTATGTCACCAAACCCTTCTCGGCGCGGGAGCTACTGGCCAGGATACGCACGATCCTGCGGCGGGTCTCACCGTTATTGGCGGGAGAGTCCCTCGATTGCAGCGGCCTGGTACTCGATCCGGTCAGCCACCGGGTGACAGCAGACGGCAGTTCGGTGGAGCTCGGTCCCACCGAGTTCCGCCTGCTGCACTACTTCATGACCCACCGGGAGCGTGTCTTCTCCCGCAGCCAGCTCCTCGACCGGGTCTGGGGAACCAATGTCTATATAGAAGAGCGCACCGTAGACGTCCATATACGACGCCTGCGTAAGGCCCTGGAGCCGACCGGTAAACAGCCGCTTCTGCAGACCGTTCGGGGTGCTGGCTATCGATTTTCATCGAAGCTCTAGAAAACGAGATCGGCTGTCATAGAACGGTAATATTTTCCTCATCGAATGTTCACATTAGCGGCCTATTCTCTGCACACCAAATCTCTACACACAGACCTTTTTGGCAATCAAATCTCTACAAATTGAAGGAGAGAATCGAAATGAAAAAGCTGATCTCAGCCGCTGTCGCGCTTTCGCTGACCGGTTTTGTTGGCATGGCTCAAGCTCGCGATTACATCAGTATCGTGGGCTCTTCCACCGTCTACCCGTTCGCTACCGTTGTGGCTGAGCAGTTCGGCAAGACCTCCAAGTTCAAGACCCCCAAGATCGAGTCTACCGGCTCCGGTGGCGGTCTGAAGCTGTTCTGCGCCGGTGTCGGCGTTGAGCATCCTGATATCACCAACGCCTCTCGCCGCATCAAGAAGTCCGAGGTTGAGCGCTGCTCCGGTAACGGCATCAACGATATCGTTGAGGTCAAAGTCGGCTACGACGGCATCGCCCTGGCCAACTCCAAGGACGCCCCTCGGTTTTCCGTAACCCGCAAGGATATCTTCCTGGCCCTGGCCAAGCAGGTTCCGGATCCCAAGGATCCTGAGAGCGGCAAGCTGGTTGATAACCCCTATGAGACCTGGAAACAGGTGAATGCCGATCTGCCGGACATGGCGATCGAAGTGCTCGGTCCTCCTCCCACTTCCGGTACCCGCGACGCCTTCGCCGAGCTGGCTATGGAAGGGGGTTGTAAGAAGATTGACTGGATCAAGGCGATGAAGAAGAAGGATAAGAAGGCCTACAAGTCTATCTGCCACACCGTACGTGAAGACGGCAAGTACATCGAAGCCGGCGAGAACGACAACCTGATCGTGCAGAAGCTGGAAGCCAACAAGGGCGCCCTGGGTGTCTTCGGTTACAGCTTCCTGGATCAGAACTCCGACAAGGTCCAGGGCTCTCTGATCGACGGTGTTGCACCGACCTTCGAGCTGATCGCCGATGGCAGCTATCCGGTCTCCCGTCCGCTCTACTTCTACGTGAAGAAGGCGCATGTTGGCAAGATCCCCGGCATCAATGAGTACCTGGCTGAGTTCACTGCGGACAAGGCTTGGGGCGACGAGGGTTATCTGGCCGATAAGGGTTTGATACCGATGCCTGCTGAAGAGCGCAAGGCGTTCAAGAGCGACGTTGAAGGTCTCAAGAACCTGAAACTTTAGTCTGTAGCCGAGCTGCACGGAAGCGGCTGCTTGTTGCGTTTAACAGGCGGCCGCTTTTTCGTCGGGAAGTTGTGATGCATACCTCCACACTGATTGTCGTGCTCCTGGGACTGATGTCCCTGGCCTACTATCTGGGCCGTAAACGTTCCCTCAATCTGGTTTCAGGCCGGATACGGGATCTGCACTCCTTACCCTCCTATTATGGCCTGCACACAGCACTGTGGTGCGGTATTCCGGCTATTTTATTGATCGTGCTTTGGGTCTCTTTCGAAGGCTCAGTAGTAACAAGTCTGGTGGTGGACTCACTGCCGGAAGAGACTCGTCAGCTGCCTCCGGAGCGGTTGAACCTGGTCCTCAACGACATTCGAAATCTGGCCACCGGCGATATCACTTCTGTGACGGTTGACCAGAATATGCAGCGGGCTGCAGACCACTATTCTCATCTGCATGGCATCAGCCAGATGGCGATGTTCGTCGCAGCACTCAGCCTGGCGATACTGGCCGGCTTCTTTGCCCAGCGTTCGATCACCCGACATCAGCGGGCGAGGAACCGTGTCGAGAGGGCAGTCAACTTCTTTCTCCTCTCCAGCTCCACGCTGGCGATCTTTACCACCATCGGCATTGTTTTGTCGGTGTTGTTCGAATCTGTGCGTTTCTTTCAGCAGATTCCCATTACAGAATTTATCTTCGGTCTGGAGTGGTCTCCCCAGACCGCGATCCGCGCCGATCAAGTGGGATCATCCGGCGTCTTCGGTGCCATTCCGTTGTTTGCCGGTACCTTTCTGATCACCCTGATCGCGATGGTCGTGGCCGTACCCGTCGGCTTGCTCTCCGCGATCTACATGGCAGAGTACGCCGGCAGGCACTTCCGCAGTCTGGCCAAGCCGGTGCTTGAGGTGCTGGCGGGTATCCCCACCGTGGTCTACGGCTTCTTTGCTGCGCTGACGGTGGCACCCTTCTTTCGCGACATGGGCGCTTCATTGGGGCTGGGGGTCTCCTCCGAGTCGGCCCTGGCTGCCGGTGTGGTGATGGGCATCATGATTATCCCCTTTGTCTCATCCCTCTCCGATGACGTCATCAACGCGGTGCCCCAGGCGATGCGGGATGGCTCCTATGGCTTGGGGGCAACCCGTTCTGAGACCATTCGCCAGGTGATCATCCCGGCGGCACTGCCCGGTATCGTGGGTGGCGTGCTGTTGGCGGTCTCCCGTGCCATCGGTGAGACCATGATCGTGGTGATGGCGGCGGGGCTCTCCGCCAATCTCACCGCCAATCCACTGGAAGCGGTAACCACAGTGACGGTGCAGATCGTCACCCTGCTGGTCGGTGACCAGGAGTTCGACAGCGCCAAGACCCTCGCCGCCTTTGCCCTGGCCCTGGTTCTGTTCGTCATCACCCTGGCCCTCAACATGGTCGCACTGCACATCGTGCGCAAATATCGAGAACAGTATGAATAACGAGCAGCAACAGCACGAACGCACTATGGCGCGGGTCGAGAAGGGCCTGGCGCGTCGTTATCGGCGGGAGAGAAACTTCAGACGTATGGGCCTCGGCGCTATCTTGCTGGGATTGCTGTTTGTCTCCTTTCTCTTTATCAGTATCTTCGCCAACGGTTACACCGCATTCCAGCAGACCTATGTAAAACTGGATGTTTTCTTCGATCCCGACAAGATTGCCGCAGTCGGTGAGACCGATCCGGATGACCTCTCTGCCGGTAACTACGGTGGTGTGGTCAAGGCGACCATGCGCGAGCTTTTTCCCGATGTCACCAGTCGCCGGGATAAGAAGAAGCTCTACGGCCTGGTCAGTACCGGTGCCACCTTTCAGCTGCGGGAGCGGGTGATGCAGGATCCCTCAGTGATCGGGCAGCGGGAGAGCATCTGGGTACCCGCCGATGACGATGTGGATATGCTGATCAAGGGGCATATCGATTTGAACCTGCCGGAGAGTGATCGCCGCATCAAGGACGATCAGCTCTCCTGGATCCAGGCGATGCAGCAGGATGGCCGGATCGAGAAGCGTTTCAACACCACCTTCTTTACTGCCGGCGACTCCCGCGAGCCTGAGCTTGCTGGCATCAAGGGTGCTGCCTATGGCTCCTTTTTTACCTTGTTGATCTGTCTCTCCATCGCATTCCCGGTGGGTGTTGCGGCAGCGGTCTACCTTGAGGAGTTTGCACCGAAGAATCGCTGGACCGATCTCATCGAGGTGAATATCAACAATCTGGCGGCGGTACCCTCCATCGTCTTCGGTCTGCTGGGTCTGGCGGTCTTTATCAACTTCTTCGGCCTTCCCCGTTCCGTACCACTTGTGGGTGGACTGGTGTTGGCCCTGATGACCCTGCCGACGATTATTATCGCCAGTCGGGCGGCGTTGAAGTCTGTACCCCCGTCGATCCGTGAAGCGGCCCTGGGTGTGGGGGCATCACCGATGCAGACCATCACCCACCATGTGCTGCCCCTGGCGCTCCCCGGCATGCTCACCGGTACCATCATCGGCATGGCCCAGGCCCTGGGCGAGACCGCGCCCTTGCTGATGATCGGCATGGTGGCCTTTATCGTCGATATCCCTGGCGGCCTCTTCGACCCCTCGACGGTGCTGCCGGTGCAGATCTACCTCTGGGCCGACAGTCCGGAACGGGCCTTCGTCGAGCGCACATCCGCGGCCATCATGGTGTTGCTGGCCTTCCTCATCGGCATGAATCTGCTGGCCGTCTGGTTGCGAAAGAAATTTGAGCGGCGTTGGTAGACCAACGCAAGCGAGGTAAGTATGGAACAGATAGTCAATGAACCCGCAGTGGCCACCAAACCACTCGACCAGGCTAATGTAACCGGGACTGATATGCAGGCCGCATTCGAGCGGCACGGCAACGCGACGGTGGGTGAGATCCAGGTCGAAGATCCCCGCATGACCTGCAGGAATGTCAATGTCTTCTATGGCGGGAAGCAGGCGATATTCGATGTCAATCTCGACATCGGCAAGCACCAGGTGCTCTCGA
>JBNKMQ010000383.1:0-8943 GCA_050293225.1 Sedimenticolaceae bacterium
GGGAGAGAACCCTGGAGAGCGGCGTCGCCGAGCGAGTCTTCTCCGGTCACGACACCGAGGCAGACGAGCTGATGGAGCGAGCCCTGTCTGAGACCCGTCTGTCACAAGGTATGGGAGAGGTCTACCTGGTAGGCGCCGGTCCCGGTGATCCCGACCTGCTGACCTTTCGCGCCCTGCGGCTGATGCAGCAGGCCGATGTGGTGGTCTATGACCGCCTGGTGGCCAAGCCGATTCTGGATATGACCCGTCCTGAGGCGGAGCACGTCTACGTCGGCAAAGAACGGGACAAACACACCATGCGTCAGGAGGAGATCAACAAACTCCTGGCCCGGCTGGCCAAAGAGGGCAAGCGGGTATTACGTCTCAAAGGCGGCGACCCCTTCATCTTCGGCCGTGGCGGTGAAGAGATCGACACCCTGGCGGAAGAGGGAGTACCTTTTCAGGTCATCCCTGGTATCACCGCTGCTGCCGGTTGTGCCTCCTACTCTGGTATCCCCCTCACCCATCGGGACTATGCCCAGTCGGTCACCTTTGTCACCGGACACCTGAAAGACGGCAGTATGAATCTCAACTGGTCGATGCTGGCACAGCCTAATCAGACCATTGTCTTCTATATGGGACTGGTTGGCCTGCCGGTGATCTGCAAGGAGCTTAAGGCCCATGGGGTTGACGGCGAGATGCCCATCGCCCTGGTACAGCAAGGTACCACCCACAAGCAGCGGGTCTTCACCGGTACCCTGGACAGCATCCAGGAGATCGTCGAGCGGGAGAAGCCGAAACCACCGACCCTGATCATCGTCGGCCATGTGGTGAAACTGCAGGAGAAACTGGCCTGGTTTGAAGCGCCGCCCCACTCCGAGCAGGGAGCGACTTCGCCGGTGGATTTCTGATTCTTCAGATTTGAGTTGTGATTGACTGTGTTCGCTACGCTCACGCCAAAAGGTACCCCTCTCCCTGGCCCTCTCCCGCAAGGGGAGAGGGAAATTAACTTTCTGGCTCGCTGCTAATCCTCAAACTGCGTCCCCTCTCCCCTTGCGGGAGAGGGGGACTCACAACCCGTGAGTGCAGCGAACACTTGAACTCAAATACCCTAAGCCTTAGGCCTCAGCTGTTCTTCCCTCAGCTTCGGGGTGAAGTAGTCGTCCGCATCGTCGATATCCACCGCCTCGTCCGTTGCGTTGACCAAGGGTTGTTCGTAGTCGTTCCAGCCGCGCAGGCCGGTCTTCAGGGAGACCACATTCTTGAATCCAATCAGCTGCATGGAGAAGGCCGCCAGCACACTGCGATAGCCTGAGCGACAGACCACGACGACCTCTCTATCCCTCGCCTTCACCAGCTCGGGTATGGTCTCTTCGTAATCCCATTCACAGGCCGACTCCAGAATTCCACGGGGAGCCAGGATCGATCCCTCAATATGCATGGCGTCGTACTCATAGGGCTCCCGCACATCCACTACCAGAAGATCGGGATTCTCCTGCATGCGCTCTTCCAGATCCCAGGGCATGATCTCCTTTACATCGCCAAGACAGTCGCCAACCAGACTGAGATAATTTTTCATGTCGTTTATTCCTTACCAGCGGGAGGGAAAGGGCCGCTCCCAAAATCAATCTTATTGGGCCCCAGACTCAGGAACCCCTGGAGCAGAGATTCTGTTCCACTGCAATCACCGCCGCCTCGACCCGGGAGTGGACCTCCAGCTTACGCAGGATCGCCTTCACATGGAGCTTCACCGTACCGTCAGAGATACCCAGGTTTCTCGCAATCACCTTATTGCTCTGTCCGTCCGCGAGATGGCAGAGGATCTCCCGCTCCCGCGGTGTCAGGTCATCCAGTGAAGAGGTCTGCTTGCTACTGCTGGGGGGCTCTCCCTGCACCGCCTTGGCGAGGATACTGGTCAGCTCCTTCGCCACCACCGTATGGCCCTGAATGATCTGCTGCAGTGCATCGATCAATTCGTTAGGCTCCATGTCTTTCAGCAGATAGCCCTGGGCGCCCAGCCGCAACGCCTCGATCACATCCGACTCTTCGCGGCTGGTGGTAAGCATGCTGATCGGCATGTTGGGATAGTGCTGGCGCAACACGGAGAGCGCCTCAGTCCCCGTCATATCGGGCATGCGCATATCCAGCAGCACCACGTCGGGTTTCTTCTCCGCCACAATCTCTATGCCTTTGAGGCAGTCCCCCTCGGCAATCACATCCAGGCCTCTGCGTTCCAGCAGTTCCTGCAGCCCGACACGAAACAGGGCGTGGTCATCGATCAGCAGCACGCGCATCTTAGTCTACCTCTGCCAGTTCGCATCGCCTTTAGCGCTGCGAATAATCAGTTCGATCCGAGTCCCTTCCCCCGGTTCGCTCTCAATGGAAAATTCTCCGCCTATCCTTCTGGCCCGCTCCTCCATGATCGAGAGACCGATATGCTCACCCGGATTACCCTTGGGTGAAACCCCCTCGAAACCTACGCCATCATCCTCCACCAGGATCAGATAACTGCCCGGGGCTCGACAACGAAGCAGGACCCTCACCGTATGCGCTTTGGCATGTTTACGGATATTGGCCAGAGACTCCTGCACAATTCTCAATGCCTGCATCTCCTGGGAGGGATCCAGGTCGACCTTCATGCAGTCGGGCTGGAAGAATGCCGGTATATCGGTCTCCTGTTGGAAGCGTTCCACCAACTTCTCCAACGCCTGTACCAAACCCCGTTGATCCAAGGGCGCACGAAAGCTGTTGATCAACTCCCTCAGCTCGTCGTGGGCCTCGTCCAGGCCATTGTGGATGCGTTGCGCCTCGAGCATCATACTCTCGGAGGCCTGACCATCCTGCAGGGTCTCCTCCAGCATACGCACCTGGAAACGCAAACTGGCCAGGGTCTGGGCCAGGGAGTCATGCAACTCATGGGCAAGGGAGGTCCTCTCCTCGACGATGGAGAGCCTGCGCGCTTCGGTATCGGAACGCTGTTTCGCCACCGCCATGCCCAGGTGGCTACCGATGGTGTTAAGGATATCGAGGACATCCTCGGGGCCGTCGTAGATGCCGGGCTTGTCCACATAGAGATGATAAAAACCCAACACATCACCATGGAACCACATCGGCACTGAGACCCGCTCCACCTCATCCGGACCAAACATACGACGGTTGTTCCTGCGGGAACAGACCTTGGCGTCCTGCGAACAGAGGATATCCCCTGGAGAGAGAGCGATACCACATTGGCAAAGTTTAATCGGCAGCATCTCCTGCTCGTTGTAGAGCCTGCCATCTTGATCGATGCAGCCAACCTGTCTGACCATGTCTCCCTCCAGCACCAGATGCACTGTAGCGGAGCGGGCATTGACCATTCGCTTGAAGACGCCCATGTACTCCAGCAACAACTCGTCGAGATTCTCCGAGTGATTGATACCGGCTGCCACGTCATAGAGTACTTCAAGTGAAGTGGTCTTCTGCGCCAGGCGGGAAGTCTGCCGAGCGACTCTGACCTCCATATCTTCGTAGATATCTGTCAGCTCCTCATTCAGGCTGTCGATATCCCTTGCCATACCACTGAGCACACCACTCTGTTGCGGCTCCCGATTGGCCACAGGTTCACCCTGACAGATCTGGTTGACCGTCTTTTCCAGGGTCGCCAGGGGACGTAACAACTGGCTGCGCAACCGGATCAGCAGCATAAACAGTGAGACAAAAGCGAGCAGACAGCCGAGAAACAGCAGTCCCAGCAGAGTACGTTGATTAGCGGAACCTGAAAGTAACAGTCCCGCGATCAAGAGGCAGCAGAAGAGAATCAAACCCAGCAGCAGAATAGGCAGGAGCAGATTGCCGGTAAACAGGATGCGCAGACTGGGCCAGTAACGGGCGTCGATCATACTCTCCAGCCAGGCCTGCCAGCCGCGCCGGTTACGATGCTCTTCGCCCGCTAACTCGTCGTTGGAGAGCGTGCTTCTCTTCTCTTCAATTTGCATCCCGGAACTCTATCATGAAGCGCCCTCATCCACCTTATTCGCCGCCTTATCCAGGCGTTGTCGCAACTCGGTAGTTCGCCACTCCCGCAGGGCATCTCCCAATGCCTTTCCTGCCAATCCCTGCTCGTAGAAGGATACCGGTGGTTTAGCCGCAACCACCTCTGCGGCTATTGAAATCGCCCGCTTTGCTTGAAGCATAGGCTCGGGCCAGAGGGCCTCCGCTGCAGATAAAAATCGCTCAAAGCGTTCCGGCTGCTGTGCGGGTTTCAGAGCACTGGCCAGCTTAAGCAGTGCTTGTGCGGAATCTGGTGCCGGCAGTGACCCCCTAAGATTGACCAGATCCTCTAACAGCACTGTCACTGCCTTCTCCGCTCTAAGAGAAACGAGCCATCTGTCCATTGCGTCATTCGACTCAGCTGCCGGGTAGAGGAGCACCCCCAGACGAACAACCGGGTCATCCGTTAACTTGACCCCTCGCTTCAGTGCCTGGATAGGAAGGGAGTCTCTCTTCGTGCCATGGGAGTCACCGGTGCTCTCAAGGGTTTGGGCGACTTCCGGCATAATCCGGACGAGGGCGCCACAGGCATGCAAGACTTCAAAAAAACGCCAGGGTTGGGATTCCTGCATGGATCGCATCATCTCGCGCCAGACCCGTTCCGGTTTGAGTGCAGACAGGTCTGGTGAGGCAGCCATCTGTTTCATCAGTTTGTGGGTACCATGGGCGACGCGGAAACCCCACTGCCCCAACTTGGCGGCAAAGCGGGCAATCCGTAGCAGACGCACCGGGTCTTCACTGAAGGCCGGCGTGATATGTCGTAGCACGCCTTTATCCAGATCCTCCCGGCCATGGCAGATATCGATCAGATTGCCCGTTTCGTCCATCGCCAGGGCATTGATGGTCAGATCACGGCGTTGCAGATCCTGCTCCAATGTGATCTCTGGGCCGGATTCCACCTCAAAACCCTTATACCCTGGACCGGTCTTGATCTCGGTTCGCGCCAGGGCATACTCCTCTCCTGTCTCTGGATGGAGAAAGACCGGAAAGGCGGCATCCACAGGCCGATAGCCCCGGGCCAACATCTCTTTTGAAGTGGCACCCACCACCACCCAGTCCCGCTCTTTGACCGGGAGATCGAGGAGCTGATCGCGTACGGCGCCACCCACCAGGTAGATTTTCATTGCAGCGCCACCCCTTCCTGCATTGACGCCATCGCCTGCCGCTCCTTCTGCTGTAGCTGCCACATCTGGTGATAGGCCCCCTGCTTTTTCAGCAGTTCTACATGGGTGCCCTGCTCGATAATACGACCGCCATCCATCACCAGTATGCGATCGGCATCCACCACCGTGGAGAGACGATGGGCGATCATCAGAGTGGTGTGATCCTGGGCCACTTCCCGCAGGGTCTCCTGTATCGCCTGTTCCGTCTTACTATCCAATGAGGATGTCGCCTCATCAAACACCAGGATGCGGGGTCGCTTGAGCATTGCCCGGGCAATAGCGACCCGCTGCTTCTCGCCGCCGGAGAGCTTCAGGCCCCGCTCTCCCACCACCGTGAGATAACCATCCGGCAGCTGTTCAATGAATTCAGCGATATGGGCGATGCGGGCAGCCGCCTCGATCTCCTCCCGGCCCGCCTCCGGCCTGCCGTAGGAGAGATTATAGAGAATGGTATCGTTGAACAGCACCGTATCCTGGGGCACGATGCCGATGGCGGATCTGAGACTCTGGCTGGTGACATCGCGGATATCCTGGCCATCGATAGTGATACGACCGGCAGAGACATCATAGAAGCGAAACAGCAGCCGCGAGAGGGTCGACTTGCCGGCACCGCTATGACCCACCACCGCCAGCTTCTCCCCCGCACCGACGCGGAACTCCACATCCGAAAGAATCTGTCGCTCCGGCTGATAGGAGAAGTCGACCTGCTCGAAGGCGATCTCACCGCCTTTCAACTCCAACTCAACCGCATCCGGACTATCGACGATCTCGGGTTGCTGCTCCAGCAACTTAAAGATTAGATCCATATCCGCCAGGGAGTACTTGATCTGGCGATAGACGATGCCGAGAAAGTTAAGCGGGATAAAGAGTTGCAGCAGAAAGGCATTCACCAGCACTAGGTCGCCGATGGACATGCTCCCCTCCACCACGCCGTTGGCGGCGAAGATCATCACCAGGGTGACACCGATGGCGATGATCCCCCCCTGGCCGAAGTTGAGCAGGGACATGGAGGTCTGGCTCTTGACCGCATTCTCCTCCCAATCGGAGAGGGTGTTGTCGAAGCGGTTCAACTCCAGGGATTCGTTGCCGAAGTACTTCACCGTCTCATAGTTGATCAGACTGTCGAAGGCCTGGCTGTTGGCCTGGGAGTCGAGTCGATTCATCACATGGCGATACTCCATGCGCCACTCGGTAATCGCCAGGGTGAAGCCGACATAGACGACTACCGAGCCAAAGGTGAGCAGGGTAAAAATAATGTCGTACTGGGTTAACAAGATGACCGCCACCAGGGCGAACTCCACCACCATCGGGATGATGCTGAAGACCATGTAGTTGAGGATCGAGCTGACCGAGCGGGTACCCCGCTCCAGATCCCGGCTGATGGCGCCGGTCTGTCGTTCCAGATGAAAACGCAGGGATAGCTGATGCAGATGGGTCAAGACCCGATTGGAGAGATTCCGCATAGCCCGATAGCGCACCCGGGCGAAGATGGCGTCGCGTAACTCATTAAACAGGGAGCTGGCCAGCCGCAATGCGCCATAACCCAGCAGGAGAAACAGGGGCAATATCAGAACCGTCCCCTCCTGCTGCTCCAACCCATCGACAATCTCCTTCAGCACCAGGGGGATACCGACGTTGGCCAGCTTGGCCAGGATCAGGCAGCCGAGGGCAAACAGCGCCCGCCCGCGATACTCCCAGAGATAGGGCAGCATGTTGCGCAGGTTGTGAAAATCGCGCCGGTCCTTATGTACCGGGCCCTGTGATTGTATGTGACGCGCCATGCGACTGAATCTTATCGGATTTCATGTTGTTATGCGCCTATCCATCAGGAATTGAGCGGAAATGGCCAGTGCATGGGGGGCGAAATGGGTTACAATTCCTCTCCCAAAACTGATCAATGACCGACCATGAGCCAAGATTGCAGCTACAACGAACTCTACCCCCTGCAGGTGCTGGATGACAGCATGGAGCCGGAGTTTCCCGAAAAATGCATTATTGTCGTCGAGCCCTCTGACGTCTGCGCCACCGGCGCTTACGTGGTGGCTGAGGCCCAGGGTGACCGCTGGTTCCGCCAGTTCATCTCAGAAGGTGATGGCGGCAAACGGCTGGTTGCCCTCAAAGCGGGCTATCCCGATATTGCCCTGACCGAAGGGGAGTATAAGATCGTCGGCGTAGTCGTGCAGCGTAATCTGGGTCGCAAGATCAAACACTACCACCCCTATGTACCAGGCGGAGAGCCACCCAAAGGCATTGAGCTGAATTGATGTAATTTCGATATCGACTATTCTCTAATTAGCACCTTCACAGATGAAGGCAAGGATCGGCACAGGCCACTAGAGCCTCAGCGAGAAGTCGCATCAGCGCTTCGCCACAACATAAGGAGAGGAAGATGAATATCGATCTGGCAGATGTCACTCTACACGTTGACGAAACCCTCGACAGCAGCAACCTGTCTCAACTGGAAGATGCCTTTCGCAACCGCGAGGGCGTGGTATCTGTACACGTAGACGAGAGACGACCCCATCTCTTCGTACTCGAGTACAACCCCAAGATGGTCAACAGTCGTGATCTGGTGAAAATTCCTGAGTTTCAAGGTCTGCACGCAGAGTTGGTCGGTCTCTGACAAGAGATCAAGAGACAGTTTACCTGGAAATTTTCTAGCGCTTCTTATCTACCAGCCGGTGTAAACTATCCGGCAGGCTGCTATCTTCTGCAGCGATAAATAATAATCAGATTGAGTCTACCAGGAGTATGGCATGCAGAAAGTGACTATCGTCGGCAGCGGCTTTGCAGCGCTGACCGCAGTCAAGACACTTCGCTCTCAAAACAAACAGCTTGAACTGACCGTTGTCAGCCCCAAGTCGGAGTTTCACTATCTGCCAGGTTCCATCTGGATCCCCTCCGGCATTCGCCAACAAGAGGATCTGACTATCCCACTGGCACCCTTCTTTTCCCGCATGGGCGTGAACTTTATCCAGGCGGAGGCAAATGGACTCAGCGAAGATGGACGCACCTTGCTGACCACAGCAGGAGAGATCGAGAACGATGGATTGATCATCGCCTCTGGAGGGCGCTTCATAAAAAAGTTGCCAGGCATAGAGCACGCCATCACCCCTTGCGAAGGCATCGCTGCCACGATGAAGATCCGTGAGCGTCTGGCCGCATTGGATAGTGGCACCATCGCCATCGGCTTTTCCGGCAATCCGAAAGAGCCCAGCGCCATGCGCGGCGGCCCGATGTTTGAATTTCTCTTCGGCATCGATCGACAACTGAGACTCGAAAAGCGTCGGGACAAATTCAAACTGATCTTCTTCACCCCGGCGCAAAACCCAGGACAACGACTTGGGCCTAAAGCGGTACAAGGTCTGGTCAAAGAGATGAAGAAGAGAGATATCGAAACCCATCTCGGACATAAGATGGTCTCCTTCAGCTCAACCAGCGTAACAACAGAACGGGGCACTTTCGATGCCGACCTGATCCTCTTCATGCCGGGCATGACAGGCAATCAATGGTTCGACCAGACATCACTTCCCCGCTCACCTGGCGGCCTGGTCAAAGCCGATCAACACTGCCGAGTGGAGGGAATGGAGCGAGTCTACGTGGCCGGTGATTCCGGCAGTTTTCCCGGCCCCGAATGGATGCCAAAACAGGCGCACATGGCCGACCTGCAGGCGGCAGCCGCCGCAAAAAATCTGTTGGCGGAATTTCGCGGAGAGATCCCCAGTGAAACCTTTAAAGTGGAATTAGTCTGTATCGTCGACAGTCAGACCAG
>JBNKMQ010000384.1:0-4589 GCA_050293225.1 Sedimenticolaceae bacterium
TCATAGAAGACGGCGGGGGCCTCACTCTCCTTCAGCTCGGTCGGTAGATCATCAATGTGGATCTCCTGACCCGAGGCCATCACTGTCAACCAACGTGCGGTGTTTTCCAGTTGGCGCACATTACCGGGCCACTCCATCTGGCTCAGAATCACCTCAGTCTCTGGTAACAGCACCTTGGCCTCAACCAAGAGCTCCTTGCCTGCGCTGTCGAGAAAGTGTTTCATCAGCAGTGGAATGTCCTCTCGCCGCTCCCGCAGAGCAGGAAGATGGATTCGGATCACATTGAGTCGATGAAACAGATCTTCGCGGAAGGCTCCCGACTTGACCAGGCTCTCCAGATTCTGGTGGGTGGCAGCGATGATTCGCACATCCACCTTCACGGGCTCATGGCCACCGACCCGGTAGAACTCCCCGTCGGCCAGCACACGCAACAAGCGGGTCTGTAGTTCCGCCGGCATGTCGCCGATCTCATCCAGGAACAGGGTGCCGCCGTCGGCCTGCTCGAAGCGGCCCTCACGGCGAGTCTGCGCGCCAGTGAACGCCCCCCGTTCATGACCAAACAGCTCCGACTCCATCAGATCTCGCGGAATCGCCGCCATATTCAATGCAATAAATGGCGCTTCGGCGCGGGTGCTGTGACGGTGTAATGCCTGCGCCACCAACTCTTTACCGGTTCCCGACTCCCCGTTGATCAGTACCGTAATATTGGATCGAGCCAGACGTCCGATGGCGCGAAACACCTCCTGCATGGCCGGCGCTTCGCCGATGATCTCCTTGCCCTCCTTGCGTCCGTCCAGATTCGGCTTCTCGTCCGCCGCCGCCTGTTGACGACAGGCGCGACGAATCTGTTGTACCGCATCGTCCACATCAAAGGGTTTGGGCAGATATTCGAAGGCGCCGCCATGATAGGCGGAAACCGCACTGTCGAGATCAGAGTGTGCTGTCATGATGATGACCGGCAATCCCGGATAGCGGGCGTGCAGAATTTCCAACAGCTCTAATCCGTCCATACCTGGCATGCGGATATCAGAGACCACCACATCAGGCTGCTCCTTGTTCAGCGCACTAAGAACCCGGTCCGCACTGTCGAAGCTGGTGACCTCCATTTCTGCCTTTTGCAGGGTCTTCTCCAAAACCCAGCGAATCGAGCGATCGTCATCGATCACCCAGACTCGACATGTTCTATCCATCTACTTGCTCCAAAGGAAGTAAAACGCGAAAAATAGTCTGGCCAGGCTTGCTGGTGAACTCGATCAACCCCTGATGCCGATTGATCAGTGTCTGCGATATGGAGAGTCCCAACCCCATACCGTCGCCACCGGTGACCATGGGGAAAAAGATACGTTCCTGCAACTCTTTGGGAATACCTTCTCCGTTGTCCTCGATTTCCACTGAGATCACCAACCTGTGTAGGATATTGCCGATAGTGAATTGGCGCAGAATGCGGGTGGTGATTCTGAGCACGCCCTCCGTACCTGCTGCCCTGACGCCATTACGCACGATATTTAAAAACGCCTGGATCAACTGATCTGTATCACCCTTGGTTGTCGGGATACTCGGATCGTAATCTTTGTTGATCATCAGGCCGGGTCCGATCTCCACCTTCACCAGACTGCAGACCCGCTCTAAAACCTGGTGGATGTTTACGGCTTTCTTATCAGGCACCCGATTGGGGCCCAGCATGTTGTTGACCAGATTTCGCAACCGGTCGGCTTCCTCAATGATGATCTGGGTATATTCAATCAGCGACTCATCCTTGAGCTCCCGCTCCAACAACTGGGCAGCCCCGCGCAACCCACCCAGTGGGTTTTTGATCTCATGAGCCAGTCCACGAACCAGCGCTCGGGTCGCCTCATTGCGCGCGAGAATCTGTTCTTCACGAGTGATCCTGAGCTGACGGTCTACCTGTTGGATCTCAACCAGAAGCTCTTCCACCTGATAGCCGTGGCGCTGCGGTATCACGGTACAGTCGACGGTGATCTCCCTACCATCAGGCAAGATAAACTGATGTTCCCGTTCGGTGAAGGGCTGACCACTCTCCAGTGACTGAGACAGATTTGACAGCAGCAGGCTGTCGGGACAACGGATCATCTCCATTACAGGCAAACCCAGTGCCTTGCGCGAACTAACTTCAAACAGCATCTCTGCCGAAGAGTTGAGATAGAGCAATCTGAATTCGCGGTCGAAGAGGAGTATCGCTGTACTCAGGTTCTCCAGAACCTGTTTTTCGAGATTGCTTTTCTTCACTTCCGGCATCATGGAGATTCTATCTGCAAAAAACGGTCCAACAAGCACAAATATTGAGCGCACCCTGCTCTAACACATCGCTGCACAAAAAAGAGCAGGAAAACAGTTGTTTAAGCACAACTTCCCGATTGCTGATGGAAAAAAAGGAAAACGGTTTGCAGGTGGTGGCTCCACTACTGCACCAGTATTGTGCGGCCCTGTCAGCGGGTGAGAATTGAGGCCTGACGCAGGTCGAAATTGATGCGATTGGAACGGATCACTACACTACCGCTAGCATCGACAATGCGGGTCTCCAGGGTGTGGTTTCCCCGGTTTAGATTGTTGAGGGTGAACTGGGTCGAGCGAACCTCCCCTGGCAGCTCCTTCCCATCAATGGTGATTTTCACCGAGTGCCCTTCAACGAGGGTTGGGGTGAGTGCGAGACTGACAGAAACCGTGCCTTCGTTGCTGCGCACGGTAGCGTCGTTTTCCGGTTGTACGATCTCTAGGCTTTGGTAGCCTTCGACGCCCTGAGCGCCCTGAGCGTTAGCTTGTGCGTCACCTTGCTCCTGATCACCATTCGCGTCTGCGGGGGAGGAAGCCGACTTGGTGCCAATTACTCGAACGCGTTCAGCCCCTACCTGGTAGGTATCTGAGTAGATCACCTCACCATCGGCATTGGTCAATTTGTAGACATCCCTGGCATAGAGGGGCAGGGAGACGAAAAAGATCAGAATGAGTACGAGACTACGCATGAGGCAAGCATAGACCAACGAACGCTAGGTAAACAAGCGAATCAGTTCTCAAAAAAACGCCCCTCGTTAGCGAAGGGCGTTTCATTTCTAGCGGTTCTGTGAAAACCGATCAGAGGCTGAAGTACATGTCGAATTCCACCGGATGGGTGGTCATACGCATGGTGGTGACCTCTTCCATCTTCAGATCAATGTAGCCGTCAATCAGGTCATCAGTAAAGACGCTGCCAGCGGTCAGGAAGCCGCGATCCTCATTCAGTGCTTCCAGTGCCATATCAAGACTGTGGCAGACGGTGGGGATACTGGCTGCCTCTTCGGCCGGCAGGTCGTAGAGGTCCTTATCCATGGCATCACCGGGGTGGATCTTGTTCTGGATACCGTCAAGTCCGGCCATCATCATGGCGGTGAAGGCCAGGTAAGGGTTGGCAGTCGGATCGGGAAAACGGACCTCGATGCGACGACCCTTAGGGCTGGAATCCCACGGGATACGGATGGAGGCGGAACGGTTACGTGCAGAGTAGGCCAGCATGACCGGAGCCTCGAAGCCAGGTACCAGACGCTTGTAGGAGTTGGTGGAGGCGTTGGTGAAAGCGTTCAGCGCACGAGCGTGCTTGATGATGCCACCGATGTAGTAGAGCGCGGTTTCGGACAGACCGCCATACTGGTCGCCGGCAAAGATGTTCTCACCGCCTTTTGCCAGTGACTGATGCACGTGCATACCGGAACCGTTGTCGCCAACGATCGGCTTCGGCATGAAGGTAGCGGTCTTGCCGTAGGCATGGGCTACGTTCCAGGTGCAGTACTTTTGAATCTGGACCCAGTCGGCGCGTTCGACCAGGGTGCTGAAACGGGTACCAATCTCGCACTGTCCGGCAGTGGCTACCTCGTGGTGATGCACCTCGACAGGTACGCCCATCTCTTCCATCGCCAGGCACATGGCACCACGCAGGTCGTGCAGGGAGTCAACCGGGGGTACCGGGAAGTAGCCGCCCTTGACGCCAGGACGATGTCCAATGTTGCCATCTTCATAGACGCGCTCTGAGTTCCACTCGGCCTCTTCCGAATCGACCTTGACCATGGAGCCGCTCATGTCGATGCTCCAACGAACATCGTCGAGCACGAAAAACTCAGGCTCGGGACCAAAGAAGGCAGCGTCAGCAATACCAGTGGAGGCAAGATAGGCTTCTGCACGCTTGGCTACAGAGCGGGGATCACGCTCGTAACCCTGCATGGTGGTGGGCTCGAGGATGTCGCAGCGGACATTCATGGTGTTCTCGTCAGCGAACGGATCCATCACTGCAGTTGCATCTTCCGGCATCAGGATCATGTCGGATTCGTTGATGCCTTTCCAACCGGCGATGGAGGAACCATCGAACATCTTGCCGTCGGTGAACATGTCTTCGTTGATCTGGCTGGCTGGCAGGGAGACATGCTGCTCCTTACCGCGGGTATCGGTGAAACGCAGATCGACAAACTTTACGTCATTGTCTTTGATCATCTTCAGGGCTTTCGAGGCCATCTTCATCTCCAGGAATTTTGGGTTATTCAATGCTGAGCTTATGTTCTCCGCATAGGATTGCCTTCGGAGAGACACTTTTCAGCCACTCATAG
>JBNKMQ010000385.1:0-9392 GCA_050293225.1 Sedimenticolaceae bacterium
CTGGGGTTCCTACGATCTGGCCGGCCTCTATGGTATCGCTATCGCGGCAACTGCCATGCTATCCATGACCGGTATCATCGTCGCGCTGGACGCCTATGGTCCGATCACCGACAACGCCGGCGGTATCGCTGAGATGGCGGAGCTGGATGAGAAGATCCGCAATATCACCGATCCCCTGGATGCGGTGGGTAATACCACCAAGGCGGTCACCAAAGGCTATGCCATCGGCTCTGCCGGTCTTGCCGCGCTGGTACTGTTTGCCGACTTTACCCATACCCTGGAAGCCGCCGGTAAAACCATCACCTTCGAGCTCTCCGATCCGGCGGTATTGATCGGACTCTTCATCGGTGGCCTGGTCCCCTACCTGTTCAGTTCCATGGCGATGGAAGCTGTCGGCCGCGCCGCCGGTGGTATCGTGAATGAGGTACGCCGTCAGTTCCGCGAGAAACCCGGCATCATGGACCATACCGAAAAGCCCGACTACGGCCGGGCTGTGGATATGCTGACCAAGGCGGCGATCAAAGAGATGATCATCCCCTCCCTGCTGCCTGTGTTGGCGCCGATCGTGGTTGCCCTGGGTATTGGCGCCCTAATGGGCGGAGATGCCGGCGCAAAGGCCCTGGGTGGTCTTCTCATCGGTACCATCGTCACCGGTCTCTTCGTGGCCATCTCCATGACCACCGGTGGTGGTGCCTGGGATAACGCCAAGAAGTACATCGAGGATGGTAACTTCGGCGGCAAAGGCTCCGACGCGCATAAGGCGGCGGTCACCGGCGACACCGTCGGCGACCCCTACAAGGACACCGCCGGACCTGCAGTCAACCCGCTGATCAAGATCATCAACATCGTGGCGCTTCTGATCGTGCCCATGCTCTGATCCCAATCAGCAGCTAGCCCAAAAAGGCGGCCATCTGGTCGCCTTTTTGTTTGGTTTTAGCCCAGGTTGCCCGCCTATTCGACGCCCAATCACCCCTAATACCCACATGATTATTAGGTCCACATCTGATTTACCTTGGGAGAAAGCCGGCAGTCTGACTATAATGACGGTTTTTTCGAGCCCGAGGACCCAACCTAATGAATCTCGACCGAGTCACTTCCGGCCCTAACGTTCCCAACGAGATCAATGTCATCATTGAGATACCGGCACACTCCGATCCCGTGAAGTACGAACTGGACAAGGAGACCGGCGCCATGTTCGTGGATCGTTTCATGTCCACCGCCATGCACTACCCCTGCAACTATGGCTATGTCCCCCACACTCTCTCCAAAGATGGTGATCCGGTGGACGTACTGGTACTGACCCCCTATCCCCTGATCCCAGGCTCAGTCATCTGCTGCCGCCCTGTCGGCGTGCTGAAGATGAAGGATGAGTCCGGTGATGATGCCAAGGTCCTGGCCGTACCCACCGACAAGCTGTGTAAGACCTACCGCGGTGTACAGACCTTTCGCGATCTCTCTGGTGAGACCCTCAATCGTATCTCCCACTTTTTTGAACACTACAAAGATCTCGACGAGGGTAAATGGGTGCGTGTCGACGGCTGGTACGGCATCGATGAAGCGAAGCAGGAGATCCTGGACTCTGTACAGATGTATCTGGATGAGCCCGAGAAGCCCAACTTCTGATGCTAGGTGTCAACCGCAGTATCTGAGACTCAATCGGCTCACGGTACCAAACCGGGAGCCGGTTAGTCGGCTCTCCCCCCTATCTCTCGATCACCTTCCTGCACTACACTACGACGCAGAGCCCCAAATCGGGCTTTAGTGTTAACAGGCCATAATAATGAAAGTTTGTATTGTCTCCGACAGCCACGACCACATACCCCTGCTCGACGCCGCAGTTGAAACTGCCATTGAGAAGGGCGCTGAAGCTGTGCTGCATTGCGGCGATGTCGTTGCTCCCAGTACCCTGCACTGCCTGCAGAAGTACCAGATACCTATCCATGTGATCCACGGCAACAACACCGGAGACCTCTTTACCCTGGGGCGTCTCGCCAGCAGTGACGACAACCATATCCACTATCATGGTATGGACGCCGGCATCGAGCTGGCAGGAAAGCGGATCTTTCTGGTCCACTATCCCCACTACGCCAGCGCTATGGCGGCAACCGGGGACTGGGACCTGGTCTGCTGCGGACACAGCCACAAGGTCAAAGTGGAAGCCATTGCCAATGTAAAGGGCGGCACGACCCACCTGGTCAACCCTGGCACCATCGGCGGCGTCGGCAAGGCCCCCGCCACCTTTGTTTTTGCCGATCTTGAACAGATGACTTTCGAGGCGCTTGAGGTCTCAAAGCAGATTGAGCGGGAGGCAAGCTATTATTAATGGCTGAATTCACCCATTTCAATGCCGCCGGCGAAGCGCATATGGTCGATGTGGGCGACAAACCCGAAACCAAGCGCCGCGCCATCACCGAGGGTCGAATCGCCATGCAGGCTGAAACCCTGGCGATGATTCTCAAGGGCACACATAAGAAGGGCGATGTCCTCGGTATCGCCCGCGTCGCCGGCATTATGGCGGCGAAAAAGGCACCGGACCTGGTGCCTCTCTGTCACCCCCTCTCCCTGACTAAGGTTGAGATCAGCCTGACTCCAGAAGAGGAAAAAAACAGCGTCCACTGCAAATGCCATGTGGAGACGCTTGGGCAAACCGGGGTGGAGATCGAGGCACTCTTCGCCGCCCAAGTCACCCTACTGACCATCTATGATATGTGTAAGGCCGTGGATAGAGGGATGACCATCAGTAACATCCGCCTGCTGGAAAAAGCCGGCGGTAAATCAGGGATTTGGGAAAGAATTGAGTAACCAACTGTAAGATTTAGGGCTATCATTGGCAGAGAAACGTGAACTCTGTCACAATATGCGGTCGAAGCATTTGGCGGAAACTAAATGTAGTAACTAAGTAGGGATGTTATATGAGTAATTTTGTTGAGTGGACCGACGCCCTCAGCGTCGGAATCGAAGAGATTGACGAACAGCACAAGCTGCTGGTCGACCTTGTGAATAAAATGCACGAGGCCATCCACCAGCGTCACGGTAGTGAAGTGGTCAATAGTATCCTCAAGGATCTGGCCGACTACACCCGCATCCACTTCGCCGTTGAAGAGAGTCTGATGCGGATTCTCAACTATCCCGACTATGAAGCTCACAAGGAGATCCACGAAGAACTGCTCCACTCGGTAACCGATCTGCAGGAGAAGGTTGCCACCGGCAAGAAATCGATCGGTTTCGAGCTGATGCACTTCCTCAAGACCTGGCTGACCAAGCACATCATGGAAGAGGATATGCAGTACAGCAGCTTTTTTATCTCAGCCGGCGCTCAACCCAAACTCGGCAAAAGGTCCTGGATCCAGCGTCTCTGGGGTTAATTTCACCTACTGCTGTTGAGTTAGGCAGCCCTTTCGCATAGTGTTCCCGGTTTGACAACTTAGCCAGGAACTCACATGAATCCCTACTATCGCCGCGCACAATTTTTAAAAAGCGCGGCGCGACTCAATCAGTCACCTCCCGACGAGGGCATAGAGGTCGCCTTTGCCGGCCGCTCCAATGCCGGCAAGTCGAGCGCGCTCAACACGCTCTGCGGTCAGAAGAGCCTTGCCCGCGCAAGTAAAACCCCAGGCCGTACCCAACTGCTCAACTTCTTTTACCTGGATGAGAATCGCCGATTGGTTGATCTTCCGGGCTACGGCTACGCCAAGGTGGCTGAATCGATCAAACAGCAGTGGCAGCAAAGCCTGTCGGACTATGTCGAGCATCGCCAGTGTCTGCGTGGCCTGATTCTGCTAATGGATATCCGCCACCCGCTGAAAGAGTTCGATCTACAGATGCTGCAGTGGAATACCCACCAGGGCCTGCCGACCCACATTCTGCTCACCAAGGCTGACAAGCTGAAACGGGGTGCAGCCAAATCGACACTACTAAAGGTAAAACGTGAGCTGAGCGATCGACCGGAGATCACGATCCAGCTCTTCTCCGCACTCAAGCGCGAGGGCATCGACGAATGTCACCGGGTTCTGGATATCTGGTTTGAACTGGAAGCGGACGAGGCTTCATAACACCCAGACAAAAAAGAAGACCCTGTCAATCTAGGGGAAAGACTGACAGGGTCTGAGTTTCCCGGATGGGGTGACCGGGAAAGCTGGGCCGCAAAAGGGAGGAAAGCGACCCGTGCCGTACGACTTACGTATTAATAGACTGGCGACAGATCAAAAAGTTTCTTCCATCTGTAAAAAACTGATGGCCCAGGACATTAATCCTGAAAATACAATCACTTACCCATCAGTGCGCGGCCTCCCAATCAGCCCCCACTCCGACATCGACCAATAACGGCACCTCCAGACTGGCGGCACCCTGCATGTAGTCACGCAAACGGTCTATAGCCTGCTCCACAAAGCCACTCTCGACCTCCAGCACCAGCTCATCGTGGACCTGCATCAAGAGCCTGACCGGCGGCTCCTCTCGACAGATCCAGCCATCCACCGCGAGCATGGCCCGTTTGATGATATCGGCAGCGGTGCCCTGCATAGGGGCATTGATCGCGGTTCGCTCGGCGGCAGTTCTGCGCTGGTGGTTGCGGGCATTGATGTCGGGCAGATAGAGACGACGCCCGAAGAGTGTCTCTACGTAGCCATCCTCCTTCGCCTGGGTGCGGATGCGATCCATGAACTCCGCTACTCCGGGATAGCGCTGGAAATAGAGATCCACATACTCCTGAGCGGCCCCCCGCTCTATGCCCAACTGACGGGCCAGACCGAAGGCCGACATGCCGTAGATCAGGCCAAAGTTGATCGCCTTGGCGGATCGACGCTGATCACTGGTGACCTGATCCAGGCTCTCACCAAAGACCTCGGCTGCCGTGGCACGATGGATATCCTCCCCCGCAGAGAAGGCCTTCAAAAGACCCTCATCTCCAGAGAGGTGAGCCATGATGCGTAGCTCGATCTGGGAGTAGTCGGCGGCGACCATCTTCCAGCCCGGCTCTGACACGAAGGCCTGGCGGATACGCCGTCCCTCTTCGCTTCGAATCGGAATATTCTGCAGATTGGGGTCGGATGAGGAGAGTCGCCCTGTGGCCGCTACCGCCTGGTGGTAGGAGGTGTGCACCCTGCCGGTCTCTGGATTGACCATCTCCGGCAGCTTGTCGGTATAGGTCGACTTCAGCTTCGATAGTCCTCGATGTTCAAGAATCACCGAGGGCAATTCATGGCCCTGCTCCGCCAGCTCCACCAGTACCGACTCCGCTGTGGATGGGGCACCCTTGGGGGTCTTTGAGATAACCGGCAGGTTCAGTTCATTAAAGAAGATCTCGCCGATCTGTTTCGGCGAACCCAGATTGAAGTTGTGACCGGCGATGGCGTAGGCCTTCTGCTCCAGGTCGTGCATCTGTTTGGCCAGCTGGCCACTCTGCTTATTCAACATCTCGATATCGATGCGCACGCCATTGCGCTCAATGCGGGAGAGTACCGAGACCAATGGGATCTCCAACTCCGTCAACAGCTTCGCCTGGGGCTCGCTCTCCTCCAGCTTTGGCCAGAGGGTCTGGTGCAGTCGCAGGGTGATATCCGCATCCTCCGCCGCATAGGGGGCCGCCTGCTCCAGTTCAATCTGGTTGAAGGTGAGCTGTTTCTTGCCCTTGCCGGCGATCTCCTCGAAGTGGATGGTCTGCTCGTTCAGGTAGGTCCGGGCCAGGGAGTCCATGTCGTGACGGGTGGCGGTGGCATTGTAGACATAGGATTCGAGCATGGTATCGAAGGCGATACCCTGCATCTGGATGCCGTAGCGGGCCAGGACACTCATATCGTATTTCAGGTTTTGGCCGACCTTCTTCTGCTTTGGATCCTCCAGCAAAGGTTGCAGCTGAGTAAGTACCCACTCACGCTCAAGCTGTTGTGGTGCGCCAGGGTAGTCGTGGGCTACAGGGACATAGGCAGCCTCACCGGAGGCCACTGCAAAGGAGAGCCCGACAATCTCTGCTCTCATATAGTCGAGGCTGGTTGTCTCACTATCGAAGGCAAAAAGATCGGCCGTTTGCAGACGTTTGAGCCAAACGTTGAAACGGGTCTTGTCGAGGATTGTCTCGTAGTCTCTACTGGGGGCTGGGAGCTCCGCTTCAGCCTCCTCCTCAGCACCCTCCAGGGTGGCCAACAGTCGGCTCGACTCCATGCGCTGGTAGTGTTCACGGAGTCTCTCCTGGTCGGCATCCACAGGCGCAAAATCACCGGGGGCCTGCTCCAGGGCAACATCGAGTTTTATCGTCGCCAGCGCTTTTGAGAGGGGGAGAAAGTCCAGGCTTTGGCGCAGATTCTCTCCAATCTTGCCTTTGATCTCGTCCGCATGGGCGATCAGGTTGTCCAGGCTGTCGTAGGCCTGCAGCCACTTGGCGGCGGTCTTGGGCCCACACTTGGGCACACCGGGAATGTTGTCCGCCGAGTCCCCCACCAGGGCCAGGTAGTCGACAATCTGCTCCGGCTTCACGCCGAACTTCTCCACTACCCCATCCTGGTCGGTGAAGGTCTCAGACATGGTGTTGACCAGGCTGACATGCTGATTGACCAGTTGAGCCATATCCTTGTCGCCAGTGGAGATCAGGGTCTCCATTTCCTTCTCCGTAGCCTGATGGGCCAGGGTGCCGATGACGTCATCCGCCTCCACACCCTCCACCATCAATAGGGGAAGACCCATAGCGCGGATGATATCGTGCAGCGGTTCGATCTGTACCCGCAAATCCTCCGGCATGGGTGGGCGGTTGGCCTTGTACTCCTTGTAGAGCTGGTTACGAAAGCTACCTCCTGGGGCGTCGAAGACCACCGCGATCTGCTCAGGCTGGTAGTCATTGAGCAACCGACGAAGCATGTTAACAACACCTAGAATGGCGCCTGTCGGCTCACCTTTAGAGTTTCTCAAATCCTGATTAACCTGGAGAACATGGTAGGCACGAAACAGATACGAGGACCCGTCAACCAGTACGAAGGGAGGCTTTTTAGACATAAGCTTCGGAAATTCAATTGAAAAAGATATCGGATGTTAACGGAAAACCTCACCCTATGTCGTCACCCATTTTGACCCTTAATCCAAATAGAAGAAATATCCTACTATTTTTCTTGGTCTTTCTTGAATTCTGATCTATCTTTCTATTTACAGAGACCGGAACAGGCCTCACAAGAATCTATTGTTTAGAACAACGAGGATGTAGCTACATCACAGGAGAATACCGATGCCACAGATGAATCCCATGGCAGTAGAAAACGCCAACACACCAGAAGGCTTTGAAGACTGGACTGAAGAGCGAGCAATTGAGCTTGCCAAAGAAGAGCAGATAGACCTGACAGAAGAACATTGGGAGATGATTCACTTTCTTCGCGGCCATTGTGAAGAGCATGGCGCCACCTGCAGTGCGAGACTGGTACTCAAGGCGATGTCCTCGCAGGTAAAGGATCGCGGCGGGAAAAAATATCTCTATGGTCTCTTTCCCAGAGGCCCCGTGGTTCAGGCCTGTAAAATAGCCGGAATACCTTTACCCCCCTACTCTTTGGACCTCTCTTTTGGCAGTGTCCATTGAGATAACGAACTTACCGAATAAGCATGAAAAAGGGGACGCGGGTCCCCTTTTTCATGCCAAATAGACATAAAAGTCCTAAAGCAGGCCAACACCTGGCCGTAACAGTGAGAAACCATTTCGAATTAACCTAAAGATAACAAAAGCAAATTTAAATAGGTTGTAAGCATGAAGCACCAAGGAACCTGCTTTCAGTTGGATAACGTCGAAGATGCGAACGCCTGGCACACAGAGGCTATAGCATTCTTGAATCGCTACAAGATTCCTCCCACCCCCGTCTGTCACCTCGTAGCCTATCAATATGTCAGCGGAAGATCCCAAGCGCTGACCAACGCCATCGAAGAGAAGATCCATACGCGTACAACTATCGACAGCTACCTCTTAAAACAACTGTTCGATGAGCTCTGCCACGACCAGGAGGAGACAGTAAAGATTGAGAATAACCTGTCAGATCTGAGAGGATTACTATTCAATGCGCTAGAGAGTTTCAGCCATGCCTGCGCCCACACAGAGTCGTATAACGATGTCCTGCAGGTTCAAACTCAGGCATTGAGTGGCGAGCCCGATCTGGCTGATCTTCGTACCATTGCTCATACCCTGCTCAATGCAACTTCCAGTGCCATTGAGAAGAATCGGCACATGAGCATCCAATTGGAGAGTGTTAAGGCAAAGGCCAGCTCTCTGCAGTCTGAGGTGGAGAAACTGCGCGATGAGGCGTCTACCGACCCATTGACCGGTCTCTACAATCGTAAGGCGTTGACTCACCGCATGCATGAGCTGATGAGCAATATCGAGGAGGATTCAACAAACCCCTTCTCTCTTCTGATGCTCGATATAGACCACTTCAAACTCTTTAACGATGAATACGGTCATATCATCGGTGACGAAGTGATTCGCCGTGTTGGCATGGCGATGCGCAATCATATACGACAGGGGGATTTTCCTGCTCGCTTTGGTGGTGAGGAGTTTACCGTCGTACTGCCATCCACGGGCATGGATTCCGCAGTTGATATTGCTCGAAATATCCATGACGCAATCGGTAAGCTTGTTCTGGTAAGACGGCGTACCAAAGAACGTCTGCCTGGAATCACGATATCGATTGGGGCCGCCACCCTGCACCGGGGCGATGACTGCGAGACACTTCTGGAGAGGGCGGATCAGGCTCTCTATCTGGCTAAGCAGGCAGGTCGCAATCGCATCGCAACCGAAGCAGAGATCAGCTTTATGTAGACATTCGAGCTACTTACAGTATCGCTTCACATTCGACTTCAATTGAGCAATATACTGTTCGCGTTCACCCTTACTCAGATATTTGCGTTCACCTGAATCAAGGTAATCGTAAATGCTTCTGGCGCTACTGTATTCATCATAGCGGGCACGTGCCTCGAGACATTTACGCTTTTTTTCATTTCGCTCTTGCCTCTCTTTGTCTTTTGCTTCCCTCTTCTCAGCACGCTCTTTTTCATATACATCCAGCATGCGTTGCCGGCGCTGCTTTCTATCCTCAGGCAAAACAGGGGAGCTTGAGGATTTGGTCGATGACTTTATCTTCTTTTCGATCGCACTTTCGTGCACCGGTCTATCGCTGAAGTGAACCCGACCATTTTCATCTTTCCACTGATAGACCGCCGCCTGCAGTGGCACAAAGATATAAAGAAGCAGAAGTAAAAAAAGTCCTAGGCGCACGGGATGCTCCATATACTTATCTCAATCAATCCATTCTTCCTAAGCAGTGTAGAGTAACCGAGAAAAAAAGAAAAAGGGCGCCGAAGCGCCCTTTTTTCTTGATCCGTAAAAGAGGATCTTAGATGCCGGAACCCCGGCTGCCGGTGAACTCGGG
>JBNKMQ010000386.1:0-2319 GCA_050293225.1 Sedimenticolaceae bacterium
CTCGACACCCTGGGCGGCATCCACCACCAGCAGTGCGCCCTCGCAGGCGGCCAGGGAGCGGGAGACCTCATACGAGAAATCCACATGTCCCGGAGTATCGATGAAGTTGAGCTGATAGGTCTTCCCATCGGCGGCCTTGAAGTCGAGGGTCACGCTCTGGGCCTTGATGGTGATGCCCCGCTCTCTCTCCAGATCCATGGAGTCGCACACCTGCTCCGCCATCTCCCGCTCACTTAAACCGCCGCAGACCTGGATAAATCTGTCTGCAATGGTCGACTTACCGTGATCGATATGCGCGATGATTGAGAAATTTCGGATGTGACTTAAATCTGCCATGGTGCCTAAGTACTTGGCAACAAAAGAGAAACGCCCCAATTGGGGCGTTTCTCAGTCGCCTGAAAATCTAAAGACGGGCATGATACCAAATCAGGCGCTCTGCAAATAGCGTAATACCGCTTGCGGATCGAGATAGTACTCTGACAGCGTGGTGCCATGCTTGTCCTCCAGCACCGGCACTCTCTGGTCGTATCGCTGTTTGAGGACCTGATCCCTGTCTACGTCAACCCGCTCCAGGGAGAATGGCTGCGACCTCTTCAAATCCTCCAGATGCTCCTGCATATCATCGCAGAGATGGCACCCCGTACGGTAGAAGAGCCGCAGTTGCTTCACTACTTCGGCACCCTAAAGGCCAGAAAGATAGGACCTGTGCTCCTATGCACCAGCATGGCGATGGTCTTGTCGGCAGGTAGTTCTGTCACCAGTTTATTGAAGTGGGAGAGATCCTGTACGTCCACATTATTTATGCTGAGGATGATGTCACCCTGCTGGATACCCGCCTCTCTGGCGGCCTGGCCGGTTACCGACTCCACCACTACGCCTTTACGGGTAGAGAGACCAAATTTTTTCCTCACCTGGTCATTCACCTCGGAGACCATCATCCCCAGGCGGTTCTCGGAGACCTTAGGCGGATTGTTGCTGGCCAGCTCTACCGCATCTTCCGGCGGCAGCTCACCGATATTGACCTTGACGACCTTCTCCTTGCCGTTGCGCAGGATCTTTACCTTGGCGGGCTGGTCGATATTGCTTCTACCAACCAAGGGAGGCAGTTCTGAAGAGGTATGGATCTTCTCACCATTGAACTCCAGGATAACATCACCCACCTGTAGACCGGCCTTTTCAGAGGGGCTGTTAGGCAGCACACGAGCCACCAGCGCACCCCTGGGACGATCCAGACCAAAGCTCTCGGCCAGATCCCTGTTCATATCCTGGATCAACACACCCAGCCAGCCGCGACTGACTCTGCCCCTGGCTTTCAATTGATTGGCTACATCCACTGCCATCTCAATGGGAATAGAGAAAGAGAGTCCCATGAATCCGCCGGAGCGGCTATAGATCTGAGAGTTGATACCGACCACCTCGCCGTCCAGATTGAACAGAGGACCGCCGGAGTTACCGGGATTGATCGCCACATCGGTCTGAATGAAGGGGACATAGTTTTCGCTGGGCAGGTTTCTACCCTTGGCGCTGACGATACCGGCAGTCACCGAATGATCAAAACCGAAGGGAGAACCGATGGCCAATACCCACTCACCGACTTTCAAATCTTTGGAGTCGCCGATCTTCACCGCAGGCAGACCAGTCGCATCAATCTTGATCAGCGCGATATCACTGCGCTCATCCTTACCAATAACTTCAGCGACATACTCACGCCTATCATTCATCTTAACGATGACCTGATCGGCGCCATCGACAACGTGGTTATTGGTCAAAATGTAGCCATCCTCAGACAGGACAAAACCAGACCCGAGTGAACGTTGCTCCCGCTGCTCATCCGGCATCGGCATACCGTGCTCACCAAAAAACTTCCGCATCAGATCGCCGAAAGGCGCGCCATCGGGAATCCCTTCGAACTCAGGAATATTGAATTGGCGCAGTTGTTTTCTTACACCATTTTGCTTAGTGCTGATGTTGACCACCGAAGCGGCATTCTCTTCAGCCAGCACAGTGAAATCTGGCAGACTGCTCGCCTGAAGTGGCATCGCCACCATCAGCGCCAACAAGAAGAGTAGGAAAGTTTTGTTTATCTTTTGATTCATCAAATCAACTCCTGCAAGGAACTTGTAAACCGAACATTGCCGGCTGCATGACAAGTCACTTTTATCTAAACGAAACGAACAGGTTTGGCGTTCGCCTGCCGGAGAATGACGACTTCAAAGGAGGGATCGGCCACCCTTTTTCGCGTCACTCTTTTGAACAGCGCAAGTCCGGCGATGAGACCTAATAGACCACCGATTATGGTGGGTAGTTCCCCCGCATCCG
>JBNKMQ010000387.1:0-3644 GCA_050293225.1 Sedimenticolaceae bacterium
TCACGCCAGGGGGCCGCATTCATCGAGGATGGCGATGGCGCCACGTCCCAGGTTCTGCTGAACACCTTCATGGAGATCGGCCTGGAGCGTATCGCCGGCGATGCCCGGGTCTTTGTCAATCTGACCGAAAACCTGATCGGCTGCGATCACCCCCTGCTACAGCAGAAAGGGCGCATGGTGATGGAGATCCTGGAGGATATCAGCGTCGATGACGCCCTGATCGAAAAGGCCTCCTGCCTCTCCAAGAAGGGACTTGAGCTGGCCCTGGACGACTACGTCTTCGATCCCGTATGGGATCCTCTGCTACCCTGGGTGAAGTTCGTAAAGGTTGAAGTCCCCGCCCTCTCCCTCGATCAGATTCGAGACAACCTCCCCAAGTTACGGCAGTACGACCTCAAATTGCTGGCCGAGAAGGTTGAGACCCGGGAAGAGTACGAGGCCCTGCGGGAGATGGGGTTCGACTATTTCCAGGGCTTCTACTTTTCACGCCCTGAACTGCTTCAGGGTAAAAGCCTGCAAGAAAATCAGATGGTGGTACTACGCTTGTTAAGCGAGCTCAACAAGCCAGAGACTAAAATCGAAGAGATCGAGCATCTGATCAAACAGGATGCGGGGCTCAGCTATAAGACCCTGCGCTACATCAACTCCGCGGCGATGGGCATGCGAAGGGAGATCACCTCCATCGGCCAGGCCGTTGTCATCATGGGGTTAAATCGGATACGCGCCTGGACCAACCTGATGGTCATGGCGCGACTGGAAAACTGTCCACAGGATCAATATCTGATGGCCCTGGTACGAGCCAATCTCTGCGACAAGCTGGTACGCAAGCTGAATCCAGATGAAGATGCCGGCTATACAACAGGCCTCCTCTCGACCCTGGACCTGCTTCTCAGCCAGCCCCTGGATCTCATTCTGCAGGAGCTCTCCCTGACAGACAGCATCAACAAGGCGTTGTTGAACGGGGACGATCTATTGGGCCAGGCCCTACTCTGTACCCGACAGGCTGAAGCTGGTGATTGGCACCAGATCGACTGCCCTGGCATTGAGCGCGATGAGCTCTATCAACTCTATCTGGAGGCTAGCGAGCAGGCCTTTCAGGAGCAGCGATTGCTGCAAAACCTCTAGCGACTCAAGATCAGATTTCCACCGCCATCCATTGTCAGTCGCCAATCCGGCGCCAGCCAGGTAGTGGAGGCCATCTCGGTAATCAGGGCAGGACCACTGATCTCCGATCCAACGCCCAGGTCATCGCGTCGATAACAGGGGACCTGACGCTCAAACCCGACCAGATCTGCCCAGGCTGTAATCTGTGGCTGCTTCAGTTGCTCAGCGGCAGCGGGCAGACTGATCGCCAACTCTGCCCCTCTCAAAGCGACTCGCAGATTGACCAACTCCACAGGTGCATCCATCTGGTGGCCATAGCGGGCCTCATGCTGCTGATGAAATGCGCGAATGGCCTGTGTGCAATCGTGCCATGGAATATTCAGGCTGTAGGACTGACCGAGGTAGCGCAGGTCCAAAGCGTAGTCCACTTCGATCTGGGATCTTTCGATACCCTCTTCAACAAGGGCGCCAATCCCCTCCTCTGCCAACCGCTTGAGCTCCGACTCAACCCATTCATCCGACAGCTCTTGTAACAAACCGGGACGGGTGCGTACCAACTGGCGACCGGGCCGGGTGGCCAGCATCCCCAGGGCGGAGAGCACCCCTGCATGCACCGGCACCATCGCCTCATGCATCCCAAGGGCCTCGGCCAGGGCGCAGACATGCAGTCCCCCGGCGCCACCAAAGGAGACCAGTGTATAGCCCCTCGGGTCTTCACCCCGCTGCACCGAGATCACCCGCAAGGCCCTGGCCATGTGTTCATTGGCGACCCGGATGATGCCCTCCGCCGCCGCCTCCATCTCCACTTCCATCACCTGGGCCAGTTTCCCGACAGCCGCCTTTGCCGCCTCCACATCGAGGGACATACGCCCGCCAAGAAAGGCGTCCGGGCGCAAGCGGCCGAGGACCAGATTGGCATCGGTGACAGTAGGCTCTCTACCCCCCCGGCCGTAGCATGCGGGTCCGGGGTCGGCACCGGCGGAGTCCGGCCCCACCTGCAACATTCCACCACTGTCGAGGCTGGCGATGGATCCACCCCCGGCACCGATGGTATGCATATCGACCATCGGCACCGCCACCGGCCAGGGACCGATGCGAGCCTCCAGGGTGAGACGAGGACTACCGTCGATCAGAGCCACATCCGAAGAGGTCCCCCCCATGTCGAATGTGAGCAGCCGTGTGCGGCCTGAGGCGGCGGCGCAGAAACCCGCCCCCGCCAACCCCCCTGCCGGGCCAGAAAGGAGCATACGGACCGCCTGGTGAGCTGCCTGGGTCGCTGCAATCGCCTCCCCGGAACTCTGCATCACCGAGACCCTGGCGCCGGGAAGCCCGTCTCGTAAACGCTCGATATAGCCGGCCACCAGGGGACCCACCCAACTGTTGAGCCAGGTGGCGATACCGCGTTCGTATTCACCGCTGGCGGGCAGCACCTCGGAAGAGCGTGAGGTGAAGACCCCTTGCGGCAACGCCGATTCGATCATCCGCTCAAAGCGATCATCCAGGTAGCTGTAGAGCAGGTTGATCGCCACCGCCTCGGCACCAGAGGCCTCCACCTGGGCCACCAGCTCCTGCAGATCGGATTGACTCAAGGGCTCAAGGAGCTCGCCATCGGCAGCCAGCCTGCCGCCGGTCTCCAGACAGAGTTCCGCGGGTACCGGTGGCTGAATCGGTTGCGGCTGCAGCTGATAGAGCTCCCGTCGGGCCTGACGACCGATGGTGAGAAGATCCCCCAGTCCCCGGTTGCCGATATAGAGCGTACGTACCCCCTTCGACTCCAGCGCCGCATTGGTCGCCACGGTAGAGCCATGTATCACGGTCAAACCCGCAGGATCGAGAGCCAGTTCCTGAATACCCTGAAGTATCGCCAGCTCCGGCGCCGCCGGCGTCGACAGGACCTTATGGATGGTGATGCCACCTTCCTGAATAAGCACGAAGTCGGTGAAGGTACCGCCGGTATCTATACCGATCAGGGCTGTTCTCTCTGCAAGCATGGATCTCTGTCAGTCTCATGAAAACCTGTCGCAAGGGTGATATGTTTAGCAGGCGGATTCAATGGCTTTTTCATTATCACCGGTTTCCTGTATCTTGCGGCCGATGTCGAACCTGCTCAGCACAGAACAACTACAACGAAGCTTCCATGGGAGAACCGTGGTCGAGCCCCTCGATCTGTCGCTGGAAAAAGGCGATATCCTGGGACTGCTCGGTCCCAACGGGGCAGGCAAGTCGACCATCATGCGCATGCTCTGTGGCGACCTGGCGCCCTCCTCCGGCACTATTCGAATCGGCGACAAGGATCTCTTGACTCAGCCGCTGGACTGCAAGCGTCGTATCGGCTACCTGCCTGAGCGTCCGCCTCTGCATCGGGAGCAGACGGTGGATGAATTCCTTAAAGACTGCGCAAGCCTGCACGGTCTGCGTCGAAGTGAGCAGCAACAAGCCCTCTCCCGGACCAAGCAGCAGTGCGGGCTTGAGTCTGTCGGCTCCCGCCTGATCGGCAAACTCTCGAAGGGATATCAGCAGCGGGTCGGCCTGGCCCAGGC
>JBNKMQ010000388.1:0-1780 GCA_050293225.1 Sedimenticolaceae bacterium
GACCGGTCTGGGTTTGGCTTGTTGCATAGCGCTCCGTCCGTTATGTCTAATTTTGCATGATGAATTTTGAATGATTAAGCTCACTACGCCAGCCGTTTACTGATGTAATACAGCTTGCACCGCGTTCAGACATTCAATTCATAGTTCACAATTAAAATTCCAAATACCTTATCTATTGTTTCATCTGACAACTGGCCCTGACCGATGCCAGGGCCGTCATGTTGAGCAATCCCCGTACAGAAATACTCGGGGTAACGATATGTGCCGACTTGGCGGCACCGATCAGGATGGGGCCGATGGCGACACCCTCGCCCAGCACCTTAAGCATATTGAAGGCGATATTGGCCGCATCCTGGTTTGGCATGATCAAAAGATTGGCTGCATCCTTCAGCTTCGAATTGGGGAAACGGTTCCGACGCAGCTCCTCGCTGAGAGCGAGATCGGCGTGCATCTCTCCTTCGATCTCCAGGTCTGGCATACGTTCCCGTACCAGCTCCAGGGCCCGGTGCATCTTACGACCCGAGGGAGAGTCGCTGCTACCAAAGTTGGAGTGGGAGACCAGCGCCACCTTGGGCTCGATACCAAACCAGAGCACCTCTTCCGCGCAAAGGGCGACAATCTCAGCCAGCTCCTCGGCGGAGGGATCCACCTGTACATAGGTGTCGGCGATAAAGAGCGTCCCCGAATGGAGTACCAGGGCATTCATGGAGGTGAGTTTTTCGATACCACTCTCGGTACCGATCACATCTTCCACCAACTGCTGATGATTACTGTAGCGACCTACGGTACCGCAGATCATGGCGTCCACATCACCCTCTGCCAGCATGGTTGCTGCCAGGGCGGTACGATTGTGACTGATGTAGTTACGCGCCTCTTGGGGCGAGTAGCCATTGCGCTCCACCCGTTTGAAAAAGGCCTTGGCATAATCCTCGAAGCGGGGATTGTCGATGGGGTCGATGAGCTCGAAATCCTCCCCTTCCCGCATGCGCAGACCGAGTTTCTCGATCCGCTCCTGGATGATGTTGCGTCCGCCGATCAGTACCGGGCGGGCGATGGCCTGGTCTATCACCTGCTGGGCGGTCTCCAGCACCTTCTCCTGTTGACCCTCGGCATAGACCACCCGGTGCAGCTCCTCGCGGGCCTTGTCGAAGATCGGTCGCATGGTCAGGCTGGTACGGAAGACCCGATGTTGCAGGCGGTTGCGGTAGGCACCCAGGTCTTCGAGAGGACGGGCAGCCACTCCAGACTCCATCGCTGCGACGGCGACTGCATAGGGGATCTTCTCCATCAGGCGGGGATCGAAGGGCTTGGGTATCAGATATTCAGGACCGAACTGCAGCTGCTGCCCGCCATAGGCAGAGCGCACCACGTCAGAAGACTCAGCCTGAGCCATCTCGGCAATGGCCCGCACACAGGCCATCTTCATTTCGGTATTGATTTCGGTGGCGCCCACGTCGAGGGCGCCGCGGAAGAGAAAGGGGAAGCAGAGAACGTTGTTCACCTGGTTGGGATAGTCACTGCGTCCGGTGGCCATGATGGCGTCGGGTCTTACCGCTTTGGCCTCATCGGGCAGAATCTCGGGGGTCGGATTGGCCAAGGCCATGATCAGCGGCTTGTCAGCCATCTGCGGCAGCCACTGCGCCTTCAGCACCCCGGCAGCCGAAAGACCGAGAAAAGCGTCGGCACCGACCAGAGCCTCTTCCAGGGTACGCAGCCCTGTCTCTACCGCATATTCAGCCTTGTAGGGATCCATCTCCCCACTACGCCCCTGATAGACCAC
>JBNKMQ010000389.1:0-8698 GCA_050293225.1 Sedimenticolaceae bacterium
GCCTGCCAATGCAGGCCATACCATTCTCAATCAGAAAACTAGCGGTGAACTACCGCGGTCAGGACATGCTGGTACTCGAAGAATACCGAGTAGTTAGCATATTCCCACCGGGTGATAGGGGGTTCGCCAACCCTGGGGTACTCCACAACGGGCTCGCCGTATCTCTGTCTCACCTGATCCATGGTCATGCCGCGATGGGGGCGAGGAATTCCCTCTTCACTGTTCATGGGAGTCTGATGGATAGAGTCGATCAGTAATACGTCGGCGGTTGCCGGTTGCGCCAACAGCAAAATGAGGAAGGCAACAGCGGTGGAAATTTGAAATCTCATCTGAGCAACTCCAGGTTTGTCTCTACTTAAACAGGAATATAGCACTCATAGCTAACTACAGGAAACCATGAGTCTTTTAACCTGTGGATTATTTCATAGTTCTATCGGCTCTGTGCTTTAAAGCTTTAAGACCCGGAACAGACCCGTGGGTGAGCCCACCAGGCTCTGACTATTTCCGTGACAAGGATCTTTTTTAACACTCGCATGATGTCATGCAACGAGCTTGTGTGATTAAATGCCCACCCATGTTTAAACCGATCGAATTTTATATCGGCCTGCGCTACACCCGCGCCAAGCGACGCAATCACTTTATCTCCTTTATCTCCCTGGTCTCCATGCTCGGGATCATGCTGGGAGTGGTTGCGCTGATCGTCGTGCTTTCAGTTATGAACGGCTTTCACAAGGAAGTCCGTGAACGGATTCTCGGAATGGCCTCCCACGCCACTATTTCCGGTGTTTCCGGTGAGTTGAGTGACTGGCAGACGGTACGCGAAGAGGCAAGAGACTTCCCGCATGTGATCGGTGAAGCCCCCTATGTGGAAGGACAGGGGATGTTGATCAGTGGGCAGAAGGTCAGTGGCGTGATGATTCGGGGCATACTTCCCGAGGAGGAGGGTAAGGTCTCCGACGTCGTCACGGCAATTACCAAAGGTTCCATTGATGATCTGCAGCCGGGATCGTTCAATATCGTTCTGGGAAATGAACTGGCCCTGATCCTTGGCGCATCTGTGGGAGATAAGGTGACCCTGGTCACCCCGCAGATCAATGTCACGCCGGCGGGGATCATGCCGCGACTCAAGCGTTTCACCGTCGCAGGCATCTTCGAGGTGGGTATGGGGGATTACGACCGCGGTGTTGCCGTGATGCATATGCAGGATGCCGCCAAACTGATGCGTCTGAAGGATGCGGTGACCGGTGTCAGGCTGAAGCTGGATGATCTCTACCTGGCGCCGGAAATCTCCCGGGAGTTGGCTCTGAAGATGGGGGGCTACTATCGGATCAGCGACTGGACCATGCAGCATCGAAACTTTTTCGCCGCCCTGCAGACCGAAAAGCGCATGATGACCATCATCCTCTCTCTGATCGTGGCAGTGGCCGCCTTCAATATCGTCTCCACCATGGTAATGGTGGTGACAGACAAACAGTCTGATATCGCCATCCTGCGTACTTTGGGTGCATCGCCCGGGACGATTATGGGGATCTTCATGGTCCAGGGCGCTACCATCGGCGTGATCGGAAATCTGCTGGGTATCGTCGGCGGGGTCCTGCTGGCGAACAATGTTGAATCCATCGTCAGCTGGATCGAGGCGCATCTGGGCATAGAGTTTCTCGACTCCAGCATCTACTACATCAGTAAACTGCCGTCGGATCCTCAGATGGCGGATATCCTCTTCATAGGCACTGCTGCACTGGGTATCACCTTGCTGGCGACCCTCTATCCCGCCTGGAAGGCCTCCAGGACCCAACCGGCGGAGGCATTGAGATATGAGTGATGCACCACCCGTTCTGCATGCCCAGGGCCTGACCAAGACCTTTTCCCAGGGTAATCTGCGGGTCGAGGTATTGAAAGGGGCGGATCTCGAGATCGCTGCGGGTGAGCGCATCGCCATCGTCGGTGCATCGGGTTCGGGTAAGAGCACCTTGCTCCACTGTCTCGGCGGCCTGGACCTGCCGGATACCGGAAAGATTATGATCAAGCAGCGCAATCTGCTTGAACTGAGTGAGAAAGAGAGAGGCCGTCTGCGCAATGGCAGTTTGGGTTTCGTCTATCAGTTTCACCACCTGTTGCCGGAGTTCACCGCACTGGAGAATGTCGCCATGCCCCTGCTGATCGGTGGTGCCTCTCCCCAGAAGGCTAAAGCACAGGCAAGGGAGATGCTGGATCAGGTTGGGCTGGGAGAGAGAATCGCCCATAAACCTACTGAGCTGTCTGGCGGTGAAAGACAGAGAGCGGCCCTGGCCCGCGCCCTGGTCCACCATCCGGACTGCGTCCTGGCGGATGAGCCCACCGGCAATCTGGACCGCAAGACCGCTGAGCAGATCTATGAGCTGATGCTGCGATTGAATCGTGAGATAGGTACCAGCTTTGTGATCGTCACCCACGATCCCGAGTTGGCCAAACGCATGGACAAGACCTGGACCCTGGAGGATGGAAAGCTAGTCCTCTCCTGAAGTGACCTTCTCTTTCCACCGCTTCCGCTGACGGCGGAGTTTCCAGCGTTCAATGGCGTGCCATCGCCAGATCCAGATGGCGAGGGTGTATCCCACCAGGGCGCAGATACAGGCACAGATGAGACTGCCCACAACCAGGGGTAGCCAGATATCATTGAGTCCGCCACTCTCGATCCACTCCATGTTGAGATGGAATGGTGCTGCATCCGGTGGCGTACCTATGACCCAGGTCCCTACCAGGTAGGCGAAAAAAAATATGGGGGGAATGGTGATAGGATTGGTGATCCAGACCAGGCTGACGGAGATGGGTAGATTGACGCGAAAGATAATTGCCGCAGCTGCCGCCATCACCATCTGAAAGGGAAGTGGTACAAAGGCCATAAAGAGCCCGACGGCCACACCCCCTGAAACCGAGTGGCGGTTGAGATGCCAGAGATTGCCGTCTTGCAGTAGATTGCCGAAGATTTTCAGATGCTGATGTTTCTTCACCTTGTCATGGTGAGGCAGCATTTGTTGAAAGAATCTTTTTGACATCTCGCTTTGGGCCAGGCTGATTCGGATATCCACAGAGTGTGGCGTATTGAACCACGACTTGGCACCCTAGACAAAAAACTTTAGTCCAGGGTGGTTTAACAGTCCAAAAGGAATAGGACTGAATATACAGGGAAGTACAATGAATCTGATCCTGATCGCCTTTGTGTCAGGCACTACACTATTTCACTTCTTTGACCATCAGCCATCCATTGGCTGGGTCTCTCTGTTGTTGCTCTCCCCCTGGCTCTGGCGTTATCAGCAAATGCGACCGGTTATAGCGCTTGTAGCCGGCGTCTGCTGGAGCTTACTCTACGCGACTCTCCAACTCTCATACCAACTGCCTCATGTCCTGGAAGGGAAGGATCTGTTGGCAGAGGGGGTAATAGATTCCCTGCCCAAACGCCAGGGCAGGACACAGCGATTCCAGTTTCAGCTCAATCGTTTGACCGATCCATCTGGACAGGAGGTCGATCTGAAACGCATTCGCCTGAGTTGGTATGAATCGGATCAGTCAGTAGAGCCGGGTGAACATTGGCGCTTCAAGGTGCGACTCAAACGCCCGCGGGGAATGCAAAATCCCGCCGGTTTTGATTATGAAAGATGGCTCTTCACTCAGGGGATTGAGGCCAGGGGTTACATCCGCGATGGCGATGAGGCAGTACGTCTGTCTAAGGCAGACGGCATACTGAATCTCGATCGCCTGAGGGCGGCAATAGCCACTCGCCTGGATAGCCTTATCGATGATCGACAATCGGCTGCGGTGATCAAGGCATTGACTATCGGTGACCGACGTGGGCTTGAGTCGGAGGATTGGCAGATCTTTACCCGCACCGGGACGAACCATTTGATCGCCATCTCCGGGCTGCATGTGGGATTGGTGGCGGGCTGGCTGATGTTTCTCGGTCAGTGGTTTTGGCGTCGCAGTGAGAGGCTGACGCTACGTCTGCCGGCACTCAGGGCAGGTGCCTTGATCGGGCTAATCGGGGCCATTGTGTATGCCGCGCTCTCGGGCTTTGCCCTGCCGACTCAGCGGGCGCTGGTGATGCTGTTCGTCGCGCTGGGGGGGATAGCCCTGGGCCGGGAGATCAGCCATCTGCGAAGTCTTACTCTCGCACTGTTTCTGGTCGTATTGATCGATCCCTTTGCGTCGATGATGGCGGGGTTCTGGCTCTCCTTTGGTGCTGTCGTTCTGATCCTGCTGGCGGTAGACGGACGTATCGCCAGAACAACAGGCTGGCGCCAGATGGTGAAGATCCAGGCCAGCATCACCCTGGGACTGATGCCGCTGCTGTTTATCTTCTTCGGCGAGGCCTCGATACTGGCGCCGCTGGTCAATCTGCTGCTGGTACCCTGGTTTGCCATCGCACTGGTCCCGCTCTCCTTGATTGGGTTGCCGCTGTTGCCTATCGCCGGTCTGGCTGAAGGTAGCTACTCCATTGTCGAATTCCTGATGTCTCACACCCTGGAGCTACTGGCGTGGGTCTCTGACAGTTCACTCACAACCCTTCAGTTGGCTCATCTGCCGACACTGGTCTGGCTCTTTGCCATGTTAGGAACGCTCGTGCTACTGGCGCCACAAGGTGTCCCAGGGCGCGCCTTGGGTCTGATACTGATCTTGCCTGTGGCACTCATGGAGCCTGAGCGGCCAGACGAGGGTGAGATATGGTTCACGCTGCTTGATGTGGGACAGGGCCTGGCCTGCGTCATTGAAACCGCCGATCACCTGCTTCTGTACGATACCGGGCCTGCCTATGCATCAGGTTTTTCTACTGCGGAGGCTGCGGTTTTGCCCTATCTCAGAGCGGGTAACTGGCCACAGGTGGATCTACTGGTGGTGAGCAACGGTGATAGCGACCATGCGGGAGGGGTGAAGACTATTCTGCAAGCCATGCCGGTCAGCCAGGTTGTTAGTGGTGAAGGGCTGAATTTTGCGCATGCCCGATTCTGCCAGGCAGGAGAGAGTTGGTCCTGGGATGGGGTGGAGTTTATGTTTCTTCATCCACAAAGCGATCAGGCCTATACCAAACCTAATGATCGCTCCTGTGTGCTTAAGGTATCAAATGGCGATTGGAGCCTGCTGATACCAGGGGATATAGAGGCACGAGCGGAGAGACAACTGGTAGCCGGACAGGCTGAACATCTGAAGTCCCAGATCGTTGTCGCACCTCATCATGGATCCAAGACATCCTCCGGCACGGCCTTTATTCATGCGACGGAAGCCGAATGGGTACTATTTTCTGTCGGCTATAGGAACCGTTATGGCTTCCCAAAGTCAGAGGTTGTCGATCGATGGCGTTCCCATGGGGCGACACCGATCAGCAGTGATGCAAGTGGCGCTATCCAGTTTCGCCTCACAAGAGATAGTCAAAACGTCGAGCCTGTGCTGTTCAGAGAGGAGAATCTTCGTTATTGGAACCATTGATGAGCTGATTGCAGACGTTTGTTGATTGCACCACAAAGCGTCTCCTCTTTCAGTCAATGGCCTGCTTCTACTATCATAGTCAGAAAATAGTCCATCGCCTTTCATCGCTAAAGCTTGAAATCTCTGCCTGTTTTATTGATGCCTGTTGCGTTTCGGGCGATCAAAAGGGCGAAGACGGGTAGAAAATAGCTTATGATGTAGGGATGATTCAGGTCTGTATCGGATTTTCTTTATTTAAGGACTAGTGCAAAAGTGTTTGAGTTTGTGAAATCTGGCGGTTTGCTGATGCTGCCGATAATCCTCTGTTCCATAGTGGCTCTGGGCATTGTCATTGAGCGTTTCTGGACGCTGCAGAGAAAGAAGGTGATGCCTGACCATCTGATGCGACAGATCCTGCAGTTGCACCAAGAGGACCGGCTGGATAAGGCAGACCTGAACAAGCTACGCTCCAGTTCGCCCCTGGGTCGGATTCTCGCAGCCGGACTGGTCAACAGAGAACACAGCAAAGAGGTGATGAAGGAGTCGATCGAAGAGGTCGGCCGTCAGGTGGTACATGACCTGGATCGATATCTTAATACTCTGGGTACCATTGCCTCCATCTCCCCCCTGTTGGGCCTGCTCGGTACGGTCATCGGCATGATCAAGGTCTTCAGTGTCATCGTCACCGCAGGTGTGGGCGATCCCGGCGTCCTGGCTGGCGGGATATCTGAGGCCCTGATAACCACTGCTGCTGGCCTCTCTGTGGCTATACCCAGCCTGATGTTCCATCGCTATTTCAGTGGGCTGATCGACCGACTTGTACTGGGTATGGAGGAGCAGGCGCTGAAGCTGGTTGAGATCATGCATGGCGAGCGGGAATAGGAGAGGCTATCTGTGAATCTCCGCCAACATCCCAGAAAAACGCCTGAGGTCGATATCACGCCGTTGATTGACGTGGTCTTTCTCCTGTTGATCTTCTTCATGGTCTCCACCACATTCGATCGGGAGGCACAGATTCTGATAGAACTGCCGGAAGCAACCGGTGAAGAGGCACTGCATGAAAAAGAGGAGCTGGATATTACTATCAATACCCAGGGCATCTTTTTCGTCAATCAGAAGGAAGTGATCAATACTGAGATCGAGACCCTCAAGCGCGCGATAGAGAAGGCCGTGGGTGATAAGCGGGATCTTCCGGTGATCATCAATGCCGATGCCCGCACACCCCATCAGGCGGTAATGACTGCGATGGATGCTGCCAGCCAGCTGGGACTGGTGCGCATGACCTTCTCTGCCCACCGTCCTCCTGAAGAGTGAAGCGGCCAATCCGTTGAGTGCCATACAGCGGTCCTGGCAGGGTTGGCAACCGATCACCCTTTTATTACTGCCCTTCACCGCTATCTTCTGCCTGGTCGCATTCGTCAGGCGTCTCGGATTTCGTCTGGGTCTGCTCAAATCCAATCGCTTGCAAGTCCCCGTTATCGTTGTCGGCAACATTACTGTGGGCGGCACCGGCAAGACGCCGCTGATTGTCTGGTTGGCTGAACATCTTCAGCAGTTGGGCTATAAACCTGGCGTCATCACCCGCGGCTATGGCGGTAGTGCAGAGAACTGGCCCTGCGAAGTCGATGCATCCAGCCAAGCCGGCGAGGTGGGGGATGAGGCGCTTCTGATCCATCGCCGCACCGGTTGCCCTGTGTTTGCCGGTCCCGATCGGTATGCAACAGGAGAGGCCCTGCTGGCGTCCCATGCCTGCGATATCATCCTTTCAGACGACGGTTTGCAGCACTACGCTCTGGAGCGAGATCTGGAGATCGTTGTAATCGACGGAGAGCGCCGTTTCGGCAATGGCCTGTGTCTCCCCGCCGGACCGATGCGAGAGCGACCCTGGCGACTGAATCAGGCCGACCTGATCATCGTCAACGGCAGTGGCAGAGAGGGCGAATATGCGATGCAGGTAGGGGGAGAGGAGGCGATCCGTCTGGATGGCAGTGAGCGGAGACCACTGGTGAGCTTTAACAATCAGTCGATCTGCGCCATCGCTGGTATCGGTCACCCACAGCGTTTTTTCGACATGCTCAATCGAGCCGGCTTAGCCGCAAAGTGTTATCCTTTTCCCGATCACCACAGTTTTCAGCAAGCGGAGTTGCAGGCACTGCCCTGTGAAACGGTTCTGATGACCGAGAAAGATGGCGTAAAGTGCGAAAACTTTGCACAATCTGATTACTGGTATGTCCCCGCATCCGCAACACCGGATCAGGGATTTCAAACTGCTTTTGACGTATTGATTAATAGGCTGAATGATGGATAGCAAACTTCTCGATATTCTGGTCTGCCCGATCTGCAAGGGTAAGCTCTATCACGATAAGAAGGCAGCAGAGCTGATCTGCAGAGTCGACAGGCTGGCGTTTCCCATCGTTGACGGGATCCCTGTGATGCTGGAAGAGGAGGCACGCAAACTGCCTCCTGAAGAAGAGGTTCCAAAAGCCTGATCATGAGCAATTTTAAAGTTATCATTCCCGCCCGATACGCGTCGGTAAGACTACCGGGCAAGCCCCTGCTGGATATCGCCGGCAAACCGATGATTCAACACGTCTGGGAACGTGCCAAAGAGAGTGGGGCAGGGGAGATCGTGATCGCCACCGACGACAGCAGAATTGCCGATGCCTGTAAGGCATTTGATGCGGATGTCTGCATGACCCGTGATAATCATCGTAGCGGATCGGATCGAATCGCCGAAGTTGCAGCGATTAGAAATTGGGGAGAGGAAGAGATTATCGTCAATCTGCAAGGTGATGAGCCTTGTATGTCGGCGGCTCTGCTCACCCAGGTGGCGGAGGATATGGATAGACACCCTGCTGCCGCTGTTACCACCCTCTCAGCCCCAATTGCAGACCGGGATACCCTGTTCGATCCGCATACGGTGAAGGTGGTTACCGATCGAGAGGGATTCGCCCTCTATTTCAGTCGTGCTCCGATTCCCTGGCATCGGGATGAGTTTGTCGAGGCTGACAGGCCCTTGCCTGAATCAACTGGTTTTTCCCGCCACATCGGCATCTATGCCTACCGCTCCGGATACCTGGCTAGCTTCGTTGAATGGAAACATGCGCCCATAGAACTGGCTGAATCCTTGGAGCAGTTGAGGGTGCTCTGGCATGGCGGAAAAATCCATGTCAGTGAGGCCAAAAAGGACCCGGGACACGGGGTCGACACTAGAGAGGATTTAGCCCGGGTTATCTCCCTGCTTAGTTAGGGAAAATACTTA
>JBNKMQ010000390.1:0-3807 GCA_050293225.1 Sedimenticolaceae bacterium
CAGCAAAAAAATCCAATACAAACCCGTTTAAATCGGATGTGACGTCAACAATGGTTTTCACAACTGATACAGGCTTAGGGAAGTCTATTACTTTGGATCCCATTACTGAGGAGAGGTCGGTGTTTCCTTCACCTTGTTTAATTTTAATCTCCATTGTTGAGACTGGTGCGCGATCAGGTGCCTCCGCTGCAAATCTTTTTTTACGTGGTTTTCCAGTCGCTGGGTTTGTGGGCCAATGAACTCTATTGTCATCTAGTAGTGCTTCGAATCCTTTTTTGTCTGTTATCCATCCAAAGTCGGGATCGGGGGGGTATATGTCGCCTGTTGTCGGGTTGATTATCTCGTAGTGCAGGTTCGGACGATCAGCTGCATTGGCTTTACCTGTAAGGGGGTCAGTGGTGTAAGGGCCGCGGGAGTCATTGTCAAGATTCTTGTAAGATGATCTATCGATTTTACGACCTACAATTGAACTATCTTGTTCCTGATAGACATGAATATACTCGTGATCGGTAGATAATCGTGTTAAAACACGATTATCTGTATTTCTCGTGCGCCACACAAAAGACCCTACTTTGTATAAACTCGATATTGCCTCAATACCAAGGTGAGATTCTGCACCGTGTTTGTCATCCAGTGAGTAGCTAAGAGAGGCGTTTTTGCACATGAGAAATGTGGCGGCCAAAATTCGGTCAACAAACATTGTTGCCCATGATGAGGTTTGGAAGCCATCTTTATATATAAAACCGTCATTACCAGTGTTGTAGGGTGGATCAATATAAATACACTTAATTGAGCTGCCAAGCTTGTCCCTAATCAGTTGTAAGGCCTGGTAGTTGTCTGAGTTAATAAATAGTGCGTTTGTTTTATCTTCGATGTCCTCAATTAAGGAAATAAGTGTCTCCTTGAAAGAGTGGGGAAAAAGAGCTGTATCAATCATGAGGTGTTGATACTTCTCAATTTTTAACAATCCTGCAAATGAATTATCCGCTAAGTCTTTATCTAGTTCATCTAGGTCGAGAAGATACAGCTCCTGCCAGCTTTTCCTCTGAGTGGAATTTGTAATGATTTCTTTCAGAAGCGATTCGTCAGGTATTTGATCAAGTGTGATGCAGTAGTTTGTTTCGGCGACAAACTTTTTCTTCAACCACAGCTTCTTTTGAAACTCCTCAAGCTGCGCTAGAAATGCAATGATTTTCTCGCCGATATTGCGAATGACCTCAATCTTCGAGAGCAAGGGCGCCAGTCGTGCCGGTTGGCTCTTCATGGCTACCACATCTTCCCATCGCAGCAGCTCGTTCTTGATGTAGAAATCGAGCTCGCGGGTCAGAAAACCGCCCAGGTCCTTGTGGATGAAGTAGTCGAAGGTGTTCTTCTTGGTGTAGTTGTTGAGCTGGCCCTGCAGGATGGTGTAGTCGGCCTGGTTGCCGTCCGCTTTGGTGTAGGGGCGTCCCAGTCCGGTTTTCCATATTTCGGGCAGGTCGCTGTCGTCTCTCAGCAGTTGATCGATGGCGATTTGGCGGCAGTGGTCTTGAGTGGGAGGCTTCTTGGTGGCGGCGGTGGTTGCGCCGGCTTTGGCGGATGGGGTCCAGTCGTTGCTGGTGGTGGCGCGGAAGTGGAAGCGGAGTTGGAGTTCTTTGCCCTGTTCGTTCGTATCCTGGCTCTCGATCTCCTCCCAGGGCTGTTCGGTGTCGAGCACGAAGACCCGTTTGCTGGTCTCGCTCTCCTTGACGTTGTTCTGCGCGCCGGGGTCGGCGTCCACCAGTTTGAAGTGGACGCGCATGGGGTTCTCGTCGTTGTCGGGGTCGAGGCGGAAGCTGTAGTCGCGCAGGGTCTCTGAGGATTTGATGTAGTACTGGTCCTTGTTGGCCCAGTGCAGCACCACCTCTTCGCCGGAGTAGGGGATGGCGTAGGTGCCGTCCTTGTAGACTCGGCGGGAGACGAAGTCGCCCTCGTCGTAGTAGCGGCTGAAGAAGGTGATCAGGGCGTCGTAGACTTCACCCTCTTCGCGCCCGAGATCGAGGCTCTCGGCCAGTTGCTGCTTGAGGTCTTTTACCTTGGGTACGTCGTCCGGCTCCATCTCCATCGCTTTGGCTGCTTTGATGGCTTTATCCAGCTCGGCCTGGAGTGTCTGCTTGTCCTGGTTTTCAAAGCCCTGAAAGGCGTCAGCGATGATCCTGGGCAGGTCCTGTTCCACAAAGCGGTTAATGTCGTCTTTGCGGGCATGCATGATGCGGTAGATACCGAAGTCCAGTTCCGGCTGATTGAGCTGGAACAGCTCGTGAAGCAGGGTGATGAACTTCTGTTTCTTGGTTTCGCTTGAGGCCATGGGTTAAATCTCAGTTCTTCAGTGTTGTTTGCTTACACTGGATAGCGTTCAAATTCGTTGTTGTCGTGGGTGAGCAGGGCCAGAAATCTGGGGTGCAGGAACAGCTTCTCACGGCCGACTTTGTGCTCTTCCAATACGCCGATATCGCAGAGTTGCTTGAGGTAGACCGAGGCGGTCTGGCGCTTGGCGATGCCGTTGTCCACCAGGTTGGCGATACGGCAATAGGGCTGTACGAATAATTGCTCGACCAGTTCGCGGCTGTAGATGTTGCCGGCGTTTTTTTGTACATGCAGCACGGTATGTTCCAGCAGGGCCTGGGCGGCGCGGATCTTTTCGCTGGTCCAGGTGGCGGTTTGCCGAATCGCATCCAGCATGTAGAGCAGCCAGGCTTCCCAGCGCTCTTCAGTGGTGACCTCCAGCAGCAGGCGGTAGTAGTCGGCCTTGGTGCGATTGATATGCCCGGAGAGATAGAGGTTCGGCTGGTTGAGCAGCCCCTGTTCCACCAGATAGAGCAGGTTGAGTACGCGGCCTGTACGGCCGTTACCATCGGTAAAAGGATGGATCGCTTCGAATTGGTAGTGTCCCGCCGCCATCAGCACCAAGGGGTCGAGCTGCGCTTGCTGATGGAGGAACTGCTCCCAGTTGGCCAGTTTGTCCCGCAACAGCGCCTCGCCCTCCGGCGGGGTGTAGATCACTTTTCCACTACGATCGTTGATCAGCTGGGTGCCGGGGGTACGGCGGATGTCGAGCCGGGTGTCTTTGATGATGCTGCAGACCTCCACGGCAATGTTGGTACCCAGCGGACGCTTTTCTAGCATCTGATAGCCCTGATACAGAGCTGTCCGATATCGCAGGGCCTCTTTGGTGGCGGTATCGATCTGGTTGTTTCCTGCCTCGGCAAAGCGGAAGAGCTGGTCAGAGGTGGTGACGATGTTCTCGATCTCGGAACTGGCCTGGGCCTCCAGCAATGGGATGGCATTGATCAGAACCGCCGGGTTGGGCAGGCTCTCGGCCAGTTGTTTGAGTTCCGCCAGTTCGGCCCTCGCTTCGATACAAAGCTTCAGGACGGTACGGGTTTCCAGCTCAGCAACCGGCGGCAGAGGGGGGAGGTCGTTGTAGGGTTGCTCGGGGGTGAATGGCTTCATATGTCGGAAATATTGTGATTATTCGACATATTGTCCTGATATGTCGATTGAATCGACAGATTGGCCTGATGTGTCGAAAATAGCCGTCATGATCGACATATTACACGATTTCCCACCGGATGCGAAAGAGTAAATGGACCAGGGTCTTCTGCTTCATGCGACGTTCCAGGGCCTCGATGAGCTGGTCGCGCTTCTCCTCGATTTCGTCTTCTACATCAAAGATTTCCTGGCGTTGACGACGTTGTTGGCGTTCGATCTTCTTGGTCTCTTCCTGTAGTTGCTTCTGCTCCTCGACGGTTTCAGCCTGGCGGGCTCGGCGCTTGCAGTCCCTCAGCC
>JBNKMQ010000391.1:0-1819 GCA_050293225.1 Sedimenticolaceae bacterium
CTGCTCACATCTACGGCCGAAGCCTCAAGCAAGACCGCTTCATCACCTATGACCGCGAACGGGGAGTCGTCCGCCTGGAGTACGGCTGGTTCCGGCTCAAATACCGCGAAATTCCCTTTTGGGAGAGCGAAGGTTATCTGGTCAATTCGCCGAATCATATGGGACTGATGCGCCCCACGCTGCATCTGCAACACCCATCAAAGGGCTCGTTCGTGATCGTCGAAGGCGCAGAGTATGACCTGCCCCTGGGCTACTGGTCATTCCTCATTCAGTACATGGACAAAAAGAAACCGCTGCCCGATGTTCCTTTCCTGGAGAAATACCCGAACAAAGAGCCTGGACTGGGTGATTATGATAGTTGGAAGGAGAAGCTGAAGAAGGATGAGATCGTCGATCCCTATGCCGTCTGGCTCTACGAACTGTCCCAGCACCCCGAGTGGGACGTGGGCAACTATGGGCGGGATCTATCGAATGATAAAAAATATGGAAATCGTTTGATTGCAGTATGGATGTTAGGCACCTTTATCGCACTTATTCCGGTAGTCGTACTGTTTATTTGGATACTCGGATAGATTTCCCAGTCAAAGACAAACCGGGCAACCTCATCGACAAGAACTTCCTGACTGAGTTCAATGCGCCAAACAGAGCTCAGCGCTTCAATGGCCACACCCCCGGCACCACCCCAGAGGACCAGTACGGCTGGTGGTACGAATATCCCCAGAGCGCCGCCAAGGCCCTGGCCGATGCCGTTTTCGCGCCCAAGGTCACCCTCAACCACCGTCGAGCCACCCGAATCGACGTGCCTGACATTCTGGAGATCCGCATCGACCTAGGCGCATTTCTCGACGGCAAGAGCCTGCTCTTCGCCGAACTCTGGCGTACCGACCGGGACGGAACCTTGAAAGACAAACCTGGCGAGGACAAGGTAAGGCTTTGCACCGGAGAAGGTTCCGGGCCAAAAACGATCCGGGTAGAGTGGCCGATTGCCTGGAGTGACCCCGACGAAGGCATCGAGCATGTCTGTGCTCGGGTCCGCCTCGACCTCAACGGCGATGGTTCCATGTGCCTCCCCATGCCCCTGGGCGATACCGGCGCTATCGTCAACGGAGAGATGCCGGCAAAAGAGGAGATGGAGTGTGTGGCTTGGCGATGGGATGAAGTCCGCACAGCCCTGCACATGCACCGGGGTAAATGGGAGAAGATCCAGACAGAAAAAGGAAGGGCCTCCTATCTGGCCCGTCGCGAACGGTTCGAAGCGCGCATGAAACAGGAGAAGGAAGAACCCCATGATTGAAGAAACTACCCTGGCAGACAGGGAGCGGATTCCGTCAAACAACCCCTGGCACCATACGAAGGGCGTTTTGAAACGGATGGAAATCCCCGGCACCATCCTGCCCCGACGATGGTTGCGCCCTTACTACTTCACAGCGCCTCACCGTATCGATGACAAGCAGTATGTCATTCCAAGTGTCAGTAGCCTCAAGGAGAGTTTGCACTTTTTTTATGGGTTTCTTTACATAGTTGCAGGTGGTGCTGCATTTGGGTGGACATTAACAAGCTTTGAAGTGGATCCTGCTCTTTGGGTTACCCTTTGCTGTCTAGCCATCGCCATCCCCGCCCACATCTACGGCCGACATCTCAAGCAGGACCGCTTTGATATCTATGACCGAGAAACCGGCATGTTGCGAGAGGAGTACGGCTGGTTCAAACGCAAATACCACGAAATACCTTTCTGGGAGTGTCATGGCCGTTTGGTATCGGGGCCAAACCACTTTGGCATCATTAAACACTCCCTGCATTTCAGTCACCCCACCTTTGG
>JBNKMQ010000392.1:0-4696 GCA_050293225.1 Sedimenticolaceae bacterium
AGAAGGGGTCAAGGAGTGGGGAATCCAGCTTTGAAACTCCTCCACGGTGTTGACGCCGAATAGTCGCCTTGTTGCTGGATTGGCACTGATGACTCTTATCTCATTTATCCAGGCTTTGATGATTTCAGGATTTGACTGGAAGTGTGTCTCTATGTCCGTGACGCCACTGGAGATGAGTTGGTTTAGCTTTATCAGAACGCGAGAGGTGTCCGCCTCCCAGAGGGATATCGCAACACCATCAAAAAACCTTTTGTATCTGGTATTGAGCTCGAGCTGCTGCCGATGTCTCTGTCGCCATATCCAAATCACTATGGCGAGAAAGCCGAACAGGATGATTGCCAGTTCAGCGAAACGGTCTGAGAGAGACCATTCCCGCTGTTCATTTCCCAGGTTCTCTTGCTGAAAGATTGAGCGTAGCTGGTTGTGGTAGCGGGAGAGGGGGTCTGCCTTCATCTGCTTCAGATGGCGGTCAATGCCGGACTTTATCAGATCGGGGAGCTTCGCCTTATGGGATATGGCCATTCGAATGTCGTTCGGCATCAATACGATAGCGCTGGGGATGGCCGAATATCTCAGCCCCTCTGTGGCGCCATAAAGCCGGTTGACCAGTCCGGCATCGGCTTTTTTGCTGACAATGGCCTGCATCACAGCCCCATAGGTGGGGTAGGTTTCCAAAATGCAGTTGATGTTGAAGTTGCGACAGGAGGAGATCAGCCCCTGATCTTCCGTGATGTATATATCGGACTCTAAAACAGCGATCTTCAGTCCATCCAGATCCAGCAGGGATTGAATAGGGGAGTCCTGGGGAACGAATATCTGGCCCCAGTTGGTGATCAGGGATTCATCCAGAAACAGAAATTGCGCTTCTCTTTCCTTGGTGAGCGCAACGGCGGGGAGAAGATCGATCTGTCCCGATTCCAGGCGTCGCAGTTGCTCCTGCCAGGTTCCACGGATGAACTGGAGCTGCCAGTTCTCCGCTTCAGCGATCTCTCGCAGGACATCGATAAAAAAACCGCCGGCGGCTCCGCTGGGGCCGATAGTGACAAGGGGGGGGTTATGATAGGCACCAACCCGGATGAGGGTCTGGGCGGAGGCTGTCGTAGCGCCGCTAAAATAGAGCAAAGGCAGAAGAATGCTTATAAAAAACAGTTGTTTATATGCTGATCGCTGCATCTTGAAGCAGATCCTTGAAAGCCCGTTTCTCCGTTGCCTGTATTTAAGCATAGCCATATGATTACAGCGTGAGCGCTTAATTGCCTAATATTTTTGGCATTTTTATACCGGATTCATGATTTAAATGATCAATTCCAGAAACGAAAATCCTGCGATCTGTCCCAGTAATTCTCCGGTTCGTTAAAATCTAGCGGCCGAATCTCTCCATAGCGGTTTACCCTCAAGCCTGCAAAACCTATAATGCCCGGCTAACTTCACCCCCACCCCGGAAGTAATGCTATGCGAGTTATCGAGGAAGCCCTCACTTTTGATGATGTTCTCCTAGTGCCGGCGCACTCTCAAGTCCTGCCTAAAGATGTGCAACTGAGTACCAAGCTCACACGAGACATCGAACTGAATATCCCATTGGTCTCCGCCGCTATGGATACCGTGACCGAGTCGCGCTTCGCCATTGCCATCGCCCTGGAGGGCGGTATGGGCATAGTGCACAAGAATATGACAGTGGAGCAGCAGGCCGAGGAGGTCAGGCGGGTCAAGAAGTACGAGAGTGGCGTGATCCGTGAGCCAATCACTGTAAGCCCCTTTGTCAGTATCGGCGAGGTGGTGGAACTGACCCGCTCCCGCAACATCTCCGGTGTGCCGGTGGTGGATGGCGAGGAGCTGGTCGGCATCGTCACCGGACGAGATCTCCGCTTTGAGCGAATCATGGATGATCCGGTACGTAACATTATGACCCGTAAAGAGAATTTGGTTACGGTCAAAGAGGGTGCCAGCCGTGACGAGGTAATGCAGCTACTGCACAAACATCGTATAGAGAAGGTGCTGGTGGTGGATGATGATTTTGCCCTGCGCGGCATGATCACGGCGAAAGATATCCAGAAGGCGAAGGATAATCCCAACGCTTGCCGCGATGAGCAGGAGCGGTTGCGGGTCGGCGCTGCTGTGGGTGTCGGCGCAGGTACCGAAGAGCGGGTAGATGCCCTGGTGAATGCCGGGGTCGATGTCATCGTAGTGGATACCGCCCATGGTCACTCCCAGGGCGTGCTCGATCGAGTCGCCTGGGTGAAGAAAACCTATCCTGATGTGCAGGTGATTGGCGGTAACATCGCCACAGCCGAAGCGGCCAAGGACCTGGTCAAGGCCGGTGCCGATGCGGTCAAGGTGGGCATAGGTCCCGGCTCGATCTGTACTACCCGAATTGTGGCTGGTGTCGGTGTGCCCCAGGTGACTGCCGTCTCAAATGTGGCCAAGGCGCTGGAGGGGACAGGGATTCCGCTGATCGCTGACGGCGGCATTCGCTACTCCGGCGACATCTCCAAGGTCCTTGCGGCTGGCGCCTACAGTGTGATGCTGGGCGGCATGTTTGCCGGTACTGACGAGGCGCCAGGTGAGGTGGAGATCTACCAGGGTCGTTCCTATAAATCCTATCGTGGTATGGGATCCCTTGGCGCCATGTCCGGTAAAGAAGGCTCCAGTGACCGCTATTTCCAGGAGAGTAATGAAAAGGACAAGCTGGTGCCGGAAGGTATCGAGGGTAGAGTGCCCTACAAAGGTACGGTGCTGAACATCATCTATCAACTGATCGGCGGTATCCGTTCCAGCATGGGCTATACAGGCTGTGCCACCATCGACGAGATGCGCTCCAATACCCAGTTTGTCAGAGTTACCGGTGCGGGCATGACAGAGTCCCATGTACATGATGTGACCATTACCAAGGAAGCTCCCAACTACCGGCGCGACTAAAGTGATTTGATCCGATCCAAGGGGCGTAGCGATCACCTCGCTCGCCCCTTTTTTACTTACAGGCTTATATAAAGATGTCTACCGATATTCATGCCCATAGAATCCTGATTCTCGATTTTGGCTCCCAGTACACCCAGCTGATCGCCCGCCGGGTGCGTGAGTCGGGGGTCTACTGTGAGATCTTCCCTTACGACAATGCCGATCAAGGATTTGAGGGTGAGAAGCCGGCGGGGATTATTCTTTCCGGTGGCCCGGAGACAGTAACGGACGAGGAGGCCCCGGCAGCCCCGCCGCAGGTCTTCGAGCTGGGTATCCCGGTGCTGGGTATCTGCTATGGCATGCAGACCATGGCGGCGCAACTGGGCGGTGGGGTGATCTCATCCGACAAGCATGAGTACGGCTATGCCCGGGTCCGCGCCAGGGGCCACTCCCGCTTGCTCAGGGATATCGAAGACCACACCAGTGAAGAGGGATATGGCCTGCTGGATGTATGGATGAGCCACGGCGACCGTGTCGAGTCCCTTCCCCAGGGTTTCAAGGTGATCTGCGAGACTGCCAATGCGCCTATCGCCGGTATCGCCGATGAATCGCGTAACTACTACGGTCTGCAGTTTCACCCTGAAGTCACCCATACCCGCCAGGGCAAGCGCATTATCGAGCGATTTCTTTTCGAGATCTGTGGCTGTGAGGTTTTGTGGACACCAGGCAGGATCATAGAGGACACGATTGTCCATGTGCGCCAGCAAGTCGGAGACAAACAGGTTCTCCTTGGACTCTCCGGCGGTGTCGATTCCTCCGTGGTGGCGGCGATGCTGCATCGCGCCATCGGCGACCAGCTGACCTGTGTCTTTGTCGATAACGGATTGCTGCGTCTCAACGAGGGCGACCAGGTGATGGCCACCTTCGCCGAGCACATGGGTGTCAAGGTGATCCGGGTGGATGCGGAGGAGCGTTTTCTCAAGGCACTCAACGGGGTTGGGGACCCGGAACAGAAACGCAAGATCATCGGCAATCTCTTCATCGACATCTTCGAGGAGGAGGCGAGCAAGCTGGAGGATGTCACCTTCCTCGCCCAGGGCACAATCTACCCCGATGTCATCGAATCAGCCGGTGCCAAATCGGGCAAGGCCCATGTCATCAAGTCCCACCACAATGTAGGCGGACTGCCGGAATATATGAAACTGGCGCTGGTCGAGCCCCTGCGCGAGCTGTTCAAGGACGAGGTGCGCCAGATCGGCGTCGAGCTGGGTCTTCCCTACGAGATGATCTATCGCCATCCCTTTCCCGGACCGGGACTTGGGGTGCGCATCCTCGGCGAGGTCACCAAGGAGTATGCGGACCTGCTGCGCCAGGCCGACCATATCTACATCGAGGAGCTCTACAAACATAATCTTTACGACGAGGTCAGCCAGGCCTTCGCCGTGTTCCTACCGGTACGCTCCGTCGGTGTCGTGGGTGATGCCCGCCGTTATGAATATGTGGTGACTTTGCGTGCAGTAAAGACCGTGGACTTCATGACCGCCAGGTTCGCCCACCTGCCGTTCGAGTTCCTGGAGGAGGTATCGCGGAGGATCATCAACGAGGTCACCGGTATCTCTCGAGTGGCCTACGATATCTCCAGCAAGCCGCCTGCTACCATCGAGTGGGAGTGACCAGTACTGGGAGGTACCGACTGGCATCGGCAAGCATCAAACATTCGTCTATACAGAAAGAGAACATAATGAGAGTATTGGCATCTCCATGGAAAGGAGAGCGATATGTCTCACATTGCGACCAGGGA
>JBNKMQ010000393.1:0-2045 GCA_050293225.1 Sedimenticolaceae bacterium
GCACCTGTCCCTGGGGGGCCAGGATCATGGCGAACGGGAGGTCGGGGTAGCGGCCCTGGGCATCGATGATCTCCTGCAGTCCGGAGTAGTCCCTCGCCGCCAGCCAGCCGGAGGAGGAGGTGGCGATGCTGTTGGCCAGGGCGGTGGCGTGCTCGGTCTGACGCTCCAGCAGCATCTCCTGTTGCCGATCGGTGAGAATCCAGACGAACAGGGCCATCATCACCGCATTGAGCAGCGCCACGCCGAGGATGAGCTGGCCGCGCAGGGTGCCGAAGACCGGTCTCAGATAGCGTTCAGCCAGATTCATTTACGCTCCACCGGTCGCACCTGCTGTTCGAACACGCCGACGTAGTCGCGTACCTTATCGTAGCTGGCGTCGCTCGCGGCATGGAAGCGCGCGGTCGACATGCCGGTGAGGATGACTCTGCCCGCGGGGGTTTCATCCAGGGCCAGCAGCAGAGCCTGCACCCTGTCGACCAACTCCTGCGGGATATCGTCGCGGGCCATGACCGAGTTGTTCATGAGCGGGGGAGTCTCCCAGATCAGCTTCAATTGGGCGGCTTCCGCCGGATGGTCCATCTGGAACAGGCGCCACGGGGGCGGCCAGGTGGCGCCAGCGGCGGATTTGCCCAGGTAGGCGTTCATGATCGAGGATTCCTGAGAGCCCACATAGACATTGGTTATATCCCGATTGACGTCAAGCCCGTTCTGATGGAGGAAAAACTGGGGCATGACGCTGGCCGCCAGCGCGGTATGGGATGGGTAGCTCACAACCTTGCCCTTGAGATCGGCCGGAGTCTCGAGGCCGCTGTCCTTGCGCACGATGAAGATGCCCTTGAAATCCTCGGCGTCGCCCGCCATGGCGATCACCCGGTAGCCGGTTTTGATGGCCTCCAGCGTGTGCCAGGGATTGGGCAACAGAAATTCGGGAGTGCGGGCGCGAAACTTTGCCTCGTAGGCCTGGTAATCGCGCGATGCCTCCAGCACGAAGCGGGCCTCCGGGATCTCTGCGTTGAGGTGCTCGATCAGGGGTTGGTAGGCTTCAGCCAGCTTTTTCGGATTGTGCAGCGGATGGATGGCGAGGTGGTAGAGGGGTTTGGCGGTACCTGCCGGGCCGCTGCCGTACTCAGGACCTGTGGCTGGCGGTGTCGAGGAGTCGCATGCGGTGGCCAACAGCGTCACCAGCAGGAGGCTAACAAATGAGCGTATCTGTTTCATAGTTCACCTCAAACCGATCTGAGACATGGCAAGCGCTAGGAATCCATCCCGAGGGCAGGTCGCCAGGTGAATCGAGTCTATCGGTAGTGCTTGGAGTAGAAGTCGTGCATACAGGTGCCCGGTCGGTCATCAGGAGAAGTCGGGTAGAGCGGTCCCCGCTCACTGAGATCATCTGCGTCCGGCAGACGCAATATCTGATCGAAGGCAAAGCTTTCAGTAAATCGTCGCAATTTCATGGCAGTTGCGGGTTATGGTCTCTGCGATCTTTGCGGCAGCCACGATAACAGGCCTGTCGTCGAGTAGATTCGTCGCTTGATGGAGTTCCTGCAGCAGTTCAGGCGATAGATTCAACAGCTGTTATCGGATAACTGCGACTGGAGGATCTCCTCCTCCCAAACTAAAGATAGCCCAGACTCAATAGCCTGACCATGACATCGAGCGGTTCCTGTGCCTGAAGGGTTTTGTCTAATACGTCGTCACCATCGGCCTGCAGAAATTTGTCATCTGCTCGAATGTACTGACGTCGATTAGACGAGCGTTGCCGTTACTGAACTCACGGCTGGTGGGGTGCCTGAGAGTGTCTGTCTGAGAGAAGCCTGTACCGTCATGGGTATAGATAGAGTCGAAGGGTTTTCTCCTATTCGTCCAGGGAGCGAGTATCTTGGCCAGCACCAGATGCTTGAAAAAGTGTTCCAGGGGAAGGGGAGCTGTGTCACGAGTCAATCGTCGTCAGAGATTTGCAAGATTACAGGTTGATTCGATGTGAGATCAATCATTGTCCACTGCGCTCTCGACGGCTTCGATTACCACGTCGAAGTGGAATTCCG
>JBNKMQ010000394.1:0-7287 GCA_050293225.1 Sedimenticolaceae bacterium
TGAAAAAGCGCCAATCAAGGCGCGAGGAGTGAAGTTTGGTGATTCCAAATGAACGATGAGCAATGCCGAGTGGCGCTTTTTCAGGCGCACCCCAAGGGCACTTCCTTCGGGGCGCAACCCGGAGGGCTGGGACTGTTTTGCCCCCAGCAGGGAGTATTGAATTAGTGTTAACAGGCCCTAGTCTACCGAAAGTGAGACAATTTGCCATCGCCCCATGATCAGTATCATCGACCGCTATCTGCTGAAAGAGACGCTCAAGGCGCTGTTGGCGATCCTGCTGGTGTTGGCCCTGATCCTGATGAGCAACAGCTTCGTCAAGCTGTTGAAGGATGTGGCAGCAGGTGAGCTGAGTACCCATCTGCTGTTTCAGCTTTTAGGATTGCAGATAGCTGGCTACATGGCCAGATTAATTCCTCCCGCCTTCTTTTTCTCAGTGCTCTATGCCGTTGGTCGTTTGTATCGGGACAGCGAGATCGTCGCGCTGGAGTCCTGCGGGGTGGGGGGGCTAAGGCTCTACCGTTCTCTCTTCATCGCGGTGATACCCGTTCTCATAATTACTGCGTCTCTGGCGTTGCAGGTACACCCCTGGGCGAACAGGGTGAGTGCTGAGCTGATCGCTTCCCAGAAGGGGCAGGCCTCCGAACTTGCCGGCATCCGGCCGGGTAACTTCAATGAGTACAGCAAGGGTGAAGTGGTGCTCTATGCCCAATCGATGTCCGATGACGGGCTGAGCATGAATAACATCTTTATCCAGCAGCGGAAGGTCGGGAGTGTCAGCCTGATCAGTGCTGAGAGCGGCTCCCAGACAATAGATGAGACAACCGGTGACCGCTATCTGGTGCTCAACGACGGTTATCGCTACGAGGGGATACCGGGCCAACATAACTACCGGGTGAGTGAGTTTGAGCGCTACGCCCTGCGCATTCAACAACAGGATCAGGGAGTTGTTTATCAGAAGCGAAAGGCGATGAGTAATCAGGCGCTGTTGGCGTCTGGATTGATTGTGGATTATGCCGAGTTTCAGACCCGGCTGTCACAGGTCTTTGGGCTGTTGGTGTTTGCGCTGCTGAGTCTTCCATTGAGCCGCTCGATGCCCAGACAGGGGCCCTTTGGCCGACTGGTATTGGCCTTTGTCCTCTATACCCTCTACCTGAGTCTGCAGGGTGCCGCCGAGCGCTGGATGATCGAAGGTGTAACGCCTGAATGGCTCGGCATCTGGTGGATACATGTCCTCTTGTCGGCCATTGGTTTCGTGCTGTTATTGCCGGAGACCGCCACCTATCGTGTCTGGCGACGCAGACTCAGCGGAGGGGTGGCATGATCACCCTGCTGGACAGATATATCGGCCGGGCGGTATTGCTGGGTATCACCGCAGTGCTGTTACTGCTGTTGGTATTGATCGGCTTCTTTGAAGTCGTGGCTGAGCTGGAGGATGTGAAGGGTGACTACACCACCGGCATGGCCTATACCTATGTCGCGCTGATCCTGCCCAGATACACCTATGAAATATTTCCTCTGGCCAGCCTGCTGGGCAGCCTGATCGGCTTGGGGGCTTTGGCCGGAAATTCAGAGCTGATGGCGATGCGGGCTGCCGGCATCTCCATCGGCAGGATCGTGCTGGCCACGCTGAAGAGCGGTTTGTTGGTGTTGATCGCGGTTCTGATCATTGGGGAGAGCCTTGCACCCCAGGCGGAGTTGGCGGCACAGCGGATGAAGATGACCGCCTTGTCGAGCCAGGTCATGTTGAAGACCCGGTATGGCTTCTGGTCAAGGGATGAGAACACCTTTATCAATATTCGCCAGATATTGCCGGATCAAAGACTTTCCAATATCTCCGTCTACCAGTACGACGATCAACAACGACTTTTACGGGCGCTGACTGCTGAGCGTGCGGTATATGAAGATTCGGACTGGATGCTGGAGTCGGTCAGGGAGAGCCGGTTTGATCAGAACCGGGTCGAGGTGTCGAACAGAGACCGTCAGGTCTGGAAGACACAGTTACAGCCGTCGATGTTGGATGTGATTTCGGTGAAACCCCATATGCTCGCGGCCTGGGATCTCTGGCGTTACATTGGCTATCTGAAGCAGAATGGACAGACCTCCCTGAGCTATGAGGTCGCCTTTTGGGGCAAGATCTTCTCGCCGGTTGTGACCCTGGTGATGCTGTTTCTCAGCATTCCCTTCGTCTTCGGGTCTCTGCGCAGTGTCGGTATCGGACAGAGAATTTTTGTCGGGGCAATGATCGGAATTGCCTTCTACCTGGTCAACCGGTCGTTCTCATATCTGGCGGTTGTCTATTCGCTGAACGCGATATTCTCTACCCTGTTGCCACTGCTGCTGTTTCTGGGTTTCGCCCTTTGGAAGCTTCGGGGTATCGGGCGATAGGAGGGGGTTATCTTCAAATGTCTCAGTGCCAGCGAAGGGTCATTTCCAGTCCGAGATAGTCGCTAACGATCGGATTGAGACGGCGCTCATAGTCGTCATCGAGACGCCAGCGCTCACTGCGGGTGATGGCCGGGCTGCGGTAGAAAGAGCGCAGTTCGACCTCACTCTCCACGCCGACACCAAAGAGGTTGTCGGTGATGGTGTTGAGTGTTCCCAGTGGGTCTGTTGCAATCAGGATGGTCTTGTCCCAGGTGGAAAATGAGCGCTGGCTTTTAATCTCTCTGCGGAAATCCTCAAGATACCAGCCCATGGCGGCACCCAGGCCTGGAGTGAAGATGATGTCCTGGATGGAGACAGGCTCAAACAGGGCCTCAAGGCCAAACTCATAGATCGCAGACAGGGTGAAGGCGTACCAGAAGGCACCGGATTCGGTCAGACCCCGCTCCCGCCCCCGGGTGTAGTAGGTCATGCCCCAGTAGGGGTGGAGGATGTAGTTGATATACCACTCATCCGGATCCCATCTGGGATGGGTGACGTTATCCTTCCACTTTTCGAAGGTGTACTCCTCTTTCTGCTCATCCGACCAGGAGGAGACACTCTCCGGCATCACATAGAGTGCGCCGACGATAAAAAACTGGTAGCCAAAGAAGTAGGCGGTATCCCGCTTCAAGCCGTCAAAATCAGCTGGGCTGGTATCACCCAGTTCTCTGCCAAAGCCGTAGGGTCGCTCTGGTGGGCCGCTGAATGGCTCATCCATCTCCATTTGTGCCACTTCAATCTGCTGTTGCCAAAGGGCGGATCTGAGGATCTGCCGATCACCGCTGCTCTCGTAGAAGGATACGGGACTCTCGGGCAACCACTCGTGACCCTGTGCGAGATTCGCAAAGAGGAGTAGAAAAAGAGCGATCGGCTTTCTTATCATTTCATCTGCCCTGGGCCTGGTTGAGGACGCTGGGGGAGTCTCTCTTCACTACCCTGGGTCCAAATCATGTAGCCATTTGAAGAATGCAAAAAGATGGCGGATATCAGGCTCAGGACTCCACCAATCTAAAAACCTGGGGGGCTATATTTCTCCCCATTTGACGCAGACCGCATAACCCCTGGGTTAAAACGGGTATGCAACAGCAGGGCGGATTATAACGAATTGGACGGAATCGGCCAGCAAAGATGGGGGTTTTATAGCCGGTAGTGAGTACTCAATAGAAGAATCTGCCTCAATTTCCGTTTGCAGGATCACTATTACGGAGATTCTCCAGGTTATCCAGCACCCTCTGGGCCCGTTCTATCTTCTCCCGGGCGCGATTGTCGCTGGGGTCAAGGGAGAGAGCGGCCCGCCAGGTGGCCTTGGCGCCCTCAATCTCGCCCTCCCGGTAGAGTCGGTCGCCTGCAGCCAGCAAATTCTCTATATAGCCCTTCAGGCGATTGTCCACCGTCATCAAGAGGTTCTGTGCAGTCTTGTTTTTTCTATCTTCTTTCAGTATCTGCTTGAGAATGTGCTTCGCTTCTGTCAGTTGGCCAGATTCATTGTAGCGTTCAGCCTGGCGCAGACGCTTTTCGTTTCTGTGTTTCCAGGCCATCTCGCGCTGGATTCGCTCGAGATTCTCACTCTTTTTCTTATCCTCAATCTGCTCGTCCAGCAGGTAGGTCATGAGCCTCTCATCCTGTTCATCCTCCTCCAGAGAGAGGGAGAGGGTCAGGCAGGCCTTGGCTATGGCATTGTTTTTTTTGTATTGGCGCCAGCCGCACTCCGACAGGCTATCCTTGAGGCGATAGAGCTGTCGCTCAGTCTCCACCAGTTTCTCTGCGTACTTCTTGTTCTGCTGGTCGGCACGGATGAGTTGCTCGTATATCGGTACCTGGTTTTTGAGTGCCGAGGTCTTACTGATCAGTAGCTGATCCTGGAGTTCCTGTTCCGTAGTCGTCTGCTTGAGCAGGATCTCCCTGAGAGCGGTCTTATAGCGCTCACTCTTGCCATCCTGGCTAATCGCCGACTCCAGCAGGCTGATGGCCTCACTATAGTGGCCTTTGGCCTCAAGCTGTTTCACCGTGGAGATGGTGTTTTTGTTGGTTTTAGGTGGGGGAGTGCTCTTTTTGAACTCCATCAATTGGCACCCATTGAGCAGAAATAGCCCAACGATCAGAAACAGTGGCTTAGGCGAAAAGAGGTTCATTCAGCGCTCTTATTCAATATGTGGGACATGGTTTGCATTAGCCATTGACCAAATTCCCGGGAAGGTGTTCCCACGATTGAAGGTTTTACCAGCGTTTTTCGACCGCGGATCTTGAGCGGGGGTTGTTGGTGCAGGTCCACCATGCTTGCCACTCCCGGAAACTCTGCAGTCGATTCGCTCACCATGATGCCGTTGGACGGTGCCGCTCCGCATAGACGTGAGGCCAGATTGACCGAATCTCCCACCACAGTGTACTCGAGCCGGTCGGGGATGCCGATATTGCCCGCCTGCATAAGTCCGCTGTTAATGCCAATTCGCAGCATGATCGGCTCTTTTCCTTCGGTTTTTCGCTGTTTATTGATATGCCTGACGATTACTTGGATCAGCCAGCCGCAACTCACTGCCTGAGCACCATGCTCTTGATCAGGTTCCGGGACGCCGAATAGTATCATGGCACTGTCACCGATGAACTTGTCCACAACGCCGCGACAGCGGTGGGCAGCATCGGCAATGGCGCCAAGGTAGAGATTGAGCAGATCAGCGACCTCGTCCGCCGGCAGGTCCTCGGAGAGTTGGGTGAAGCCGACGATATCACAGAAGAGCACACTGCCCTCCATCTCCTGGTTGGGCAAGCGCTGTTGCGAGAGATTTGAGAGGATCTTCTCTGCTACCACCGGAGAGACGTAACGTGAGAGGGCATCCTCCACCTGGCGCTTCTCCAGCATCCCCACGGTCATGCGGTCGAAATGGGCGTAGATCTGGCCGATCTCATCCTGCCTGCCAAGATCTTGCTGGCTGACAAGCGCCCCGGGCTCCGCGACCCGCCCGGCTTCGGCAAGAATAGTGATAGGCCGGCTGAGTCTGCGACTGAGAACATAGGAGAGGATAGCGGCGATCAGGATCAGGCCGAAGGTGGCATAGCTGATGATTCGGATGGTTCGTTCCTGGTCCCGGTCGATGAACTCCCGATCGAGGGTGAGAATGGCATGCCCTGCGACCACATCGCGGAAGTTTATCGGGCTGAAAAAAGTGATCGCCGCGTGGGCTAGCTTGTGGTCATCCCGCCATGACCAGATCATGGGGTCCAGATTTTCTGCGTTAGGGAGCTCTCCGGGTACCTTACCGGAAATGACCCAAGGCTTGTCGCTGGGCACGATGGCCGCTCCCACCACATTCCTGTTTTGTGTCTGTCGACTGACCAGGCCCTGCAGATTGTATTGATCGTCCGCCAACAACGGCTCACTGGCGGAGTGGGCGAGCTGTTCCACCAGGATTTCACCAAATCCCCTGACCTCACGCATATGGAAGTTGTTTTGCTGGGTGATGAGAAACCAGCCGAGAACCCCCATGACGAGGGTGATCAAAGTACCGATATAGATCGTCCACTTGATGGCGATGGGTATCGGGATCTTGCGGAATAATTTTGCCAACCAGTTGAACACGCTACGAAAAATCCTATTTTTCATGGACTGACGAGGCCGCTTATTGTATCTGGATATTTAGGCCTCGCAGAATAATCAACCCGGTTATGTGACCGGGCCGATATTATAACGTCATTGAGATATTGAGCGAGATTTCTCTTTTAGTGAATTTTACCTGGCTGCCAGTGAAGGCGGGATCGGCTTGCAATGACTTATTTCGTGAAGGGAAATTGAACCGGAAGCTGATGCAGAAGACGGTTAACTGTTGGCAACGGCAGCTCGGTTGATGTGCTGAAGCAGTCTGGCAGATATCTCTTCGATCGACATCGAAGTGGTTTCGAGATAGGGGATTTTGTAGTGCTTGAAGAGCTGCTCGGCAAGCTTGACCTCCAGCTTGCACTGCTCCAGGGATGAGTAGCGACGACCCGGACGACGCTCCTGACGGATCCGCTGCAGCTGATGTGGATCGATGGTCAAGCCGTAGAGCTTATCCTGATAGGGGACCAGGGCTTTAGGCAGGAGATCGCTCTCCAGGTCGTCATCAGTGAGGGGGTAGTTGGCTGCCAGTACGCTGTGCTGAAGACCGAGGAAGAGACAGGTCGGGGTCTTTCCGCTGCGGGATACGCCTACCAGGATCAGGTCGGATGTCTCGTAGTTCTTGGTGATCATGCCGTCATCGTTGTTGAGGGCGAAATTGACCGCATGGATGCGCTGGTCGTAGGCACGATTATTCTCGGTGGTGTGGTAACGACCCAGGGCATGGGAGGAGGGGATCTTCAACTCATTCTCCAGTTGGCTGGTAAAGGATTCGAAGAAATCCATCACCGGAACGTCTAACGATTTGAAGTAGTCCCTTATTTTGGGATCGACCAGTGTCGTAAAGATAATCGGTTTTTCTTCCGACTCCAGGGTGGTCTGGTTGATCCGCTCGGCAACACGGCGCGCCTTGTCGAGGGTATCGATAAATGGCCAATGCACCGTCTCATATTCAAAGCCATCAAACTGGCTCAGCAGCGAACGCCCCATCGCCTCAACGGTGATGCCGGTGTGGTCGGCCAGAAAGTAGATGGTGCGTTTCATCTCGTTACCAATACGGGTTGTCTATTTGTAACGCAGAGGACGCGATGAAATGCGGTGCACGCAAAGTTCTTTTAACTATAAAAACTTTGCGAGCTTTGCGTTTCAATGCGCCCTTTGCGTTATATCTCTTATTTCTTCAACCCAGTCAGCAGGCGCCAAGTGTCGATTACGGTATCGGGATTGAGTGAGACACTGGTGATCTGCTGTTCAACCAGCCACTCGGCCAGATC
>JBNKMQ010000395.1:0-13298 GCA_050293225.1 Sedimenticolaceae bacterium
GGGCGCAGCTTCCAGCTCGTTGCCTTTTCATCTCAGCGTTTGCGCCAGTTGACACTGTAGAGGTCATGGCGCCGATCACTAAGATTTTTCACCGTGCCGCTGTTACGTGCCATCACCAGGGTTTCCAGGCGCAAATCGGCAATTGCCACCGTTTCAACATTGGGCGTGGTGTCCGCAGCGATGCCGTCACGGGCGAAGGAGAAGTCGCAGGGGGTGAAGATGCCGCTCTGGGCGTACTGGATATCCATATTATGTACATTCGGTAGATTGCCCACGTTACCCGACATAACCACGTAGACTTGGTTTTCCACTGCACGGGCTTGGCAGCAGTAGCGAACCCGCAGATAGCTCTGGCGTTCGTCGGTACAGAAGGGTACGAACAGGATCTGGATGCCCTGGTCGGTGAGGTGGCGTGCCAATTCGGGAAATTCGGAATCGTAGCAGATCAGGACGCCGATGGGTCCGCAGTCGGTTTGAATCGCATGCAGGTCGCTACCTCCTTCGATGTTCCACCAGTAGACCTCGTTGGGGGTCGGGTGGATCTTGGGTTGCTCGTGTATTGTGCCGTCGCGCAGGAAGATGTAGGCGATGTTCTCGACCCGGCCGTTGGGCACCCGGGTGGGGTGGGAGCCACCGATGATATTGATATTGAAACGCAGTGCCAGCTCCCGCATCGCCTCTTTGAAACGGGGAGTGTATTTGGTCAAGGCCTCTATTGACTCCGCCGGAGAGAGCTCCTGATCTTCAATGGAGAGCAGTTGCAGGGTAAACATCTCAGGGAAGACCACGAAGTCCCCTTTGTAGTCGGCCACTACGTCGACAAAGTAAGCCACCAAATTGATGAATTCGTCAAAAGAATGGACTCGTCGCTGCATGTACTGCACGGTACCAACCCGTACCGAATCGGGCATCCGGGCGCCATAGGACTTTTCGTCCAGCGAGGCTTCGCTCGCATCCACTTTGGGGTTACGCCAGACCAGATGCACCGCATAGCCCAATGATTCCCGATCTTCCGGCAGATATCCGGGTAAAACGCCGATAATCTCGAAGCCGTTATGCAGTTGAAACGAGAGCACCGGGTCCCGGCTCTTTTTGCTCTGCACCTGCTGCAGATAGGTTTCGACACTACCGAATTTGCGTAACCGTTTTGAAAGGCTCGGCAGTCGGCCGCCGAAAACGATTCCCTTCAATCCGAGAGAGGTGCAGAGTTTCTTGCGCTCATTGTAGAGGCGGTTGCCGAGACGATAGCCCCGGTAGTCGGGGTCGACGCAGACCTCCATACCATAGAGCCAGTCACCCTTAGGGTCGTGGCGTGAGGCATAGCCGTTTCCCGTAATCTCGACCCAACTGTGTTCCTGCAAGGCAAACCGCTCGCGGATGCGAAAGGTGGCGCAGTAGCCGACAAGTTTGTTGTCCACCAGGATGACGAACTGACCCTCCGGAAAGTGGTTGATTTGACCACGTACGGCGCCATGGGGATAACCTTGCATACCGCTGCCACGATAGACGCGGTTCGTGAGGTCACAGATATCCTCAACATCCTGAGGTGTCGCATTACGAATTATGAGTTGGCTTTTAGGATCCTGCAGCTGATTGTCGGCATTCATAGTGGCTCATTCACAGGGTGGATAGGTTAGTGCTCGGACAGATAAACCCGACAGGGTTTGCGCTGTTCAATCGCAAGTGTAGTGCTGAAATGAGACCTAACATAGGATGGGGTACTCAGCATGGGGTCAGAGGAGTATGACTCTGACCCCGAACTTGATCTATCCTGTGCGGCTTTGATAGCGCGCATCTGTTCCTGCGATGATTTTTCGGTATAATCCCCCGCTCTATGGTGGCCGTATCGGTCCCCCCGCAACGCGAAGCTGTGAACCCCGTCAGGCCCGGAAGGGAGCAGCGGCAGCAGTGGAGTCGTGTGCCGGGGTGTGGCTGATATCGGCCGCCACCTTCTATTTCCCTTCCCCTCGCTATCCGCTAGTCTTGCCAGATGACGTTACAAACTCCCGATAGCACCGTTGGATAGCGCCGAAGCCAATCTGCCGAAGAAGTGGCTGGTGACGCTGGTGATCGCCTGTCTCTACGGGCTCTGCCTCTGGCAAATCGCCAAGCTGGTGCAGGAGCAGGCCCTGAGCGAGCTGCAGCAGTCGGGCCAGCGTCAGCTGAATATTTATGTCACCCATCTCAAGGGTCAGCTGGAGAAGTATGAGTTTCTGCCGGAGCTGCTCTCCACCAACAAACCCCTGGTTGAGCTGCTTAAACGGCCAGGTGACCGGACCCGTATCCAGGCCCTGAATCGCTATCTGGAGACAATCAACACTATCGCCAACGCCTCCGACACCTACCTGATGGACAGGGAGGGGCTGACCATTGCCGCCAGCAACTGGCAGTCGGAGAAGCCTTTCATCGGCAGAAACTTCAGCTATCGTCCCTATTTTCAGCAGGCGATGCAGGGGCGCTTGGGCCGCTATTTTGCTCTCGGCAGCACCTCCGGCAAGCGGGGCTACTACTTCGCCTATCCGGTCAGGAGCCAGGATGAGATTCTGGGGGCGGTGGTGATTAAGGTTGATCTGGTTACCCTGGAGCAGCAGTGGCGGGGCCGCTCCGAAGAGGTGGTGGTGACCGATCCCGAGGGGGTGATTTTCATTACCACCCGGCCAGACTGGCGCTTCAAGAGTCTCTATCCCTTGAGTGAAAAAGACCGCGAACGGATCAACCAGAGCCGACGCTACCCAGGTGCTGAGGTGAAAGCGCTGAATATGCGCCATTGGGAGGAGTTGGAAGATGGCGGCCGATTGCTGCATTTGGGGCCAATGGATGGTTTGGAGCATCTGTCTGGGGAAGAGCGCTTTCTCTTGCAGCGCATCCCCATGCAGAACGCAGGTTGGCAGGTCCATCTGCTGACACCGCTGAAGCAGGTACAGGGCCGGGTCGGTTGGGCGATGATCATCACCACCTTCGCCTTTGCCGCTCTGGTGTTGATGTTGCTGGTGTTGCAGCAGCGCTACAAAAGACGCCGGGAGCGTGCCCGCTAAGAGGCCCAGGCGAATGAGTCCCTGCGCGAGGCACGGGACCGGCTGGAGCAGCGGGTGGAAGAGCGAACCGTCGATCTACAGCAGGAGATGCAGGAGCGCCGTCGCATGGAGCAGGCCCTGCGCCAGACCCGGGACGAGCTGATCCAGGCGGCGAAGCTGGCGATGCTCGGGCAGATGTCCGCCAGCATCAGCCATGAGATCAACCAGCCCCTGGCGGCGATTCGCTCCTACACCGACAATGCCAAGCAGTTTCTGCAGCAGGATCGCTGCGAGGATGTGGCCTGGAATCTCGATCAGATCGCCGAACTGATCAGTGCCATGACCCAGATCAGTTCCCAGTTGAAACTCTTCGCGCGCAAGACCGATGGTCAGCGCTCGCCGGTACTGCTGCATAACGTCATCGAGGCGAGCAAGCGGATTCTGCTGCCGCGACTCAGTCGTACAGGCACCGAGGTGCGCCTGCAATCGCTGCCGGAGGAGATCGAGGTGTTGGCCGATCCGGTGCGTCTGGAACAGGTCCTGGTCAATCTGATCGGCAACGCGGTCAACGCCATGGAGGAGCAGATCGAGCGCTGGGTCTCCATCGGTATAGAGACCGGTAATGATCTGGTCAGATTGAGCATTCAGGACAATGGCCCCGGTATCTCTGAGGAACACTTGAAGAGAATATTCGACCCCTTTTTCACCACCCGTGAGAGCGGCTTGGGTTTGGGTCTCTCGATCTCCCACCATATCGTCGAGAGCATGGGTGGTACACTGATGGCGAAGAACAGTGAGCAGGGGGGCGCGCTGTTCATTCTTGAGTTAGAGGGTTATAGGTCGAATAGATGACACAACAGCTACCGGTCATATTCATCGATGACGAAAAACATATCCGCATCGCCAATGCCCAGACCCTGGAGCTGGCGGGATTTCAGGTGCACGCCTTCGATCGGGCGGAGTCGGCCCTGCCTCTGATCAGCCACGACTGGCCGGGGATCGTCGTCTCCGATCTGAAGATGCCTGGTATGGACGGCATGGAGTTCCTGCAGGCGGCCAAGGCGATGGACCACGACCTGCCGGTGATCCTGATCACAGGACATGGAGATGTATCCATGGCGGTAAAGGCGATACAACAGGGGGCCTACGACTTTATCGAGAAGCCCTTCGCCGCCGATGAACTGGTGGAGACGGTCAAGCGTGCCCTGGACAAGCGCGCCCTGACCCTGGAGAACCGCAGCCTGCGCCTGGAGCTTGAAGCCCAGAGCGCCCCGGGACCCCGTATCATCGGCCAGACACCCGCGATCCAGCGACTGCGCTCCACCATCGCCCAGGTCGCGGATACCGATGCCGACGTGCTGATCTTCGGCGAGACAGGTACCGGCAAGGAGCTAGTGGCCCGCTCCCTGCACGAACACAGCCGTCGGCGGGCGCACAATTTCGTTGCCGTCAACTGTGGAGCCGTGCCGGAGAACCTGATCGAGAGCGAGCTCTTTGGTCACGAGCCGGGGGCCTTCACCGGCGCCAAGGGACGTCGGGTGGGGCGCTTCGAACACGCTAACCAGGGCACTCTCTTTCTGGATGAGATCGAGAGCATGCAGATGCAGGTGCAGATCCATCTGCTGCGAGTGTTACAAGAGCGGGTGGTGGAACGCTTGGGTTCCAATGAGCTAGTCCCTTTGAATTTGCGTATCGTGGCGGCGACCAAGACGGATCTTAAGGCGGCAGGCGAAAGAGGGGAGTTTCGCGAGGACCTCTACTACAGACTCAATGTTGTCACATTGGAAATCCCTCCCTTGCGCGACAGACGCGAAGATATCCCTCTCTTATTCCAACATTTTCTGTTGGTGGCGAGCGCCCGTTACGAACGGGAAGTTCCCGCGCCGGATGGGGATCGCATTCGTGCCCTGATGTTGCACCCCTGGCCGGGTAACGTGCGTGAATTGAGAAATATCGCAGAACGCTATGTCCTGTTGGGAGAGAATGTGGGCTATGATCTCGACCGCTTGCTGCAAGGTGAAGCCGCTGAGACCGCCATTACCCTGCCGCAACAGGTCGACTGTTTCGAGAAGAGTCTGATCAAGCAGCAGCTTGAACTGCAGAAAGGTAACTTGAAGCAGACTATGGAGGCCCTGGGTATCCCGCGCAAGACCCTTTACGATAAGATGCGAAAGTATGGATTGGACAAGAGTCACTACAAGTAGCAACCTTGGCATTGAATTAGTGTTAACAGGCCCTTGAACGGATACTTGAGATGAATGCAGTTTTGAATAGCGTTTTTTCCCACTGGTCGCGTACACAGTTTTCGGCCTTGATCCTCACTCTCTCTCTGCTTGTTGGCGTTACAAGCCTGCATGCTGAAGAGAACCTTTTTACCCGGACTTCCTGTGAAGGCCCGACGCAGACGCGATATTCCGCACAAGCCATGGCAGACAAGCTGGGCATGTATCAGGTGCTGTCTGAAGAAGCCCTCAGCCTGCGTTCAGATGCGATTACCTTTCTTGCGCATCTGAAAGAAAAGCAGCGGCTTGAGCAGCCTTTACTGGGTTCCGATATGAGATATCTCAGTGAGGGGGCAGCGGAGCTTCTCAATCAGCGCAAGCTGTTGTGGGATGTGGCGACTGCGCATGAGTGTTGGCTGGATGCGCCGATTCCTGCAGACCCCCAGCAGGCTGTCGTACAGGCGATGGGTATCACCATGTCCCTGTCGGCGGCACTGACCCTCTACGACAACTACCTGACTGCGGTGGCGCTCTATCGCGACAATCCCTTTCTGCGCACTCATCTCAATCAGGGGGATGCCGGATTTCATATTCCTGAAGGGGAGCTGCGCAAGATCGCGAAATCATTTACTTCGGCTCAAAATCGTCTGCGTGTGCGCAGAGGTCTGATCTGGTATGAGCAGCATGCCACTCATCTGGCGCAATCGAGTGATGATGATCAACGCTATCTCGCTATGCTGGTCGATCAGAGTCCTTCCTATTCGATGGTACGTAAGATTCATCCGTTGGATTATGCCGGCAATGTCATCGACCTGATCGGTACTTCGTCCATAGACACTCTGAATGTTCTACAGAAAGAGGGGGTCAGCCTGTCGAGCATGATCTTCGGCAATGTGATCGGTCTGGTAGAGTCCCGTCGCGGAAAACTGGATAACGATCCTGCTGTTTACCAGCGGGTATCCGGTGAGTTGAAGGCGGGAGATGTGCTGCTGGAGAAGACCCCCTTCCGCCTCACAGACTCTTTCATCCCCGGACATTGGGGGCATGCCGCCGTCTGGATTGGTACAGAACAGGAGTTACGGCAACTGGGACTATGGGAACATCCTGTCGTAGCCAAATACCACTCCGAAATCCGTCAGGGTAGAGGCGTGGTCGAGGCCCTGCGCTCCGGCGTCGAGATCAACACCCTGTCCCATTTCATGAATGTGGATGACCTGGCTGTGCTGCGTCACCGGGATCTTGATCTTGATGCCAGACGTGACGTTATCCTGCAGTCTCTGCGCCAGGTCGGCAAGGCCTACGACTTCAACTTCGATACCCAGAGTACCGACAGAATCGTCTGCTCAGAACTGGTCTACCACGCCTACGGAGATGTCTCCTGGCCTACCGAACGCAAGCTGGGACGGGTGGTTGTCAGCCCAGACAACATCGCCCAAGAGGCGATTGATGATGGCGCCTTCAATGTCGCACTCCTCTATCACGACGGACATGAGGTACGCGATACGCCGAAGGATCAATTTGCAAAATTGATCGAACCCGAGGTGGTGGCGATGGCCCGGGGGAGTTTGTCTGAGCTGGCCCCTTAAGGGGTAGTATCGTGAGACTGAAGGGTCATACTATCCGATTCTGAGCTGCAGAACTCGGCGGTTCGCTGAGCAGAAGCGGCTCACATCAGGGAATCACTGTTCTATAGCTGTTATAGAGATAGCGAGCGAAACTTTGGATTTCGCCTGGTGCTTAACCGGCTTGGCTTTTTCCTCTTAGATAGTCACTTTTATATCCGCTGTACTCTTCCACGAGCTGCGACATAATCTCATCATCGAAATCCCGCAAGCCACGAAGGCTCATATGTTTTGCGCCATGCCCGACGTACTCCTCACCATCCTTGATATTGAACCCAAGTTTTACGATGCCTTTCTTACCCAACACTTCAAAGGTGGAGTCGGCAGGCTCGAGTCTCGGATCACTTAAATCCAACCGCTTAAGTGTAATCTCCATCTTTTGGTAGATCACCAGCGGACGGGCGGGGTTTATCATGACGCCCTGTTCGGACATCAACGGCACCAGAATGTGGGGGAATGTCTTACCCGAGAAGGCGACATAGTCGCTGGTGAGTTGGTCAATGACCTTTTTGTCCCGGGATATTTCACCCCTGCGTTCGATGCTCATGAAACACTTGCCGTCTGCATTGCTGATCTCCAGCTTCTCGGCATCGGTTTCAGGAAAGATCACGGTATCGTCAGTTACCATACCGGAGAAGTTGAAACACATCTCCTGGCTCAGGCCTATGCGGGAGAGGGCAACCGAGAAGAGCAGATCACCGGGTACACAGAACATCTTTGCGTCCGGGTTGTGTATCGGATTGAAGTCGTTGGCGACCTCTTTGGCGAAACGACTGGCCTGCTCCCGACTGAATTGGAATAGATCGTCGTTCTGTGAGTAAAAATCGTCAAGCTGCATGGGGTCTCCCAATAGGTTCGGCGCTGGCAAACCCGCAATATTAACAGCGAGCCCCTTGCGCGGAAATCTTGGCCTTTAATCTGGTGCTGTTCGGGCAAAAACCGTTCCCTGGTATTCGGCAGCTACACCTGCTCTTCCTTGGACGGTGACTATTGCTTGCAGGCGTGCGCGCCCTTTGTTAGCCAGCTGACTCAGAAAGGCGTTCATCTCATCGGGTGAAATAGTGCAGCCAGCCTCTATTTCGCCCTCAATGGGTTGTCGGTATCGTATGTTAGCATCGGCCAAGACCAGGCTGACGCCTTCGGGAAGGTTCGCATTGACCAAGCCCCAGAGGGCCAGGGTGGCGATGGCATAGATGGAACCGGCAAAGGCGGTGCCATGTACGTTGATATTCTCTTCTCCACCACCGACAACGCTGATCTTGTCGGTGGACAGTTCACGGACCTGGAAGGCCATCTGTGCGGCGATGGGGATGCCATCGCGAATACGTTGTTCCAATTCGTTTGCACTAATCATCTTTTACTTCTCACTCGCTGAAACCGTCTTTGTAGGTCTCTCTCAACTGCGCCTTTTGTACTTTTCCCATGGTGTTCCGCGGCAGTTCTTCTACCAGGTAGACGCGTTTCGGCTGTTTGAAGCGGGCCAGGCGATCCTGTAGCGGTGACAATATATCGGATTCGTTCAACTCCATACTGCCATCCTGTACGACCACGGCGGCGACGCCTTCACCGAAGTCGGGGTGGGGCAGGCCGATCACCGCCGACTCTTTGACTCCGGGGATCTCGTCGATCTCACTCTCGATCTCCTTGGGATAGACGTTGTAGCCGCCGGAGATGATCAGGTCTTTGGCCCGGCCGACGATGGTGACCCGTCCCTCTTCGTCCATCGACGCCATATCGCCGGTGATGAACCAGCCATCGGGACGAAATTCTGCAGCGGTCTTCTCCGGCATCTGCCAGTAGCCTTTGAAGACGTTGGGACCGGTCATCTCCAGTACACCGGTCTGACCACGGGGGAGTTCCTTGCCCTTGTCATCAGCGATACGCACTGAGATACCGGGCAGGGCAAAACCGACAGTGCCGGCAACCCGTTCTCCCTGATAGGGGTTGGAGGTGATCATGCCTGTCTCGGTCATGCCGTAACGCTCAAGGATACGGTGGCCGGTGCGCTCCTCGAAGCTGATATGGGTCTCCGCCAGCAGGGGTGCCGAGCCGGAGATGAAGAGACGCATCTTGCTACAGCTCTCGGTGGTGAAGCTGGGGTTGTCCAGGAGTCGCGTGTAGAAGGTGGGAACCCCCATCATCACACTGCTTTCCGGCAGAAGCTGGATGACTGCTTCGGCATTGAAGCGGGGCAGGAAGTGGACGGGTGAAGTCCCCAGCAGGGCGCAATGCAGTGCGACAAATAGACCATGCACATGAAAGATCGGCAGGGCGTGCAGCAACACATCGTCAGCATCCTGCCACTGCCAATAATCATGCAGTACCTCAGCATTGGACTGCAGGTTGGCGTGACTCAGCATGGCGCCTTTGGAGCGGCCGGTGGTGCCGGAGGTATAGAGAATCGCCGCCAGGTCATCGCCACTCCGATCGACGACAGAAGGATCCGCATCCAGGCTATCCATCTCGTCCAATAAGCTGCCTCTGCCGTCGATTCCCAGGGTCAGCAGATGGGGTACACCAATACGTTCGGCCACTGGCATCAGATTCTCTCTGCTCGCGGGATGAGAGACAAAGAGTTGGGGGGTGGCATCACCCATGAAGTACTCCACCTCTGCAGGCGTGTAGGCGGTGTTTAGCGGGATATAGATAGCCCCCGCACGTAGACAGGCCAGATAGAGAATGACCGCTTCGTTGGACTTCTCCACTTGCACCATGACCCGGTCGCCGGGGGTTACACCGAGGGCTATCAATCGACTCTGCATGCGGCCACTGGCCTCATCGAGATCGGCATAGTTGAGGGGGTTCCTTCCGGGTGACAGCAGGAAAGGGCGATCGCCGGCATGTTTGAAGCGATCACCAGCAAAGCGTAGATAGAGATTTTCGTTGCTCATTGGATTACCAGGTCGTAGGCCATACGCATGGCCAGAATAAACAAGAAGACCGCGAAGGTCCGTTTCAATATTCGGTCGGGTAGCTGGTGGGCCAGGCGCGCCCCCAGGGGGGCGAAGAGGATGCTGGCGCCGACCACCCCGGCAAAAGCGGGCAGATTGATATAGCCAAGGCTGTGTGGCGGCAAGTTGGGTTCATCAAGACCGGTGATGATAAAACCGATAGTGGAGGCCAGGGCGAGAGGAAAACCGATGGCGGCCGCAGTAGCGATCGCCTGCTTCACCTGCACACCACACCAGCTGAGATAGGGGACATTGAGGGCACCGCCGCCAATGCCCATCATTGCCGAGATGGTGCCGACAAGGGTCGAAACGCTACGCAGGGGCCAGACTCCCGGCAGTTCCCGGTGGGCTCCCAGCGGGCCCCAGGCCATCTGTAGGGAGACAGCAAGCAGAAACAGGATAAAGGCGACGGTGAGCCAGGCCCCCGGGATCAGATCGGCAAACCAAGCCCCGAGTAGGGAGCCGACGACAACCCCCGGTGTCATCATCTTCACCAGGGGCCAGCGAACGGCACCACGCTTGTGGTGGGCCCAGATCGAAGAGATCGCAGTGACCACAATGGTGGCCAGGGAGGTACCCACCGCCACCTTGATCAGGATATCGGGATTGACCCCTTCACTGACAAAGACCAGGGAGAGTACCGGCACGATGATCACCCCGCCACCAATGCCTAAAAGACCGGCGGCGGTTCCAGCAGCGGCACCGGCAACCAACAGGGTCAGCAGCTGCATGGCGCGTTTCCGATGATAAGTTCAGAGGGCATTGGCGGTCTCTCGCTTTAGTCGATCATTGAGTTGTTGCTGACGTCGATCCAGATCCCTGGAGAGGGCAATCTCGCCGTCGCAGACATAGGCTTCGTGGTTGGCCACCACCTCGTCGCCACGGTAGCGGTAGTTGACCATGCAGCCCCAGGACTCGTTGAGTCCTCGGCTGGAGGGGTTGGCGTGGAGATTGATTCGTTCCAGGCGGGCGCCGTTGGAGAGATGGAAATGGGCCACTGGATCATAGGCCCCAGCTCCCCGTTTCATCATGCCCAGATAGTAGAGCGCCAGGTCAGTCAGTATCGATGCATATTTATCGGCTTGTGAGGTCTCCGCTTGTTGCAACAGTTTATCCAGCGCCACCAGTGGATTGTCGGTGCCTGCCGCCTCAGTCAGCGTCTCCAACTGATCATCCAGTAGCGTAAGGATGGCATCTCGGTGGTCAGGTTCCTCAAAAGCTTTGAGCAGCCCCTGACGCATCCTCGGAATGGGAGAGAGGGTGACAAAGGTCTGGATCTCAGGAAACTCGCCAGATAGTTCACTCACCACCTGTTTGATGAGGAAGTTGCCGAAGCTGACGCCACGTAAGCCGCTGAGGGCGTTGTTGATGGAGTAGAAGACAGCAGTGTCGGCCAGTTGTGGATCGCCTTCAGGGGCGTCTGGGTCAATCAATGGACTGATGGTGTCACTTGTCACACTCACCAAGGCCACTTCGACAAATATCAGGGGGTCCTGGGGCAGGGCCGGATGGAAGAAGGCGAAGCAGCGGCGGTCACTGGCGAGGCGGCGTCGCAGGTCGTCCCAGCCGCTCATAGGGTGTACCGCTTCGTACTGGATCAGCTTCTCCAGCAGGGCGGCGGGGGAGTTCCAGTCGATTCGCTCCAGGCGTAGAAAACCGCGGTTGAACCAGGAGGCGAGCAGATGCAGGAAGTCGTCGTCGACACCCTTCAGTTCAGGGTGCTGTTTCAGATTGCGTAACAGGAAGGCGCGGATGTCCACCAGGGCTTCAGTCCCGCCTGGCGCCATATTGAGTCGTCGCATCAGCTCTTGACGGGGGGGTTCGCTGACCGCCAGCAGATGTTGCAGTGAGGCGGGGTCTTTGGGCTGGTAGGCAGCGGCGGCCTTGCTGATCTCTTCCGGGTCCGGGTCAAACTCTACGGCCAGGACCTGCAGAAAATCCAGCCGTCGCGTTTCATCCATCAACTCCCAGCGTTGCAGGATCTCCCGCGCCAGGGCGATGTTTGAGGCCTCACCCAGACCGTCCACCAGACGATGGCAGAGTTCCGCATCCGACGGAGTGTGATCGTCACCGCTGTCACGCAGACCAATCAGCTCCAGGCCGCGATCGGCGACGCTGTCGAGGAGTCGTTCAAACCAGTTTCGAGTATTCATGATCGTCTTGTCTCGATAACTTCCTGCTCTCTACAGCGCTTCACCCATCAATACGCTGGGCAGCCAGAGGGCGATCTGGGGGAAGGCGATCAGCAGCCCTATAGCCACCAGCATGCAGAGCATGAAGGGGAGAGCGCCGAGCAGTACTGTCTTCAGATCCACGTCGGGGACTATGCCGTTGATGACGTAGAGATTGAGTCCCACCGGCGGCGTGATCAGTCCGATCTCCATGTTCAGGGTCAGCATGACACCGAACCAGATCGGATCGAAACCCGCCTGGATCACGATGGGTACCAGGGTCGGTGAGGTCATCAAAATCACTGCCACCGGCGGTAGAAAAAAGCCGGCCACCAGAAGAAAGATATTGACATAGAGCATCAGGGTCCAGGTGCTCAACTCCTGTTCGGCGATGAATTCGGCGATGCCCTGGGTGATGTAGAGACTCGACATCATGTAGCTGAAGAGACCGGCCATACCGATGATCATCATCAGCATCACTGACTCGCGGGTGGCGGAGCTGATGATCTGCCACAGCTGGTTCGCTCTCCAGACCCGGTAGATGATCATCACCAACAGGATACAGACCATGGCGCCGACACCGGATGCCTCGGAGGGGGTGGTGACACCGCCGTAGAGGGCCCAGAGCACCAACACGATGATCAGCATGAAGGGGATTACCTTGGGCAGGATCACCAGCTTCTCACGCAGGCTGAAGTGTTTGTCCTTTTCGACAAAGTGGTAGCCCTTGATGCGGGCGTAGATCAGGGACCAGGCGATAAACAGCCCCATCAGCATCATTCCCGGTAGCAGACCGGCAGCAAAGAGACGGCCGATGGAAGTCTCGGTGGCGATGCCGTAGACGATCATGGTGATCGATGGTGGAATCAGGATGCCCAAAGTCCCACCGGCAGCAATGGCACCGGTGGCCAGGCTCGCCGGATAGCCCCGCTTGCGCATCTCCGGGATACCCATCTTGCCGATGGCGGCACAGGTGGCGGGTGACGAGCCGGTGAGTGCAGCAAAGACACCACAGGCGCCGATGTTGGAGACCAGTAGCCCGCCGGGAACCCGGTAGAGCCAACGGTCGAGCGCCTCGTAGAGATCGGCTCCGGCGCGGGAGGCGGCGATGGCCGAGCCCATGACCAGAAACATTGGGATGGATAGCAGGGCAAACTCATCGAGAGATGAGAAGAGGGTGTCACCCACTACCATGAAACTGCTAAAGCCGCCGTCGATCACAAGAAACAGAACAGCCGTTGAGCCGAGGGCAAAGGCGACCGGCATGCCGGTCAGCAGCAGTACCACCAGGCAGAGGGAGGCGAGGGCGCCGAGTATC
>JBNKMQ010000396.1:0-5064 GCA_050293225.1 Sedimenticolaceae bacterium
GGCTCAGGCACTACTGGACAGGCAGTAGTCGAGCTGAACAGGGAAGATGGCGGCATGAGAAAGCCCATTCTGGTTGAGATGGGCGAGCATTTTGACCAGATACTATTGCCAAGGATTCAACGTATTCTATATTGCCGAGACTGGAATACTGGCCAACCAATGCCCGACCCTGAGGGCAATCTAAACGGCACCTCCTACTGCTTCAAGTACATCAGATTGGAAAGCTACGAAGATACCCTTACTAACTTAAAACTGAATAGGGAAAAGGCCCAGCGTGACCTACTCAACTCCCAAATCCCAGATGAGCAGACTGCCCGCGAAGCCTACCTGCTCAACTACATGCTGGACGTAGAGACCCGCGGTTCCGATTCACTGCTCAATGTCTCCAAGTTCGTAGACCCCACCAAATACCAACTCAAGGTCCGAAATCCGACTGGTGACGAAACCCGCATGGTCAACGTGGATCTGCTGGAGACCTTCAACTGGTTGATCGGCCTGACGGTGGAGTATATCGCCGCCCCCATCCATTTCGAGGCAGAACTAAGTCAGGCTGAACACGGCCGTTGGCGGGCCGATGTAAAACGAACTGACAGTGGCCGTTGGTGGTTCCGTAGCGTGGCCGGCACCACCCGCAAGGGCCAGAAGGTCTTGATCGTCTGGCGCAATCTGCCAAGCGTAATCGACCAGGAGGAGAACGGCCTGGTAAAGGACAACGCGGTACTCGATGCGGTGCTGATCGACAAGCTGAAGATCCGACTGAGCGAAAGCCCCGATGATGAGTTCGATATCCTCTATGTGAATGGCGACCACAACATCACCATCCCCAAGCGGCGCAACGGCGAGCTGCTCGAAGCGCGTATCAAGCTCATCGAAGAGGATTTCCACCGTCTGATGTTCGATACCAGCGGGCACTGAGGTTAAGGCATGGCACGTAAGAGCAAAAAGGCGCCTCCCCTTCCCTTCAGCCGCCAGCTGGTGCTGAATCAGTGGCTCTTTTCCCTGTTCGGCTTCGACTCGACAGATGGCCGCTACGGGATTCATGGACGGGAAGTTCCCCTGCTCGAGGCGCTGCGCGACCGTCACCAGATGATGGGCGAAGTCGTCGGGCGCAACAGCGAGGGTGAACACGAGATCGTTCAACGCCTGCTGGGTGAGGCACAGGGCCTGCCGGGTATCGCCGATGAAGAGCTCAGGGAGTATGACCGCAACATCAAACACCTGACCGAGCAGATCAACGAGGGTCGCGCCCTGGCGCGTGAAGAGCCGGTGGAGTGGAAGTATTTCCAGTACCTGATGCTGCTCTTCACCGAGGTCTATCTGGACTGCTCTTCCGCAAGCCCGATGCGCTGCGAAGCGCGCTCAATGCCCAGGTGGATAACTGGAACCAGGCCCACCCGGACCTGCAACCCCTGGCAACACTGGATGACGGGGAACTCCCCTGGTTGCAACTCAACAAGGTCGCCTACTGGAGCGCCACCGGTTCCGGCAAGACGCTGATCATGCATGCCAATATCCTGCAGTATCAGCACTACCTTGAGAAATACGGCAACAGCAAGGACCTGGGTCGCATCATTCTGCTCACCCCCAACGAGGGCCTGACCCGTCAACACCTGGGAGAGCTGGAGAGTTCCGGTATCCATGCCACCCCCTTCTCCAAGAACCAGGGCTCGCTGTTTGCCGATGCGGTGATCGTCATCGACATCAATAAGTTCCGTGACGAGGCGAAGGAGAAAACCGTCGCCACCGCCTCTTTCGGCAACAACAACCTGGTGCTGGTCGACGAAGGCCACCGAGGCGCCTCAGGCGGCGGCGGTGAGTGGCTACGCCATAGAAACGCCCTCTGCGAAAAAGGCTTCTCCTTCGAGTACTCAGCCACCTTTGCCCAGGCCGCCATGGCCCACGACAGCCTACGTCAGCAGTACAGCAAGGCGATCCTGTTCGATTACTCCTATCGCTTCTTTTATGGGGATGGCTACGGCAAGCAATCGCAGATACTCAACCTGCAGAAGAACCTGGATGGGAAGGATCACTATCTCTATCTCGTTGCCTCCCTCTTGAGCTTCTATCAGCAGCGTCGGCTGTTCGATGAGGATAATGGTGCACTCAAGCCCTTCAATATTGAGGCACCTTTGTGGATATTTGTCAGCAGCAAGGTAACCGCCAGCCTCTCGACCGGGGAGGCCTCGGATACGGTTCAGGTGCTCCAGTTCCTCGATAAAGTTGTAAAGGAGAGAGAGGAAACCGTCTCAGCGATCAAGAAGCTGCTGGATGACGGCATGATCGGTGCCGGTGGCATTGATCTGCTGGCCGGACGGTTCGAGTATCTGAAATCGTTGACCGAATCCCCGGAAGCCCTCTACACCGACCTCCTCGAAAGACTATTTCATACCGCAGGCGGTCACCTCTATGTGGAGAACATCAGCGGCGTCCCCGGTGAGATTGCACTGCGTGCGGGTGCATCGGATATCCCATTTGGGGTCATCAACGTGGGCGATGACAGCAGACTGATCAAACTTTGCGAGAAAGCCCAACTGGCCGTACAGGACGCTCGCTTCTCGGCATCCCTGTTCGACGATATCAATAAACCGGATTCCCGCGTTAACGTGCTCATCGGTTCAAAGAAATTCACGGAAGGCTGGAGCAGCTGGCGTGTCTCCAACATGACCTTGATGAATGTGGGCAAGAGCGAAGGCGCCCAGATCATTCAGCTCTTCGGCCGCGGGGTTCGCCTGAAAGGCTGGAACGACACCCTGAAGCGCTCCGCTGAGGTAGTGCCGCAACTGCCAGAGAACCTGGAGCGGCCAAAACATATCGGCGTCCTTGAAACACTGAATATCTTTGGTGTTAAGGCAGACTACATTGCCCAGTTCCGCAAAGAGCTCGAAGAGGAAGAGATTCCGATCAATGAAGGCTTGGAGGAGTACCGGCTGCCCCTGGTCAATCTCAAACCCCTGCCCAACAACCTCAGTGTCATTCGGCTCAAGGAATCTATCGCCGGTCGAGCCCTGGGCGGCCAGGGAAGCGCATTCAGCCAGCTTGCGGAACAAGTACTGCTGCTGCCCCCAAACAGGCTCAAACCCCAGGAGAGAGACTATTTCATCGATCCTCCCCGTATAACGCTGGATTGGTATCCCCAAGTGAAGGGGTTCGCAACTGACCGGCAGGGAACTCAAGTGGCAGGGCGTAATCCCGGTAAGCTCAATGCGCTTCACCTATCCATGCTGGATATGGACAAGCTCTACTTCGATCTGCTCACCTTCAAGCGGGATAAACGTTGGGCGACCCTGACCATTGATCCGGCACATATCTCTGAAATTCTCTCAGACATTTCCTGGTACACCCTCTACGCGCCCAAGGAGACACTTTCTCCCGGTGCACTGGACGGCCTGAGAACCTGGTACGACATCGCCTTATCCCTACTGAAGAAATACACCGAGGCCTTTTACGCCTGGCGTCGAAAACAGTGGGAGGCCGACAAGCTCGAGTATCGCCCCCTGGTTGGCGACAGGGAGATCTTCCCCGGCGTCAGCGAGGAGACACCAGACGGCAGCTATGTGCTCACCGTGGACCGTATTCGCCATGATTCACTGATCAAGCAACTGGACAAACTGAGAGGTGAGATACAGGCTGGTCATATCGCTAATTGGCGCGGACAAAAACCAAGCGGCCTGGAGCTGCTCTGGTGCGAGCGTCATCTCTACCAGCCGCTTCTGGCACAGCACGACAAGGAGGTCGAAGTAGCCCCTGTCCCCCTCAACAAAGGGGAACAGCAGTTTGTCGAGGACATGCAGAGGGCCATGGAAAATGGCGTATTCCAGGACTTCGAAGCATATCTATTGCGAAACGAAAGCCGTGGTGATGGTGTCGGCTTCTTTCTTGAGGGCGGATTTTATCCCGATTTCATTCTCTGGCTCATCAAGGACAACAAGCAGAAGATCGTGTTTATCGATCCCAAAGGACTGCGCAACCATAAGCCCGAGGACCCTAAGGTTCAGTTCTACAAAACCATCAAGGATATCGAGGCCGACCTGCATAACCAGGCCCCAGAAAATAAAACGATCGAACTGCACGCTTTTCTGGTGTCAAACACGCTAGCATCTGTGCTCGAGAGTCAGTGGTCAGGCGATGGGCGAACAGTGACCAAGAAAAAGATGGAAAGCTGGAATATCCTGTTTCAGATAGATGATGCAAGCGACTATGTTTCCAAAATCATAAAGCGCGTCACTATAGCCACAAGTTAGGAATCATTCAGTTACGTATTGCTAGTGAATACTACGCGACACTCATCAGAGATGATGGATAGACACAAATCGGAGTCGCTTGAGTATTACATTACACAATGGGGATTGAACGATTTCAGGATTTGCCGATTAAGCCATAAAAAAATCTGCATGTTCCCGGCCTCATACAAGTACATCCACACCAGGAAATCTTTATTGGTCAGGGCTTCAACCTAACCTCTACGGTGCCAGGCCGGCCGGTCCCGTTAGCGCTTCTTCCTTCGATCCCTATCCTCTCCTGCGCGATACCTTCCTGAAGCAGGATGTCGGCGACCAGTTCAGCCTGCTTGAGTGCATCTCGCATCTCGCGCAGGGTTCCGGATTGGCTTCCTGATACTCCAGTCAGCGCCACAAACGTGGCGGGATCGGCTCGCAAACGTTGCAGTAGCTGGGTGAAAAGAGGCTTGGATTCATCGGCCAGATCTCCCGTCGTCTGGTCGATCACAAGTCGATAGGGGGGCGGTGACTGCGTATCGGACCGGGGGCGGGAAGCGGGTTTCGGTTCAGGCTTGGCTTCGGTTTCGATACGGACTGGCTTTTCTTGGGTTGCTATGGGCAGGTGCTGTGTCAGTGAATCGGGTTTGGGGGCGTTGTTCTCTACGGCAGCAGCGCCGTCTTCATGATCAGCCTCTTGCGGCGGTTGCCGCTCTGATTGATCGGGGGTCGGCTGTTTCTGCGAAGCGGACCATTCGCGGGAATCCTCAACTAACCGGCCGACCTCTTGCTGCAGGTCTTTCCAAAACAGGCCAAGATCGTCGGGATAGCGCACCACCAGTATGGCAAT
>JBNKMQ010000397.1:0-8752 GCA_050293225.1 Sedimenticolaceae bacterium
TTTGATCCACTTATTGCCTTTGGCGATGGAGAGATGGGCGCCCAGGTAGCCGCCCAGCAGCGAACCCAGCAGCAGTACCGGCAGCCAAGTCCACTTCACCTCTCCCAGGAGCCCCAGGGTAACGGCGCCGGTGCCGTTCCAGAAAACGCCGACCATCACCAGGGTGTGGGCCACTGCCCGTCGATAATCCAGACCGAACCACCGGATCAGCCAGAGGGTAACAAAGAGACCGGTACCTGAGGTCAGTGAGCCATTCAATATACCGATCAGAAAGAAACCCAAGCCGCCAATGGCGAAGCCCTGGCGGCTTCTGTTGGTGGGTTGATATTCCTGACCCAGGGATGGGCTTAGGATCGAATAGATCCCCAAACCCATTGTCAGCAGCCCTAAAGCCATCTCGGCGACCCTATCGGCCACCTGCAAGATCAGGCTTGCGCCGATGACCACACCCGGGATACCGGCCAGTAGCATGAAGACCACGAATTGCCGCTCCAGCCCTCCTTCCCTCAAGTGTCGCACTGTGGCGCCGATACCGAGAGCTACAGACGCAATTTTGTGTGTAGCCAGGGCAACCCCGAAGGGCAATCCGAGAAAGATCAGCGCAGGCAGCTGAACCAGTCCCGCGCCGCCTCCTGAGAATGCGGAGAAGAGATTGGCCAGCAGAGAGATGACAAAAAGGGTGAACTGTTCCACAAACGGAGTATCTTAAATGGTGAGGCTCGCAGTATAATCCATGTTTACCACTAGAAAAGCTCAAGAAACGAGACACTGTAATATGTCTTTGAGACCCCAATTTCTTCTGATTCTTGTAATCCTATTATTCCTGCCACTGAGCGGACACGCCGGAAAGCTCTATAAATGGGTGGACGACGAAGGACATACCCACTATTCGGACAAGATCCCTCCCAGCGAAACCAAAAGAGCACGCACGCACCTGGATGAGCACGGAATCACTATCGATCGTATTGACGCTGCCAAAACCCCGGAGGAGATTCAACAGGAGGCTGAAGAAGCGCGACTTCGTGAAGAGCAGGAGCGACTGGCTGAAGAGCAACGTGCCGAAGACCGTGTACTACTACGCACCTTTCGCACTATAGATGACATTGAGATGGCCCGAGAGGGACAAATCCAGGCCGTTGACACCTACATTCGGGTGACCCAATCCAACATTAAACGCCTGAAAAACACCCTCAGCGACATGCAGAAAAATGCCGCAAACTTAGAACTCAGCGGGCAGACTGTCTCAAAAAGGTACCTCAAGGATATTGAAACCAAACGCCAAGCGCTAAAAGACGCCTACCAATCTATCGTCGAGCGAGAACGGGAAAAAAATCGCATACGGCAATCCTTTGCTACAGACCTAAAGAGATTCCGCGAGCTGAAGAAGTTGAGCCAGACCAACGATCCGCAAAAAGAGGCGGATCAATCCTTTATAGAAGCACTGCAGAACGTCTATAACTGCTCACAAGAGAACAATTGCGAGCAGGCTTGGCTGAAGGCAAAAGCCTATGTCAAGGCCAACAGCAGCATGCCTGTCCGCATGGATGGAAAGAACATTCTGATGACGGCTGAACCCTTTGAGAACGACGACATCAGCATGACTGTCTCGAAAATCAGAGACCGCAAGACCAATCAGACCCTCATTTTTCTCGACCTTACTTGCAAAGAGACCAATCAGGGAAGAGCGCTGTGTGCAAGAGGCGAGAAGGTGCAGCGCATAAAAAGTGGTTTTCAAACTGCCTTGGGCGGTGGCAGCAAGACTCCATTGTCGGCGAATGCTGTGGAAGTTGCCTCACCTAGCGAGTAAACAGACTTCGCTCCAGTACCTGCCACTGGGCATCCCACTGCGCCAATGGCCGTAATTGGAAACGGCTACGGAGATACTGATGCATCAAGCCCTCGGCAAGAGCCAGCATCAGATTCGCCGCAACGCCGGCCTCAACCTGAGATGACGCCTCACTACGCATCTCGCCCTCTCTCAATATCTGCTTCAGCTGGGTTTCCAGGCGGGTAAAAAACTGACTGACCCGAGTCAGCAACCGTTCGGTCTCTCCAACCAGCGCATCACCCAGCAGTACCCTGGTGATACCGGGATTTCTATCAGAAAAAGCCAACAACAGGTAGAGCAGCTGGTTGCAGCGTTGGCGAGCCTCCAGGGGCTCCTGCATAATCTGGTTGATGCGAGCGAAGATACTCTCTTCGGCAAAATCGATCAGCCCCTCGAACATCTTTGCCTTACTGGCGAAGTGACGATAGAGGGCCGCTTCAGACACACCCACGGCACGACTCAAAGCGGCGGTAGTGATTCTCTCCCCCGGATTCTCCTCCAGCTCCCGGGCCAAGGCCTCCAGGATCAATTGGCGGCGTGTCGGTTTCGGCTGACTCATCAACGCCGCCGAATCAGTGTGCCTACGCCTTCATCCGTGAAGAGTTCAAGTAGAACAGAGTGAGGAACCCGGCCATCGATAATATGAGACGAACCGACACCGGCCTTAACCGCCTCCAGGGCAGTGGCAATCTTTGGTAGCATGCCACCGTGAATGGTGCCATCTGCAATCAACTCGTCGACCCGTTCTGCGGAGAGCCCTGTCAGCAAGCCTCCATCCTTGTTCAGTAAACCGGGGGTGTTGGTCAACAGAATCAGTTTCTCGGCCTGTACCACTTCCGCCACCTTACCGGCAACGAGATCGGCATTAATATTGTAAGAGTGGCCATCCTTGCCCACACCGATCGGGGCAATGACGGGGATAAAATCTCCCTGCACCAGCATATTCACCACGCTGACATCGATGCTCTCCACCTCTCCGACATGACCGATATCGATGATCTCAGAGGCCTCCAGATCAGGACTATTCCGTCTGATTACCATTTTGCGGGCATGAATCAGATCACCATCCTTGCCGGTCAGACCTACCGCCGACCCACCGGCCCGGTTGATCAGGCTGACAATATCCTTATTCACCAGACCGCCGAGGACCATCTCCACCACATCCATGGTCTCGCTGTCAGTGACCCGCATGCCCTGCACGAATTTTGAGTCCTTACCCAGCCGATCGAGCAGTTTGGCGATCTGTGGTCCACCACCATGCACCACCACTGGATTGATTCCAACCAGTTTCATCAACACCACATCCATGGCGAAGCTGCTCTTCAGATCTTCATCCACCATGGCGTTACCGCCATATTTAATGACGATGGTCTTGCCACTAAATCTCTGTATATATGGCAGTGCAGCGGTTAAAACATCGGCGACGTTGTGCGCCTGTTCTTTGGATAGGCTCATTTTTCGTTAGCTTAAATACAACAAATAGTTGGTCAGGAAAATCCGATCTCTGTCTCTTTGAATCGGCTAGAAAGGCGCTGTGACATCCGGCGCCACCTTCGACAGCATGTCCTTAAAAATCGACTGCACGTGGAGCAGGCCCTCCTCACTATCCGATTCAAAACGAAATAGCAGGGCGGGAGTCGTGTTTGACGCCCGTATCAAGCCCCAACCCTGTTCGAATTCGGCTCGTAGCCCATCGATCTTCACAAGACGGGCACCTGGCAGGTCAGGAAGGGCATCCACTGCCTGCATGATCTCCTGAGACCGCCCCTCTTCCAGAGTCAATGAATATTCTGGCGTGGCAAGTCCTTCAGGTAGATCGGCAAAGACCTCCGCGCTGGTGCGATAATCGAGCGACAGAATCTCCAACAATCTCGCTCCGGCATAGAGCCCATCATCGAAACCATACCAACGCTCCGAGAAGATAATATGGCCGCTGAATTCACCGGCCAACAAGGCGTTACTCTCCTTCAACTTACTCTTCAGATTCGAGTGACCACTCTTCCACATCAGCGGACGACCGCCATTGGAGAGAATGATGTTGGCCAGATGTCGGCTGCATTTGACATCGTAGATGATATCTCCACCCGGCTCACGACTGAGAACATCCGTTGCCAGATACATCAGCAGTCGATCAGGCCAGATCAACTTACCCGATGAATCGACCACGCCTAGCCGATCTCCGTCACCATCAAAAGCGAGACCCAGAGCGGCCTGATGCTCTACCACCGCCTGTTGCAGTGCCTGCATGTTCTTTGGATCGCCTGGATCGGGGTGGTGATTGGGAAAGTTGCCATCTACGTTGCAGAAAAGCTCCACCACTTCGCACCCGAGTTGACGATAGAGCTCGGGGGCAACCGTGGATGCAGCGGCATTGCCACAATCGATAACCACCTTCATCGGCTGGCCAAGCCGGATATCGGACACGATACGCTCGATATAGTCACCAATGATATCCATCGAGTCGAATGAGCCTTCACCCTGCAATAGTTGGCTGGCATCGATACGGCGACGCAGATCCTGTATCCCATCCCGGGTCGGGCTCTCACCGGCAATGACCATTTTCAGCCCGTTATACTCTGGTGGATTGTGACTGCCGGTAATGATCGCACCGCACTCGATATTGTGCTCGTGAACCGCATAGTTCAGTAGCGGCGTCGGTACCAGACCGATATCGATGACATCCCGACCACTTGCCTTGAGTCCCTGTATCAGAGCACTCTGCAGGCTATCACTGGAGTTACGTGCATCCCTCGCTACCACGACCGATTGAAATCCCCGGTCGAAGACCTCACTACCGAATGCCTGGCCGAGTGCAGTTACAACCTCTTCGGTTAGCGTATCCCCTACCACACCTCTTATGTCATAGCCTCTGAAAATAGAGGGGGAGATATCCACGAGCTCAGTCAGACTGGCTGAAGATGCCGTTTGTACTTTTGGCACCCCCTCATCTACGGTGATACCGGCTTCGGATGAAGCCTGCCGCTGCTTGGTCTTTCCAGCAATAGAGGCACGATGTTCTCTAATCTGGTGCTCCACCACATCAAAGGTGGGTTGCAGGTCACCCAACTCTGCCGCTTGCGACTTTGGAGGCCGTCCAGCCATTAGCGACTCAAACTGGGTCAGTATGGCACTCTGATCTTTTTTCAGCGCCTGCAGGATCTTTTTAGACAGGAAGAAAAAGAGGAGAGCGGCTAGCAGAAACACCACAATCCCGGGGGCGATCAGCATCAATCTGCCCATCAAGCCCATACCGGCACCGACACCACCCCAATAGGCCAGTTGCCAGATACTGCCTGAGATGGTTATCACACTGTCGGGGGCGCTGCCACCAACCTCCGGTCCCTTGCTTGCCAAGGTGAACGGGCTCTTGTTCGGAACAATCTGCCGTATTTCAACGCGCCCCGCATAGTCGTCCACCGAGTCTACTATTGTCTGTAAATCGGTAAGTGGGAATGCGGCGTGCAGGACACCCAGCGCAGACCCACTGGCAGTGGATCGTATAGCTGCGGAAATCGCGATATGCTGGTGTTTGGTCTTATATTGATGTGCCTCGGACAGCAGAGCACCCTTTTTTGCCTCAGCCCTTTGCAACATATCCAGAGAGGCATAGCTCATATGGGGTTTGAGTGAAGTATCTGGCTCACTGGTACCTGTAGGTAAAAGGCGAACCTGCATCACGCCAGGCACCAATTGAGTCAGCCGATCTTGCTCCAAAGCCAGAGCCTGAGGATCTCCCAACTCGAAAAGTTCGATGAGTTCCGGCTGACTTGCAAGGCCCTCAATCAACTTCCTGCGTTGCCGGGTCAACGCCTCCACCTGGCTGGCTATTGCCTGGGCAGCGGCTTTTGTCTGGGCTTTGGATTGCGCTGTAGATACAGTCTGAGACTGAAAATATATCAGTGCTTCCGCAGCGAGCGTCAATAGGAGCAGTCCAAGTGTTCCGATTACCCAGTATCCCAGGATACCGCGCCCACCTTTCCCTTGTTTGTTTGCATCGCCTTTTTTGTTCGTCAACCCCATAGTCTTCCTCAATGACCCATCAACCCTTAGAGGGCTGTGAGTCGCAGTCAAAGGTCATCCCTTTCATTGTGATATCCCTCACCCCAGCTATAAAAACTCCATGCCAAAACTTATTGCAAGTCTATGCTATGGCTCCAACACCTGCCATATCTCAACAGGCGATCCAAGAAAAAGAACTTTTCGTCTCCAACACCTCTCAGCAGGCGGGCTGGAGCGAAAGAGCGCACTATCTTCCCGGCACGCTAACAGATTGCCTGTACCTCTTGAGAATATGTTCAGCCAGAGACTTCGCCAGCTGCACCTTGTCCATCATCGGCAGCGTCTCCTTACCACCTTCCCAGAGCAGGATCAGGGCATTGTGATCACTTTCAAAGCCCCCTTCGGCCAAGCCCACCTGATTGGCGGCAATCATATCCACCCCTTTGGCCTCTCGCTTAGATTTGGCATAGGCCTCAACATTTTCTGTCTCAGCAGCAAATCCAACGGTGAAGGGCGCTTTCTCAAGAGCAGCAACCTCAGCCAGAATATCGGGATTTTTCACCAACTCTATGGTCAGAGAATCACTCTCTTTTTTGATCTTCTCATCCACAACAAGGCTCGGTCGATAATCGGCAACGGCGGCCACACCGATAAAGATATTGCATTGTGAGACCCTAGCCATCACCGCCTGGTACATCTCTTCGGCGGTTTTTACCGCAACAACATCCATCCCTTGGGGCGGTTCGAGAGCGACAGGTCCGCTGATCAGACTGACTTTCGCACCCAGATCCCCCATGGCCTCCGCCAACGCGTAGCCCATCTTACCTGAACTCCGATTGCCGACGAAGCGCACCGGGTCAATCGGCTCCTGGGTCCCACCGGCAGTGACCAGGACAGACAGCCCCTGAAGAGGCCCTGGGGAGAGATAACTTTCAACTCGCTGTGCCAGCTCTTCCGGCTCGAGCATTCGTCCCGCTCCCGTTTCACCGCAGGCCTGATCACCCTCACCCGGTCCCCAGATCAGGTGTCCATAGGACTTAACCCGGGTCGTATTTTCCTGGGTCGCAGGGTTGTTCCACATGGCCTGATTCATGGCGGGCGCCACAGCGATGGGGGCTTCGGCTGCAAGACAGAGCGTGGAGAGGAGATCATCGGCCAGCCCATTGGCCAGTTTGGCGATGAAATTGGCGGTGGCCGGGGCTATTAGAATCATATCGGCCCATCGCGCCAGGCTGATATGATCCATGGCCGCCTCCTGCCCCGGATCGAGAATCTCGCTGGAGACAGGATGACCGGAGAGCGCCTGAAATGTCAGGGGCGCCACAAAGGCCTCGGCGGAGCGGGTCATCACAACCCGGACCTCAGCGCCGGCCTGCTGCAATGCCCGTAGTAGAACGGCGCTCTTGTAGGCGGCGATACCGCCACAGACCCCCAAAAGGATCTTTCTTTTCTCGAGTCGGGGCATAGTTGCAGTCTAATTCCTCGGTGCAATAGTGGAGATTAACCCATCTGACTGATTCTGTTCAATTAATCGTTTCTATTCTGGGCCGATTGAATTCCTGTCAGGTAAAAACACCTCTCGACTGTCGTCAGCCGTTTCATTGCGGGGTAACATAGCGGCAGATCCAACAAGACAAGGAGGTCTTGCATGGCGATTACTGACTGGCCCGTGGATGAGAGGCCGAGAGAGAAACTCTTACAGAGAGGCCCTGCCTCCCTATCCGATGCTGAACTGCTGGCAATCTTCCTGCGCACCGGTGTCTCCGGGCAGACCGCCGTCGACCTGGCCCGCTCCCTATTGAATCAATTTGGAGGACTCAGACAGCTCCTCACCTCAAGCCAGGAGCAGTTCTGCCAGGGACATGGGTTGGGCCTGGCCAAATACACCCAGCTCCAGGCCGTGTTGGAGATGTCCCGCCGCTACCTGCAGGAGCAGATGATGCTGAGCGACACCCTCTCCAGCCCGACGGAGACCCGGCGCTACCTGCAGGCCAAGCTGAGAGCCTACCCCTATGAGGTCTTCTCCTGTCTATTTCTCGACAACCGCCACCGGGTGATCTGCTTCGAGGAGCTCTTTCGCGGCACCATCGACGGCGCCAGTGTCCATCCCAGAGAGGTGGTGAAGCGCTCTCTCGAGCACAATGCCGCCGCCCTGATTCTGGCTCACAACCACCCCTCGGGCATTGCTGAACCGAGTCAGGCGGATCGTCAGATCACTGCACACCTCAAGCGAGCCCTCTCCCTGGTGGATATCCGCGTGCTCGACCACATCATTGTCGGCGATGGTGAGCCTATCTCGCTGGCAGAGATGGGGTTGATGTGAGGCTTTACACCGAGAGCAGGCATAAGTTACTGACATCAGGCTAATTCCTTACCAAACAACAGGATAACCCAATATCCATCAACCCCGCCCCGCATAGAAGGCCACCCCGGCTTGCCTCACAGGGCACACTCTGATATAAATACGCGCCTTTCGCCCCCAGGGACATCTAATTTTGAGGTTTTGACCATGTCAAAAGTCTGCCAGGTAACCGGTAAGCGCCCGGTAACGGGAAACAACGTTTCCCACGCGCACAACAAAACCAAACGCCGTTTTCTCCCCAACCTGCATAGCCATAGGTTCTGGGTCGAGAGCGAGAATCGCTGGGTTCGCCTGCGCGTCTCTTCCAAAGGCATGCGTATTATCGACAAAAAGGGCATCGACTCGGTCCTCAGCGACCTGCGCGCCCGCGGCGAAAAAATCTAACAAGGGGTACTGAGCCATGCGTGACAAAATCAAACTCGTCTCCAGTGCCGGTACTGGACACTTCTACACCACCACCAAGAACAAGCGGAATCAGCCGGGTAAGATGGAAATCAAGAAATTCGACCCCAAGGTTCGCAAGCACGTGATGTATAAAGAGGCCAAGATCAAATAGATCACCC
>JBNKMQ010000398.1:0-8525 GCA_050293225.1 Sedimenticolaceae bacterium
AACCCCCGTCGAAGCCTACGTCGCCCCCATGACGGTCAAGTGAATAGACATTATATGTGAGGGGGAGTTCCCTGGCTATCTCTAGTAGGAATTGGGCTTTACGGCTGCTTCCTTAGCCGTTCTTGAAGATCCGTTCCTTCTCCCGCTTCCAGTCCCTGTCCTTCTCGCTGGCGCGTTTGTCGTGCTGCTTTTTGCCCTTGGCCAAGCCGATCTCAAGTTTGGCCATGCCCTTTTTCCAGTACATGGCGGTGGGGACCAGGGCGTAGCCCTTGCGTTCCACCAGACCGATCAGTTTGTTCAGCTCGCTCCGGTGCAGCAGCAGCTTGCGGGTGCGGGTGGGGTCGGGATGGATGTGGGTGGAGGCGGTGGTCAGCGGTATGATGTGGGCGCCAAAGAGAAAGGCCTCACCCTCTTTAATGGTGATGTAGCTCTCTTTGATTTGTACGCGACCCTCGCGCAGGCTCTTGACCTCCCAGCCCTGCAGGGCGAGACCCGCCTCGTAGCGCTCTTCGATAAAAAAATCGTGACCGGCCTTTTTGTTCAGCGCAATGGTGGCGCCGCCAGAACCTTTTTTCTTTGCTTTTTTCGACATCGCGCTATTCTAGACAGGTCTGCCTGATCACTCCAGCACAGCGGGCTATTCAAGGCTAAATAGCAGGTAAAGTGGGGCAGCTTTTCCCATATGCTTGAGATAGATCCCCTTTTTACGGAAAATGGCTGACTTTCAAGTCAATAGAATAAGATTCGCAGGCGGGGTCCAATGTCAGAGAGACAATCCATCCACGGTCAGTGGTCCTCGAGGCTGATATTCATCCTCGCGGCGACCGGCTCCGCAGTGGGTCTGGGCAATATCTGGAAATTCCCCTATATCACCGGCGAACATGGCGGTGGGGCCTTCGTCCTCGTCTATCTGCTCTGTATCGCCATTGTGGGTATCCCGATCATGATGGCGGAGGTCATGCTCGGTCGTCGGGGCAGGCAGAGTCCGATCAATACCATGGCGTCACTGAGCCGTGAAGAAGGGGCGAATAAGGTTTGGTCACTGATCGGCTGGAGTGGTGTGCTGGCGGGTTTCTTCATCCTCTCCTACTACAGCGTTATCGCTGGATGGGCTCTGGCCTATGTGGTACGGGCCGGAGCAGGGATGTTCAATGGGGCGGATGCCGGCACCATTCAGACGATGTTCAACGACCTTGTTGGTGATCCGGAGCGGATTCTGGCCTGGCACACCCTGTTTATGCTGATGAGCATGTTTGTGGTGGCAAAGGGGGTCAAGGCCGGTCTGGAGAAGGCGGTGACCTATCTGATGCCGGCGCTCTTTGTGTTGCTGATCGTGCTGGTCGGATATGCCATGAGTACCGGATACTTTGCCCAGGGAGCGGAGTTTCTCTTCACTCCTGATTTCAGCAAACTGATCTATGAGTGTGAGATGGTTGCCGGATTGGAGCAGTGCGAAGTTAGCGGCAGCCCGATCCTGGTGGCCTTGGGCCATGCCTTCTTTACCCTGAGCTTGGGCATGGGCGCAATTATGGTCTACGGCTCTTATATGCCGAAGAAGGCCTCCATCGCCGGATCTGTGATTTTGATCGCTGGTCTCGATACCCTGGTAGCCCTGGTTGCAGGGATGGCGATCTTTCCCATCGTCTTCGCCAACGGGTTGGAGCCTGGAGCCGGTCCCGGGTTGATTTTCCAGACCCTGCCCATTGCCTTCGGCGCCATGCCGGGGGGGCACTTGTTTGGCACACTCTTTTTTATCCTGTTGGTGTTTGCCGCCTGGAGTTCGGCGATCTCCCTCATCGAGCCGGCGGTGGCCTGGCTGGTGGAGAATCGCAGCATGACCCGGGTTCGGGCCGCTGTCTGGATTGGAGTAACCACTTGGATATTGGGTCTGGGGAGTGTCTTCTCGTTCAATATCTGGTCCGGCGACGAGTACAAGCTGTTTGATAAGACCTTCTTCGATCTGCTCGACTATCTGGCAGCCAATATCATGTTACCCCTGGGGGGTCTGCTTATCGCTATCTTCAGTGGCTGGATCATGAAGCGCGCCAATAGCGTAGATGAGTTCGCCATGGGGTCGGGTAGCTATTCAGTCTGGTGGAATCTGATCCGTTACATCTCCCCCCTGGCGGTGGTGGCAGTATTCCTACACGCGATAGGGATTATCTGAGCATGCCATTAGTGAGTAAGAGTGCGTTGGTACACCACTCAGCGCAGCAGATGTATGAGCTGGTATGTGACTTCGAGTCCTATCCGGAGTTTTTGCCCTGGTGCAGCGACAGCCGTCTGATCACCCGTACCGATACAGAGATCTGCGGCGAGCTAGAGGTCTCCCGGGTCGGTATCAGACAACGCTTCTCCACCTGCAACCGGCTGTTTGTGAATGAGCGAATGGATATTCTGCTAAGGGATGGGCCGTTCAAGAAGCTTGAGGGGGGCTGGCGATTCCACGCCCTGCAGGAGAATGCCTGCAAGGTAGAGCTGGTACTCGATTTTGAGTTTGCCGGCAAGCTGATCGATGCCGCCTTTGGGAGAGTATTCAACCAGATAGCCAATTCCCTGGTGGATGCCTTCTGCAAGCGGGCGGATGAAATCTATAGAGGAGATAACGGGTGAAGTTTGAAGTGGCCTACGGCAAGATGGATGAGCAGGCGCTGATAGCGGTGGAGTCTGAGACCGCTTTGACGGCGCAGCAGGCGATAGAGAAGTCAGGTATTCTTGAGCGCTTCTCCGAGATCAATCTCAGCAGCAACAAGATAGGTATCTTCGGCAAGGCCGCCAAGCTGGATGCGGAGCTGAGTGATGGCGACCGAGTCGAGATCTATCGTCCTCTCATCGCTGACCCCAAAGAGGCACGAAAGAAGCGTGCCGCCGAGGGTAAACAGATGCGGAAGGGTGGAGGGGACAAATAGCCTCGGAAGCTAGTTTGTGGACTCCTCGCCAAACCCCAGAAAGCGCCAGAATCTGTCCAGATAGCCCAGGTCGCCGTCGTAGTCCGGTACACTGACCAGGACCTCCTTCTTCTCCTGCTCCGTCTCTACAGTCGTGGCGGGTTCAATATCACCGCTATAACGCGCCAGCCTGTCACCATCGAAATAGACTGAGAACTGCTTGATCTCCAGAGGCTCGTTGCGGCGCTTGATGGAGAGCAGATAGTCCCAGCGCTGTTCGTGAAAGACATCGTTCAGCATCGGACTGCCGAGAGCGAAGCTCACCTGACGTTTCGACATCCCGGGTTCAAGTAGAGCGACCATCTCAGGGGTGATGATATTACCCTGCTCGATGTCGGGACTATGCACCAGGGAGAATTCATCCCAGTTGGTGCAGCCACTGAGGGCTAATAGAAATAGTGATGAGATATAGATGAGAATCTTTTTCATTACAAGTACAATCCGGTTAGTCGGTCAATCTTACCGCATTCATCATTCAATCGACATATCTACCGGAGGATGGGATGGATAATCAGGAGATTCGGAACGCGGGGCTAAAGGTTACTCTGCCTCGAGTGAAGATCCTGGAGCTGTTGGAAAGCAGTTCTCAACGTCACGTCAGCGCAGAGGATGTGTATAAGTTGTTGCTGGAGAGAGGCGAGGAGATTGGCCTGGCCACCGTCTACCGCGTGCTGACCCAGTTCGAAGCGGCGGGTCTCGTTGTCAGACACAATTTTGAAGGCGGGCATGCGGTGTTTGAGCTCGATCGGGGCCAGCACCACGACCATATCGTCTGTGTTGTCTGCGGCAAGGTGGAGGAGTTTATGGACGATACCATTGAAAAGCGCCAGAAACAGATTGCCGAAGAGCGAGGGTTTGAGATGGTCGATCACTCACTGACCATCTATGGCCGTTGCACCAATGGCAACTGTAAAAAAATCAAATAACCTTGAGGCGGTAGGCCAGGTTCAGCGCGAAGCTGCCATCTCCACCATCTCCTTGGCATGGGCCAGGGTCTGATCGGTAATTTTTACCCCACCCAACATTCGAGCGATCTCTTCGATTCTGTCTCCTTGCCCCAGGTGGGCAATGGATGTCTGGGTCTCGTCTTTCTTCGACTGCTTCTTAACCTGGAGATGGGACATCGCCTGGGCTGCTACCTGGGGCAGGTGGGTCACGCATAGGATCTGCCGCTCTTTTCCCAGGGTTCTCAGCAGTTTACCAACTACTTCCGCCACGCCTCCACCGATACCCACATCGACCTCATCGAAGACCAGGGTTGGTGTGGTGCTGTAGCGGATGGTGGCGACCTGGATCGCCAGACTGATGCGGGAGAGCTCGCCGCCGGAAGCGACTTTGCTCAGGGACTGCAGGGGCATGCCGGGGTTGGCGGAGACCTGGAAATCCACCTGTTCCAGTCCCTGGGCATTCCCCTCATCTTGCGCCAGGGGAATCAGGTTGACGGCGAACTCGCCCCCCTTCATGCCCAGCTGCTGCATCATCTTGCTGATCTCACCACCCAGTTTGGTGGCGGTGGATTTCCTTGCTTTGGAGAGCCTTTTCGCCAGTTTCAGGTAGTGGTTTCGCTCTGTCTCGACCTGTTGTTCCAGGGAGGACAGGGCCACATCGGCGTTGTTGAGTTGATCCAGTTCCTGTTCGATCTCTGCCAATCGATCGGGCAGTTGTTGTGGAGAGACGCGGTACTTTCTGGCGCAGTCGTGGATCGCCTCGAGTCTATCTTCCAACTGTTGCAGGGCGGCTGGATCCAGCTCCTGGTCGTTCAGCTAGTTGCGTAAAAAGGCGAGGCTCTCATCGACCTGGACCAAGGCGCCCGCGAGCATCTCCTGGGCGGAGCCTAAGTCTTCGTCAATCTCTGTCAGGTTTTCAAGCTGCTCGCTATAGCGGACCAGCAGGCTGCGTACGCTGGGTTCAGACTCATCAAGGCCATCCACCATCTCTCCACACTTGCTGCGTAGCTGGTCGAGATGTGTCAGTCTCTTGTGGTCGTGATCGATCTGCGCAATCTCATCTGCGGTGACATTGAGGGAGGAGAGCTCAGTCTGCTGATAGTTCAACAGCTCGAGCCTGGAGGTTCGATCGGCAGCCTCGCTGGAGAGCTTCTCAAGGGCCTTTCGACTGGTCTGGTAGGCGTCGTAGGCCTGCTGCGTATCTTTTGCCTGGGAGAGATGGCCGCCATAGGCGTCGAGCAGATAGCGTTGATGGCTCTTCTTAATTAAAGACTGGTGGGCATGCTGGCCATGGATCTCCACCAGCAGGTTGCCCAGGGTCTGCAGTTGTTGCAGTGGCACAGGACGGCCATTGATGAAGGCCCGGGAGCGACCCTCCCGGCTGAGACTGCGGCGCAGGATGCAGTCGTCATCTTCATCCAGGGTCTCCTCCTTCAGCCAAGCCTTTATCTTCTCATCGTTGCAGATATCGAATACGGCAGTGACTTCGGCCCGTTCACTGCCGCTGCGGATCATGCCTTTGTCCGCCCGTTCTCCCAGGGCGAGGCCCAGGGCGTCGATAAGGATAGATTTACCGGCACCGGTCTCCCCGGTGAGGGCGGTCAGCCCCGAGGCGAGTTCCAGTTCAAGGGAAGAGACGACGGCCAGGTCCCGGACCTGCAGATCTGTCAGCATCGGTTGTTGCTGGGGTTTTCACTCCAGCCCAGCTTGGCGCGAAGGATGCTGTAGTAGTCATAGCCTTCGGGATGGATCAAACGGATCTGATGTTCCGCTTTACGGATTCTGATCACTTCGCCCTGCATCACCGGCAGGGTCGACTGGCCATCACAGGTGATCTGTACATCTTCCGCAAGGGCCTTGTCGAGACGGATCTCGATCTCGCTGTCGCCGTCTACCACGATGGGGCGGTTACTCAGGGTATGCGGACAGATCGGCACCATGACGATGGCATTGAGAGAGGGATGCAGCAGAGGACCGCCGCCGGAGAGGGCATAGGCGGTGGAACCGGTAGGAGTCGATACGATCAGGCCGTCGGAGCGTTGATCGTTGACCAGTTGGCCGTCCACATAGGTGCGGAACTCGATCATGCGAGCGATATTCCACTTATGCAGCACGACATCGTTGAAGGCGACGATCTCCTGCTTCGGGGAGGATTCGTCACCCATGCTTACCTCGAGCAGGAAACGAACCTCCTGCTCGTAGTTGCCCGCCAGGATGGCGTCGAGATGGGGTTCCATGTTGTCCGGCGAAATATCCACTAGAAAACCGAGTCTGCCCAGATTGATGCCGAGTAGCGGCGTATTGTGTTTCGCCAGTACCCGGGCGGAGTGGAGCAGGGTGCCGTCACCACCCACCACGATCACCAGATCACACTTGCCGGGCAGGTCGATATCGGGCAGTGAGTCGATGGGTTGACCATCGAGCATCTTCGCGGTGGTCTCCTCCAGTAGTGCCTGCTTATTGCGGGATTCGAGATAGTCGCAAAGCTTGAGTATGGTCTCTTTGACGATGGAGTCGCCATGCTTGCCGATCAGCCCGATTGTTTCGAAGGGTTTTGACATCATCTGCCTTGAGTCTGCGCTAAGCCGTCCAACTCATTATTGAAATGGGACGGAGCGATCAAAGTTAGCATGCTGTCAAGGCCAATCCAAGAACTCTGTTCTCCCTTGACTCATATAGGTGTTATTGCTAATTTCCATGTTCTGGCACTCAATATTGGAGAGTGCTAACAGATTCTCTGGAGATCCCTTAGGTGACTAATCCCCCGGTTAACGAAACCGTCGTCAGTGAGCGTGCCCAGCACTTTCTCAAGGCGTTGATCGAACGCTATATTCGCGAAGGTCAACCGGTGGGGTCCCGTACCCTGGCCAAAGATACCGGGCTCGATCTGAGTCCCGCCACGGTGCGCAATGTGATGGCCGATCTGGAGGACCTGGGATTGGTCTCCTCTCCGCACACCTCAGCCGGACGCATTCCTACCACTACCGGCTTCAGAATGTTTATCGATTCCCTGCTCACGGTGCAGGACCTTAGAGAGCAGGAGATCTCCAAGATTCGTTCTGAGGTGCTGGGTGCGGGTAGCGGCACGGAGTTGCTGGCTTCCGCCTCCCGGGTCCTGTCGGGTATCACTCACATGGCCGGTGTAGTGACCGTACCAAGACACGACCGCACCGTCTTCCGGCAGATTGAGTTCCTGCCCCTGTCGGATCGCCGGGTGCTGGCCATCCTGGTGACCGACGACGGCGATGTGCACAACCGCATCCTGAATACCCACCGGGATTTCGACCGGGCAGAGCTGGATCAGGCGGCCAACTTCCTCAACCACTCCTTTGCCGGTCACGACATGGAGACGGTGAGGGACCGGGTGCTGAAAGAGCTCAATGAAACCCGGGAGTCCTTCGATCAGCGTATGACTCAGGCCCTGGAGATGGCGGGGCAGCTGGTGGAGGGGAGCGAATCGAAAGAGGATTGCGTCATCGCCGGACAGACCAATCTGATGGAGTTCGAGGAGCTGGCCAGCCTGAAGCAGCTGAGAAAACTCTTCGACGCCTTCACCGAGAAACGGGAGCTGCTGCATCTGCTGGATCAGTTCCAGCATGCCGAAGGGGTGCAGATCTTTATCGGTGAGGAGTCGGGCTACCAACTCCTCAACGGCTGCTCGGTGGTGACTGCTCCCTACCAGATCAACGAGGACACAGTGGGCGTTCTCGGGGTGATCGGCCCCACCCGGATGAACTACGAGCGGGTCATCCCAGTGGTCGACATCACGGCAAAAATTCTCGGTGCGGCCTTGAAAAAACAGTAAGCGTCCCCATATTGCCCAGGATTCGACCGATCAGCAGATCGGAAAAGCCAACAACGACTATCGAGGTTAAGTGAGTGATTGATAAGGATCAGCCTGAACAGCCGTCAGATGTGAACGACGAGACCGAGGCGGAACTAAACGCAGAAGCGGTAGAGGCTACCGCTGAAGACCTGACCGATGAGGCAGAGGTCGAAGCAGTAGATGAGAGTCAACTGACCAAGCTGCTGGAGGACGCCCGCAGCAAGGCGGATGAGCACTGGGACCAGCTGATGCGGACCCGCGCCGAGCTGGATAATCTGCGCAAGCGCAACCAGCGCGACCTGGAGAATGCCCACAAGTTCGCCCTGGAGAAATTCTCTCAGGAGCTACTGCAGGTGTGGGACAGCCTGGAGCTAGGCCACCAGGCGGCCCAGGACGAGCAGGCGGATGTGGATAAGCTGCGTGAAGGCACTGAGCTGACCCTGAAACTGCTGACCGACGTGATGCAGAAGCAGGGCATCGAGCAGATCAATCCCGAAGGCGAACCCTTCAACCCGGAATTTCACCAGGCGATGTCGACGCAGGAGCGGGAAGATGTGGCGCCGAACACCGTGGTCGCCGTGGTGCAGCGGGGCTATCTGCTCAACGGACGCCTGCTGCGTCCGGCGATGGTGATGGTCTCCAAGGCCGGTTCACCGAGCATCGACGAAAAGGCTTGAATTGTCAGGGGTTGGCCCCACATTAGGGTCAGTCAACGAGATTTTGAACGATTTACGATAAAGAATTTGGAGAGTTAAACACTATGGGCAAAATCATTGGTATCGACCTGGGCACCACCAACTCCTG
>JBNKMQ010000399.1:0-5995 GCA_050293225.1 Sedimenticolaceae bacterium
GCTTCGTCGTCGAACCTGCTGGAGCTTCTCACCCTCCATCCCCCGAACTACGTAAGCCAGACAATAAAAAGCCCGCGCTCGGCGGGCTTGATATTCTGTTGGCTGGGGATGGAGGATTATTCGGCCCCATGGGCCTCACCCCTTCGGGGCCGGCGGCAGAGCCGCCGTTCTCCTCCGCTTCGCTTCGTCGTCGAACCTGCTGGAGCTTCTCACCCTCCATCCCCCGACTCCGTAAGCCAGACAATAAAAAGCCCACGCTCGGCGGGCTTGATATTCTGTTGGCTGGGGATGGAGGATTCGAACCTCCACATACGGAGTCAGAGTCCGCTGTCCTGCCATTAGACGAATCCCCAGTTGCAGACCTGGCGCGCAAGCGCGCCGGCCAGTCTTAACGTTTGGAGAACTGAGGACGCTTGCGGGCTTTGTGCAGACCGACCTTCTTACGTTCCACGGCGCGGGCGTCGCGGGTCAGGTAGCCAGCACGACGCAGCGTGGTGTGCAGGCTGTCGTCATAGGCGTCCAGGGCACGGGCGATACCGTGACGGATGGCGCCGGCCTGACCGGTGGTGCCACCACCGCTGACGGTGACCTTGACGTCGACCTTGTCACCCATTTCGGTGACATCCAGCGGCTGACGTACCACCATGCGAGCGGTCTCACGACCAAAGTACTCGTCCAGTGGACGGTTGTTTACCACGATGTTGCCGCTGCCTGCGGTGAGGAAGACCCTCGCGGAGGAGCTTTTACGGCGACCGGTTGTGTTGTGCATATCTGCCATGATCTTAACCTGATGTATTCTGTCAAATGTCCAGCGGCTCGGGCTGCTGGGCTTGGTGAGAATGTTCGTTGCCGGCGAAGACGCGCAGCTTCTTGAACATGGCGCGACCTAAAGGATTCTTAGGCATCATACCCTTAACTGCATGGCGAATGGCCTCTTCAGGGGCCTTCTCAAGCAGCTTTTCCAGGCTGATGGACTTCATGTTACCGATATAACCGGTATGGTGATAGTACATCTTGTCGCTCAGCTTATTGCCGGTAACACGGACCTTCTCCGCATTTACCACGACGATGTAGTCACCGGTATCCACGTGTGGCGTGTACTCCGGTTTGTGCTTGCCGCGCAGACGGCGGGCGATTTCAGTGGACAGACGACCCAGGGTCTTGTCTGTGGCGTCCACGAGGTACCAATTACGGCGTACCTCCGCCGGCTTTGTGCTAACAGTAGTAGTCATTTGATGCCGCTCCGGTAGGGAACTGTCATGTCTCGAAAAAGACGGCGGATAATACATGATCCTCAGACAAGGCACAAGGCCCATCCATATTGGAGTCAAAAAAAAAAGCGCAACCTATATAAATAGGTCGCGCTTAAGAATAACCACCAAAGGAGGAATACTGAAACGAGGATATCAAATCAGTATATTTGCATTTTCTTATACTCTAAACCTTATGTCAAGCCTACAGCAGACCCTTAATCTGCTATGATCCATCTTCCCAAGGTTGCCACTCCAGCGTTACTTACGTCAATCGCCGGCAGAATAAACCTTATTAAAACAGTTACTTAATACCTTAGACAGCAGTCCAAGATCTAAATGTTACTCAACACCCTCGCTATTCTCATCGGACTTGTCGTTTTGGTTTGGGGAGCCGATCGCTTCGTCAGCGGCGCCGCGGCGCTAGCCAATAACTTAGGCGTTTCCCCCATGATGATCGGTCTCACAATTGTAGGGCTCGGCACCTCGGCTCCAGAGATCCTGGTCTCCAGTATCGCCTCGTTCAACGGCAACCCGGGCCTTGCTATCGGCAATGCCCTGGGCTCGAACATTGCGAATATCGGTCTGATCCTAGGCTTTACCGCGCTGATCACACCGCTGGCGGTTCACTCCAGCGTTCTCAAGCGGGAGTATCCGATCATGCTCGCCGTATCTCTGATCAGCCTTGCCTTGATGTGGGACGGCTCCCTCGACCAAATCGACGGCGGTATTCTGCTACTCCTCCTGTGTGTCATCTTGGGGTGGATGTTCTACTCAGCCAAGACCGGCCAGAGCGATCCCATCGCTGGGGAGTTTGACGCCGAGATCCCCCACGACATCCCCACCGGCAAGGCGATCTTCTGGCTTCTGCTAGGACTCATCGCCCTGCTGGCCAGCTCCCGGGCACTGGTTTGGGGGGCTGCAAATATTGCCTCTGCCATGGGCATTAGCGATGTGATCATCGGTCTCACCATTGTCGCCATCGGCACCAGCCTGCCGGAACTGGCTGCCAGTATCGCCAGCGCCCTCAAAGGCGAACACGATATCGCTATCGGCAATGTGATCGGCTCCAACCTCTATAATCTGCTCGCGGTTTTAAGCCTGCCCGGCATCATCGCCCCCGGGCCCTTTCTGCCCGAAGTACTCACCCGGGACCAGCCGACCATGCTGGCACTCACTGTCGCCATCTTCATCATGGGTTACGGGTTCTTCGGTAAACAGGGGCGTATCAACCGGCTTGAGGGTGTCATTCTGCTCATGGCGTTTATCGCCTATCAGTCTCTGTTATTCTTCTCCATGGTGAAGACCTAGCCAGATAGCTGCGAATTGGATCGGTAATATGACCAATAAGAAAGAAGTAAACGAACAGGATATAGCCCAGATAACAGGTCTCGGACGCGCGGTCATCGAGACAGAAGCGGCGGCCATCTCCGCTTTGCTCAATCGTCTTGATGAGGGATTTGCCCAGGCCTGCCGTTACCTGCTCGACTGCCAGGGCAAGATCGTGGTTTCCGGTATGGGTAAATCCGGGCATATCGGCAGCAAGCTCGCCGCCACCCTGGCCAGCACTGGCAGCCCAGCCTTCTTTGTCCACCCAGGGGAGGCCAGCCATGGCGATCTCGGCATGATCTCCCCGCAGGATGTGGTACTTGCACTCTCCAACTCTGGGGAGACCCACGAACTGTTGACCATTCTTCCGCTACTGAAGCGACTCGGCACACCCCTGATATCCATGACCGGAAATCCCAGCTCGACCCTGGCCAAAGAGTCCGAAGTGCATCTCGACGTCAGTGTGGAAAAAGAGGCCTGCCCACTGGGCCTGGCCCCTACCAGCAGCACCACTGCAACACTGGTCATGGGCGATGCTCTCGCTGTAGCCCTGCTGCAAACAAGAGGATTTACCGCGGAGGATTTCGCCCTATCCCACCCCGGCGGCAGTCTGGGTAAACGGCTGCTACTCCATGTCAGTGACATCATGCACAGCGGCAACGCCCTGCCTCTGGTCAACACCCAAGCCAGCCTGCACGACGCCCTGGAGATGATGTCGGCAAAAGGATTGGGGATGACCGCCGTAGTGGATGAGCAGGGCCGCCTTGAAGGTCTCTACACCGACGGCGACCTTCGGCGCACACTGAACAACCCGGTGGATATCCATCAACAGCGGGTAAGCGAAGTGATGACCAGGAACTGTAAGACGGTACCCCCGAATATGCTTGCAGCGGAGGCCCTGCAGATGATGGATGAAAAAAAGATCAACGGTCTACTGGTAGTCGATGATCAACAACAGCTGGTCGGCGCATTCAATATGCACGACCTGCTGAGGGCTGGGGTAATCTAGCGTCCAGACCCTTCCAATACAAAACAGAATAAATATGATACGGAGGAGACAGTGCAGGATGTAGAAGCAAAGGCGCAAGAGATCAAGCTGGTGATATTCGACGTCGATGGCGTGCTTACCGATGGCAGCCTCTATTTCGGCGATGACGGCCAGGAGTACAAGGCCTTCAACTCCCGCGACGGCCACGGCATGAAGATGTTGCAGTTCAGCGGCATCGAGATCGGCATCATCACCGGTCGCACCTCGGAGGTCGTTCGCTACCGAATGCAAAACCTCGGTGTGGAGCATGTCTACCAGGGTAAACAGGAGAAACTGCCTGCGTTCGAAGAACTGAAAGCAAAACTGGGTCTGCAGGATGATCAAATCGCCTATGTGGGAGATGATGTCGTGGACCTTCCAATCATGTGCCGGGTGGGGCTCGCGATAGCCGTGAATGACGCCCACCCTCTGGTCAAACAGCATGCCCACTGGCTGACACCCAGCCCGGGTGGACGCGGTGCAGCGCGTGAGGTTTGTGAGATGATCATGGAGGCCCAGGGCAGCCTGAAACCCGCCCTGGAACACTATCTTTGAACCGTACAATGCTCAGTGGCATTCTCCTGCTTGCAGCACTGCTGAGTATCGGCTGGTGGCTGCGGGAGATCATGCAACCCGAGCCCGAGACACAGCGGGTGACCTCAGAGAATCCCGATTACATTGCTGACAATCTCAAGGTCTATGTTTATGGGGAAGAGGGCCAGCTAGTGCAACGCCTGGAAACCCCTCACATGGAACACTTTGAATCCACCGCCAGCTCTGTTTTCACCACGCCCGTTCTCTGGCGTTACAACACAGAGACTCCACCCTGGCGCATGCAGGCGGAAAAGGCTATCGCCTACAGCGAGACAGATATTATCCATATGCCGGGGCAAGTGGTTATGAAGCGAGAGGGCACATCAGCACACCCTCCTTACCATATCGTCACCAGCAACCTTAGTGTCGAAACAGAGACAGCCCATACAACCACAGATGCACCAATCCGTGTCGACAGCAACCAGCAGTGGATCGAAGCGGTCGGTATGGAGGGCTGGCTGAAGGCCCCGGTCAAGATCAATCTCCTGAGCCAAGTCAGAGGTAAATATGTATTTGAGTAGAGTGATTCTGCTGGCCATACTGGTTTGGCCGCTCACATTGCAGGCCCTGAGCGACGACCGGGATCAACCCATGCATCTGGAGGCCGACAGCGTCTCCATCGACGAGGGCACCGGCGTCAGCCTCTATCAAGGCAACGTGGTCATTACCCAGGGAAGCCTAAAACTCTGGGCGGACAAGCTTTGGATCTATCGCAAAGCGGGTAAGACCGACCGAATCACCAGCGAGGGCAAACCCACCCGATTTCGGCAGATGGGAGATGACCAGGTGGAGATTCGCGGCCACGCCCTGCGCGCTGAGTTCTATATCAACCGGGATGAGCTACTGCTGTTTGACGATGCCCTGCTGGAACAGGGAGCCGACCAGTTCCGTAGCGACCGTATCATCTATAACCGCACCTCCTCCCAGGTCAAAGCCGGCGGTAGCGCCGATGGAAAAGAGCGAGTAAGGGTCACCATCGAGCCGCAGAAAAAGTCGCAACCATGAGCCAGCTGCAAGCCGAAGGGCTAATCAAAGCGTACGCAAAACGTCGTGTTGTCGATGGAGTCTCTCTCTCCGTCTCCAGTGGAGAGGTCGTCGGCCTGCTCGGACCCAACGGAGCCGGGAAGACTACCAGTTTCTACATGATCGTCGGACTCATCCGGGCCGACCAGGGGAATGTCCTGCTCGACGAGCAGGATCTCACCGATCTCCCCATGCATCAGCGCGCCCGTATGGGCATAGGCTATCTGGCGCAAGAGGCCTCAGTGTTTCGCCGTCTCAGCGTGGAAGACAACATTCTCGCCATCCTGGAGACCCGTAAAGAACTCGATAAGGCCACTCGGCAGGCACGTTGCGACGAGCTGTTAGAAGAGTTTGGCATCGACCATCTGCGGGAGAGCATGGCCATGAGCCTGTCCGGTGGAGAGCGCAGGCGCCTGGAGATCGCCCGGGCCCTCTCGGTTCGGCCTAGCTTCATTCTGTTGGACGAACCTTTCGCCGGCGTCGACCCCATTGCGGTCATCGATATCAAAAAGATCATCCAGCACCTCAAATCCCTCGATATTGGGGTCCTGATCACCGACCACAACGTCAGAGAGACCCTCGATATCTGTGATCGGGCCTACATCATCAGCAGCGGCCAGGTACTTGCTGAAGGGCCTACTGAGGAGATACTCACCAATCCCCAGGTCCGATCTGTCTACCTGGGTGAGAATTTCACTATGTAAATTAGTGAGATAGTTAAATTAACTTGCCATTCTCATGACGAATTCATGGAATATCTAAAAAAAGAAAA
>JBNKMQ010000400.1:0-7584 GCA_050293225.1 Sedimenticolaceae bacterium
GAGCAGAGCCTGATTCAGCAGGCCCTGGATGAGTCGGATGGAATCGTCGCCCATGCCGCCAAACGCCTGCATATGCGCCGGACCACTTTGGTCGAAAAACTGCGTAAATATGGTCTCCAGCGTCAAAGTGAGTCGACGGGAATTTGACGTCACCTCTCAATAACATTTGTAAGTTATTGAAAATAAACAATATGTAAAATTGGCACACTATTAGCATCTGTCTGTTGTGTAAAAACCGACGCAACGACAGAGGCAGAGATAGGTGCAACCCAAACCTTCCATATCCGACAAACAGCACGCGCTGGAGTCCGCCTTCCTGATGTTCAATCAGCTCTCCGAGGAGTTGAGCGGTTCCTATCAACAGCTGCAAGAGCAGGTGCTGGAACTGAGTCAGGAGCTGGCAGCGGCACGCAGTGAGCGCATGCTGCAATTGGCGGAGAAGGAGCGCCTGGCGGATAGACTCGAAAGACTTCTCGAGACACTGCCCGCAGCGGTTATCGTGCTGGATGATGAATCCCGCGTAAAAGAGTTCAATCCCGCAGCGACAGAGTTTCTGACTGGAATCAGACTCAATGACTCCTGGCACAAGTTGCTTCAGGAGGTTGCCCTGAATGACGGCATTAAAGGCAACGAGCTGAAGCTGAAGAGTGGACAACTGCTGACCCTGACCAGCTGTGATCTGGAGCAGAGCCCGGGCCGGATACTGGTCTTGTTGGACGTGACGGAGACCCGTCGTCTACAGGAGCATCTGAACCGGCGTGAACGTCTGACAGCAATGGGTGAGATGTCGGCTCAGCTGGCGCACCAGATGCGAACCCCTCTCAGCAGCGCCTTGCTCTACGCCTCCCATCTCTCCACAGATCAACTCGATCCGGCCAAGCGCAGGAAATTCACCGCCAAGTTGCGGGATCGTCTGCAGCATATGGAGCGTCAGATTCACGACATCCTGATGTTCGCCCGTGGAGATATGGCGGGGGAAGAGGTGATCTCCCTGAGCGATACCTTGGCGGCTTTTGCCAAAACCTCTGAGCAGAGCCTGCAGCAGAGCCATGTCCAGCTGGTCATTAATGATCAGAGCGACGGCCGGGCAAAGATGACTGGTCGCCAGGATGCCTTGCTGGGACTCTTCTCCAATATGCTGGAGAACGCGATTCAACATGAAGCCAAAAAGATCAGCCTCGAGTTAAAGGTCTCCCATGAGATAGAACTCTCTCTCTCCGATGATGGCCAGGGCATCCCCGAGTCGTTACAGACAAAGATTTTTGATCCCTTCTTTACCACCAGAAGCGGTGGCACTGGACTGGGTCTGGCGGTGGTGCAGAATCTGGTGCTCAGCCATGCTGGCGAGATCCATGTCTCCACCGCGCCCAGTGGTGGCGCGGCATTCCATATCCGATTCCCACTTGCGCTACATGAGGATAGATCCCCCGTGTTGATGCAAACCCAATATGTGCAAACTGAAAATATGAGGAGTCTGCCATGAGTTTGGCGAATGTCCTGATCGTTGAGGACGATGCGGCTCTGCGGGAAGCTCTGAGCGATACCCTGGAATTGGCAGGTTTTCCGGTTGAGGTGGCCGAGGATGGCAAGGCCGCACTGGAGATCCTGCAACGTGAATCCATCGGCATGGTTGTAAGTGATGTACAGATGCGACCAATGGATGGCAACACCCTGCTGCGCCAGATCAAGGGTTCCCATCCGGATCTGCCGGTGCTGCTGATGACCGCCTACGGCTCCATCGAACAGGCCGTGGCCGCCATGCACGAGGGTGCTGTCGACTATCTCAGCAAACCTTTCGAGGCGGAGGTCCTGGTCAACAAGGTTGCCAGTCTGATGAAGCCGGTGAAGAAAGAGGTTTCGATAGATGGTCCTGTGGCGGAGGATCTGCGCAGCCGTGAAGTTCTGGAACTCGCCCGTCGGGTCGCCCTGAGTGATGCAACAGTGCTCCTTAACGGCGAGAGCGGCACGGGTAAAGAGGTCTTTGCCCAATACATTCACCACTGCTCCGCCAGAGCCAACGCCCCCTTTATCGCCATCAACTGTGCGGCGATCCCGGAGAATATGCTGGAAGCGGTATTGTTCGGCTATGAGAAGGGCGCCTTCACCGGCGCCTATCAATCGGCACCGGGTAAATTCGAACAGGCCCAGGGCGGCACACTTTTGCTGGATGAGATCTCCGAGATGAGTCTCGCCCTGCAGGCCAAGCTCCTGCGAGTGCTTCAGGAACGGGAACTTGAGCGATTGGGTGGACGCAAGATGATCGAACTCGATGTCCGGGTATTGGCCACCACCAATCGCAAGCTGCGGGAAGAGGTTTCGGCGGGTCGATTTCGTGAAGATCTCTACTATCGTTTGAATGTCTTTCCCCTGACCCTGCCACCTTTGCGTGAGCGCCAGCGGGATATCCTGCCCCTTGCCCGCTACTTGTTGAGTAAGAACCAGCGCCCGGGACAGAGCCTGCCTGAACTGAGTGCAGAGGCGAAAAAGCAGCTCCTGAGTCACCCCTGGCCGGGCAATATCCGCGAGCTGGATAACCTGATGCAGCGGGCCCTGATCCTGCACGAGAACAATCAGATAGAGGTCAAGGATCTCTGCTTTGAAGAGTCAGCCGTACCGGTTGCAGCTCAAACAGATGAGAAGCCTTCTAGCAGCGGCGCAAGACGCCTGCCGGAAGATCTCAGATCGGTGGAAGAGCAGATGATTCTCGACGCCCTGGCAGAGGGTAGCGGCAGCCGCAAAATGGCGGCGGAAAAGCTCGGCATCAGCCAGCGAACTCTGAGATATAAGATTGCCCGCATGCGTGATGCCGGCGTGGTGATTCCGGGTTGATAGAGATGGTACAGATAGTGCGTATAGAGAGTTATCGAGTCCAGTTATCGGGGAGTTTCGCATGAACACCAACATGAACATCGACCAGGTCCTTGCGCAGATGCGGGCGATGTCCGCCAAGGCGACCAATCAGACCGAGGAGACGCAGGCGGCGGGGAGTGCCGATTTTGGCGCTCTGCTGAAGCAATCCATCGACAAGGTCAACGAAATCCAGCAGGAGGCCGGTGCCATGAGAACCGCTTTCGAAAAAGGCGAGGGGGACATGGATCTGGCCCAGGTAATGGTGGCGGCGCAGAAGTCGAGCCTCTCCTTCGAAGCGATGGTCCAGGTACGCAACAAGCTGATTGAAGCGTACAAAGACGTCATGAATATGCCAATCTAACTAACTGATATTTAGAAGAAAACCATGGCAACAGAAACTGAACATGTGATCGGTACAGAGATGCAGACAGCGAACCGTCTGCAGGACAATCCCATTGTGCGCCAATTCGCCGTAATGATAGCCATCGCCGCCAGCGTGGCCCTGGGCGTTGTGATGGTGATGTGGTCCTGGACCCCGAGTTACACACCGCTCTACGGTAACCTGGCGCCTAAGGATGCGACGGAGATCGCTCAGGCGTTGCAGGCCGCCGGTATCGATTATGAGGTCGATCACAGCAACGGCATCGTCATGGTCCCCAGCGGATCCCTGCAGGAGGCGCGGATGAAACTTGCCGGTCAGGGTTTGCCGCAGTCCGGCTCGGTGGGCTTCGAGCTGATGCAGGAGGATACCGGTTTCACCACCAGCCGTCTGGTCGAATCGGCCAGATATCAGAGAGCCATCGAGGGTGAGCTGGCCCGTTCGGTGAGCACCCTGGCCAATGTTGAGAGTGCCCGGGTCCATCTGGCGACCCCCAAACAGTCGGTCTTTGTACGCAAGCGTAAATTTCCCAGCGCCTCGGTGGTGGTCAAGCTCTATCCAGGACGCAGCCTGGAGAAGCCCCAGGTCGAGGCGATCACCCACATGGTCGCATCCAGCGTACCGGAACTCGATGTCTCCAACGTAACCGTGGTGGATCAGCGGGGACGTCTCCTGAGTAGCAAGCGGGACTCCCGCGAGATGGAGCTGACCAGCAGCCAGTTTGAATATACCAGCGGCCTGGAGAATCACTTCAAGCAGCGCATCGAAGATATCCTGGCGCCTCTGGTAGGTCGGGACAACCTGCGCGCCGAGGTGACTGCGGATGTGGATTTCACCATTTCTGAACAGACCCAGGAGTATTTCAATCCCGATGCAAACGCACTGAGATCTGAGCAGATCAATGAACAGAAGAGCCTGTTGAGCGAGGTCCAGGGTGTACCTGGTGCCCTCAGCAATCAGCCGCCAGCTGCCGGTGTGGCACCGGAAATCGCAGGGGGCATTGCCGGCCAGGAGGGAGGCACCCCGCTGAATACCAGCAAGCGGGCGACCCGTAACTACGAGGTCGACAAGACCATCAGCCATACCCGTCTGCCGAGTAATCGTATACGCCGGCTCTCCGTCGCTGTGGTAGTGAATGATCGTACTGTCCTCAATGAAGAAGGACAGCCAACAGTCGTGGAGCGCACACAGGAAGAGATCACCCGCATTACCAATCTGGTTAAGGACGCCATCGGCTATAATCTACAACGTGGCGACAGCGTACAGGTGATGAACGAATCCTTTTTTGTACCGGAAGCCCCGGAACCCCTGCCTGAGATACCCATGTGGGAAGAGGCCTGGTTCTGGGATATCGTACAGAAAGCAGGTGGCGGTCTACTCTTTCTGCTGTTGGTATTCTTCGTCCTCATGCCGACCATTAACCGTTTGATGAAACAGGCCTCAGTGGTTCACATGTCGGGTGATATGGCAATGGCAGGAGGCCCGGCTGGGCATATGGTGGGTGGCGCTGCCGGTATGGGTGGAGAAGGTATGGAAGGTCTTGAGGCGGATGACGGCTCACTCCACCTGCCTGGACCGCGCAGTTATGAGAAGACCCTGGACGCCGCAAGAAATATGATCGCCGAAGATCCCAAGCGCGTGGCACAAGTCGTAAGAAAATGGGTAGCGGAAGATGGCAAGCACTAATCAACAACCCGTTGCAGAGGCAACTGAAGCGACAGAAACTGTTGCGAAAATAGGCGGTACTCAACGTGCTGCCATTCTGCTGCTGGCGTTGGGTGAAAAGGATGCCGCTGAACTGCTGCGTCATATGGGGCCGAAAGAGGTGCAGGACGTGGGTTTGGCCATGGCGACCCTGACCGACGTCAGTACAGATCAGATGGAAGGGGTGATGCGTCACTTTGTCTCCACCCTTGAGAAGCAGACGGCGTTGGGTTTGGGATCCGATGAATATATCCGCAATATGCTCACTGGTGCGTTGGGTGAGGACAAGGCCGGTGGCGTTATCGACAGAATTCTCCTCGGCCGCAACAGCAAGGGCCTGGAACAGCTGAAGTGGATGGACCCCCGCGCCATCGCCGAATTGATTCGCCTGGAACATCCACAGATTATCGCCATCGTGCTCTCCTTTCTGGAGAGTGATCAGGCAGCCCAGGTGGTTAGCCAATTCCCCGAACGGGTGCGTACCGACGTGATCATGCGTATCGCTACCCTGGACGGTATCCAGCCGGCTGCTCTGCAGGAGCTGGATGAGATTCTGGAGAAGCAGTTCTCCGGCGCCAGCAATGTGAAATCCTCCAGCCTGGGTGGCGTGAAGACCGCCGCCGAGATCCTCAACATGCTCGACGGTGCCGTCGAGAGCAAGCTGATGGAGGAGATCATCGAAAGCGATGCCGATTTGGGTCAGGAGTTGCAGGACAACATGTTTGTCTTCGAGAACCTGATCGATGTGGACGATCGTGGTATCCAGGCACTGCTGCGCGAAGTCAGTACCGAGCAATTGCTGCTGGCCCTGCGTGGTGCCGATGAGATCCTCAAGGATAAGATCTTCAAGAACATGTCCAAGCGTGCTGCTGAGATGCTGAAAGACGATCTGGAAGCGGCTGCACCCGCCAAACTGAGTGATGTAGAGGCATCGCAGAAAGAGATCCTCGTGGTAGCTCGCCGCCTGGCCGATGCTGGTGAGATCATGCTGGGAGGCGGTGGTGATGAGTTCGTCTAAACCGACTTCCGACGATGAAGTCCGCCAGTGGCTGCCGCCGGACAACCACGGTTCTGACAAAGCACATAGGGCGATGGTACGTCTGCCCTCAACGCCTCCCACTGCGGCCGACCTGGAACAGATTCAGAAACAGGCCTATGACGAGGGCTATGAGCAGGGTAAAAAGGAGGGCTTCGAGTTCGGCCACAAAGAGGGCCTGGAGCAGACCAAACAGGAGCTGCAATCCTATGCCAATCACATGCAGCAGCTACTGAGATCCTTTGAGACACCCCTGAGAGAGCTGGATGATCAGGTCGAGCGCGAACTCCTCTCCCTGGTCATCGCCATCGTCAAACAACTGGTTCGGCGTGAAGTGAAGAGTGATCCCAACCTGATTATCGGTGTGGTGAGGGAGGCCCTCTCCATCCTGCCGGTCAACTCCCGAAATGTTCGCCTGATGGTCCATCCTGAGGATGCCGAGCTGATTCGTGAAATATACGCCTTGGGAGACAGCGAACTGGGCTGGAGCCTGGTGGAGGATCCGGTCATCAATCGAGGCGGTTGCAAGGTGGTCACCGAGACCTCCCAGGTCGATGCCACCCTCGACTCCCGTCTGGCAAGTCTGATTGCACCACTACTGGCAGGGGCCAGATCGGTGGACGACCAAGAGGATGAGAGCTAAATGAGTGAAACTCCCCTGGGCAAAGAGCGTCAGGTACTCTGGGCAGAGCGGCTGAAGCGCTACGAAGACCGATTGGGTGACGATCGCGGCCTGGTGGTTGAGGGACGTCTCACTCGTATGGTTGGCCTTACCCTGGAAGCCGTAGGCTGTCGTGCCGCCATCGGTGGCCAGTGCGATGTGGTCAGCAGCAACGGCGCCCATATCGAGGCCGAGGTGGTCGGTTTCGGCGAAGAGAGTCTCTATCTTATGCCCACCGGGGATATCCATGGTCTTGAGCAGGATGCGAGAGTGATTCCTACGGGGCGGGTCTGTGAAGCCATCGTGGGTGATCAACTCCTGGGACGGGTCATAGACGGGGCCGGTATGCCCCTGGACGGACTCGGCACCATCCATAGCGATGAGCATCGGCCACTAACTGGAAAGAGTTTTAACCCTCTTGCGAGAACCCCCATACGTGAGCCCTTGGATGTGGGGGTTCGCGCCATTAACTCCCTGCTCAGTGTCGGACGTGGTCAACGTCTTGGCCTGTTTGCCGGTTCAGGCGTGGGTAAGAGTGTGCTCCTGGGCATGATGACCCGCTACACCAACGCGGATGTCACCGTAGTGGCGCTGATCGGTGAACGTGGTCGTGAGGTGAAGGAGTTTGTTGAGAATATTCTTGGTAAAGAGGGACTCAAACGGGCGGTGGTGGTCGCCGTTCCTGCGGACAATCCTCCATTAAGACGCATGCATGGCGCCATGTTGGCCACCAGCATTGCCGAGCATTTTCGTGAACAGGGCAAGCATGTGCTCCTGTTGATGGATTCTCTGACCCGCTATGCCCAGGCGCAACGGGAGATCGCCCTGGCGATTCATGAACCCCCGGCAACCAAGGGCTATCCGCCATCGGTTTTTGCCAGGCTGCCGCAACTGGTGGAGCGTGCCGGTAACGGAGACAAGGGCGGGGGCTCGATCACCGCTTTCTACACCGTG
>JBNKMQ010000401.1:0-4865 GCA_050293225.1 Sedimenticolaceae bacterium
CACCCCGCAGAAGGCGCGCTAGTTTACGGCATCCTTCAGAGCTTTACCAGCTTTGAATGACGGGATCTTCGATGCTTTGATTTTGATCGTTTCACCAGTCTGAGGGTTACGTCCGTCACGGGCTGCACGCTCTTTGACAGAGAAGGTACCAAAACCAACGAGGGAGAGGGTGTCGCCCTTTTTCATTGCGTCGGTGATCGCATTAACCATTCCATCCAGTGCGCGTCCTGCAGCTGCCTTAGAAATGTCAGCAGAATCTGCCATTGCCTCAATCAATTCGGCTTTGTTCATTAATTAATATCCCCTTGTAGTGATCTTGGCGGAAAAACCAATTCATCCGCCTATTAGGTATGATGTCTTTGTGCGCCCTGAACAGGGCACGAAACGCGAGAATTTATACCGGCTCCCAGATACCCTGTCAAGCAACCATCTTCGCGCAAACCCAGTAATGGCCTGTGTTGTGACGCAGCTAATGCTTTGTCAGACTACCCGACTTTTTGCTTTTTTCAGATGTACTTTTGCTGCTTTCCTGATTCAGATTCTCCGCAGATTTTTTACCCTTGGGTGTGGGTGTTTCCTGCAGGGCGATCTGCAGAACCTCATCGATCCAACGAACCGGTTTTATCTCCAGATGCTGCTTAATATTCTTTGGAATATCAACCAGATCCCGCTCATTCTCTTCCGGGATTATCACCGTAGAGATACCGCCTCGATGGGCCGCCAGAAGCTTCTCTTTGAGGCCTCCTATGGGCAGAACTTCACCGCGCAGCGTAATCTCACCGGTCATCGCGACATCGGCGCGCACAGGTATCCTGGTTAAGGCAGAGACCAGTGAGGTACACATTCCGACACCAGCGCTAGGGCCATCTTTCGGGGTTGCGCCTTCAGGTACGTGAATATGCACATCGAACTTCTGATGAAAATCCTCTTCCAGTCCGAGAGAGTCCGCCCGGCTTCTGACGACTGTCATCGCCGCTTGAATCGACTCCTGCATCACCTCACCCAGTTGACCGGTATGGCTGAGTCTGCCCTTACCCGGCATCAGCGCCGCTTCAATGCGCAACAGTTCGCCACCCACCTCGGTCCAGGCAAGACCGGTGACCTGACCCACTTGATCATGTTCATCTGCACGACCATAACGGAAACGTTTTACACCAAGATAGTCTTCCAACCGTTTGGGGGTAACCGTGATGGTCCCCTTCGGTGCTTTTAACAATATCTCTTTAACGACTTTACGACAGACCTTGGCGATCTCACGCTCCAGATTACGTACCCCCGCCTCGCGGGTGTAGTAACGCACGATGTCGCGAATGGCCGACTCTCTGATGTTCAGTTCATCAGGTTTGAGACCGTTGTTCTCCATCTGCTTCGGAACCAGATATCTCTCGGCGATATTGACCTTCTCATCTTCGGTGTAACCGGAGAGTCTGATCACCTCCATACGATCAAGCAGTGGCGGCGGAATATTCAATGTATTCGCCGTCGCCACAAACATGATCTCAGAGAGGTCGAAGTCGACTTCGAGATAGTGATCGTTAAAGGTGTGGTTCTGTTCGGGATCCAGGACCTCGAGCAGAGCCGAGGCGGGATCACCGCGAAAATCCATCGCCATCTTGTCGATCTCATCCAACAAAAACAGCGGGTTACGGGTCTTCACCTTACTCAGATTATTGATGATCTTACCGGGCAAAGCACCGATGTATGTACGACGATGACCACGAATCTCAGCCTCGTCACGCACACCACCCAAGGCCATACGGGTGAATTTACGATTGGTGGCACGGGCTATCGATTGACCCAAAGAGGTTTTACCAACGCCGGGAGGACCGACCAGACAGAGAATAGGTCCCTTCAGCTTGCGCACACGCTGTTGTACCGCGAGATATTCCAGGATGCGCTCTTTGACCTTGGCCAGTCCGTAGTGATCCTCATCCAGCACCTCTTCCGCCGAGGCGATGTCGTTGCGAATCTTGCTGCGCTTCTTCCAGGGCAGGCCGACCAGCGTATCGATATAGTTACGCACTACCGTCGCTTCAGCCGACATGGGCGACATCAATTTAAGCTTGTTCAGTTCCGCCGTGGCCTTGCCCTTGGCCTCCTTGGTCATACCGGCGGTTTCGATCTTCTTGGTCAGCTCTTCGATCTCATTGGGTGCGTCGTCCATGTCGCCCAACTCTTTCTGGATCGCCTTCATCTGTTCGTTGAGATAGTACTCGCGCTGGTTCTTCTCCATCTGCCGTTTGACCCGGCCGCGAATTCGTTTCTCCATCTGCAGGATGTCGTTCTCACCCTCCATCAGACCCATCAGGTGCTCAAGGCGCTCACGCACATTGGGCATCTCCAGCACATGCTGCTTCTCATCCAGCTTGAGGGACATATGTGCGGCGATGGTATCGGCCAGACGGCTGGGATCGTCGATGCTTGAGAGGGAGGTCAAGACCTCAGGTGGGACTTTCTTATTCAGTTTAACGTACTGATCGAAGAGGTTGGTGGCTGAACGCATCAGCACCTCTGTCTCGCGACCGTCGAGATCGAGACTATCGTTCAGACTCTCCAGCCGGGCGGTGAAGTAATCATCGATCTCGAGGAATTCGATGATCTTGGCGCGCTCGCCACCCTCTACCAGCACCTTCACGGTACCATCGGGGAGTTTCAGCAGCTGCAGGATATTGGCCAGGGTACCGATGGCATACATGTCGCTGACATCGGGGTCATCCACGTCGGCGCTCTTCTGTGCGGCAAGCAGGATCTGCTTGTTGCTCTGCATCGCAGCATCCAGCGCCTGGATCGATTTGTCCCGACCCACAAACAGCGGAATAACCATGTGCGGGTAGACAACCACATCGCGCAATGGCAAGACAGGTACGGTATTGGATGAATCCACCATATTGCCGGCGTTCTCGTATTCTTGACCCATAACTTAAGTCCTCACTTTGGCTGACTTGCTGCTCGACGTTACAACCGCTGGAATGTCGCAGCCACGATCCATCGTGCCGGCAGGCTATTAATAGTTAACCCGGCCTCAACTGAAGACCGGGTTTGTTTTCTATATGGGGATGGCGGGTTAGAGATTCAATAGCCCTAGCGAAAATCTCCCAACTGCGGGAGAACTCTGAACTTAGTCAGAAGCAGCCAACTGCTTGTCGCTATGCTCATAGATCATCAACGGTTCGCTCTCACCGGCAATGACCGCTTCATCCACCACCACCTTGGCAACCTCGTCCATAGAGGGGAGATCATACATGGTATCCAGCAGTACCTGCTCAAGGATGGTTCTTAGACCACGGGCACCGGTTTTACGTTGCATCGCCTTGCGAGCGATGGCGCGCAGGGCGTCTTCACGGATCTCAAGCTCACATCCTTCCATCTCGAACAGGCGTCCGTACTGCTTGGTCAGGGCGTTCTTGGGTTCGGTGAGAATCTGCACCAGGGAGTCCTCATCCAGCTCCTGCAGGGTGGCGACCACCGGCAGACGGCCGACGAACTCGGGGATGAGACCGTATTTGATCAGATCTTCCGGCTCCACACCGACGATAATCTCACCGACGGAGCGGCTGTCGTCCTTGCTCTTCACCTCGGCGGAGAAGCCGATACCGCCCTTTTCGGAGCGATCTTTGATGACCTTCTCCAGACCGGCGAAGGCACCACCGACTATAAACAGGATGTTGGAGGTATTGACCTGCAGGAACTCCTGCTGGGGATGCTTACGTCCACCCTGGGGAGGCACAGAGGCCACGGTTCCTTCGATCAGTTTCAGTAGCGCCTGCTGCACACCCTCACCGGAGACATCCCGGGTGATGGAGGGGTTGTCCGATTTGCGTGAAATCTTGTCGATTTCGTCGATATAGACGATACCGGTCTGCGCCTTCTCCACATCGTAGTCGCACTTCTGCAGCAGCTTCTGGATGATGTTCTCCACATCCTCGCCCACATAACCCGCTTCGGTCAGGGTGGTGGCATCGGCGATGGTGAAGGGCACATTGAGTAGTCGCGCCAGAGTTTCCGCCAGCAGGGTCTTACCGGAACCGGTGGGACCGATGAGCAGGATATTCGACTTGGCCAGTTCGATATCGTTCTCTTTGCCGATGCTATCCAAGCGCTTGTAGTGGTTGTAGACGGCCACGGAGAGGACCTTCTTCGCCCGCTGCTGACCAATCACATACTGGTCGAGGGTCTTCTTGATCTCCTGGGGCTTGGGCAGGCGGCTGATGCTCTCTTCGCCAGTCTCCTGCATCTCCTCGCGGATGATGTCGTTGCAGAGCTCGACACACTCGTCGCAGATAAAAACAGAGGGGCCGGCAATCAGCTTGCGGACTTCGTGCTGACTCTTGCCACAAAAGGAGCAATAGAGCAACTTGCCGTCGTCGCCTTTACCGTTTTTATCACTGCCCATATGTCACTCCTTCCCGTCGAAAATCGACCGTTTCTAACTCAATCATATCCAACTACGCGCTGATGGCAAGACCGCTCTTCCGAAAGCCTGAACCATTTATCAGGTCGAAAAATCGTCTCATTCTCAGCCCGCATCGGCCTCTTACTCCTCCTTATCGGCCGATCTGTCGGTTAATACACTATCAATTAGGCCATATTCCGCTGCGGCCTCACCACCCATGAAGTTATCGCGCTCGGTATCCACCGAGATTTTCTCCAGAGACTGCCCCGTATGGTACGAGAGAATGGTATTCAAGCGCTCGCGCAACAGGAGAATCTCTTTCGCATGAATCTCGATATCTGTGGCCTGACCCTGAAATCCACCCAGGGGCTGGTGAATCATCATGCGCGAGTTGGGCAGACAGAAACGCTTGCCTTTGGCGCCACCGGCCAACAGCAGTGCGCCCATGCTGGCGGCTTGGCCGACACACATT
>JBNKMQ010000402.1:0-5056 GCA_050293225.1 Sedimenticolaceae bacterium
GGTCGGCCTGGCCCAGGCGATCATCCACGACCCCCAGGTGGTGATCCTGGACGAACCCACCGACGGCCTGGATCCGGCACAGATCCGTCAGGTGAGATCCCTGATACAGACACTGGCAGAGACCCGGGGGGTGATCCTCTCCAGCCATATCCTGTCTGAGATCCAGGCCACCTGTAACCGGGTGGTGATCCTGCAGGATGGCAGGACCGTGTATGAGGGCGATCTCTCCGAATCCGCATCCCCCTGCTATCGGCTCGGTCTGGCCCAGGAGCCGGATGAGAAGGAAATCAGTACCCTTGCCACAGTCGACACTGTGGAATGCCTGCATACCAACTACTTCAGAATTAGCCTGGCTGAAAGGGCCACCCCTGGCCAGTTGACCCGACAGATCGTGGAACAGGGCTGGGATCTGGTCGAACTGACCCCTGAAACTCTCAGCCTGGAGCAACGCTACCTGGAAGCCACCACCGGGGGTAGCGCATGATCCTGCGACTGGCTCTGGTCGAATGGCGGCGAATCCTGCGCACCCCCCTCCCCTGGGTGATGCTGGCGATCAGCCTCTCCCTGCTGAGCTGGCAGTTCCTCGGCACCCTGGAGGCCTTCACCGGCATGCAGACCGGCCAGCGCAGCCTGGGGCTAAGCCACCACCTGGGCCTGCAGCTTTTCGGCATGGCCGCGGTGGTGCTCTTCTTCATCACTCCGATCCTGACCATGCGCCTCTTCAGCGAGTCCTTCCGCAGTGGCACCTATACCCTGTTGAGCAGCGCCCCCATCCCGGTAAGCGGCATTGTGCTGGGGAAATTCACCGGCGCACTGCTGCTACAGCTCCCCTTTGTGTTGATGCCGGCGCTACTCAGCCTGAGTCTTACCGGCGGCACCAGCCTCGATTTCGGCATCATCGCTTCGGCCACGCTGGGGCTATGGCTGATGGGGGCTCTCTACATCGCTGTGGGGATCTATTTCTCCATCCTGAGTGAGAGCCCCGCTGTGGCCGCTGCGGGGGCCTATGGCCTCCTGCTGCTGCTATCGTTGCTGGATCAACACACCCAGAGCGGCGGCTTTCTCCACTGGCTGGCCTGGCCCTCCCACTATCTCAATCTGCAGATCGGTCTGGTCCACAGCAGTGATATCGCCTACTTTCTCTTGCTCACGCTGTTCTTTGTCATCCTCTCCCGGCATCAGCTGGACCAGCGCAGGAGAGGCTGATGGCAAAGCTGGCGGAACGCTTTAACAGACTCCTCTTCCACCTGCTGATGCTGGTGATCCTGCTACTGCTGGCCTGGCTGAGCGGGCGCTATTCGATGCAGTGGGACTGGACCCAGAACAGCGCCAACAGCCTCAACCCTATCAGCGTCGACATCCTCTCCCGCACCCCGGACCCCCTACAGGTCACCGTCTATGCGCCGGAGAAGAGTCAGCTACGGGATCAGATCCGCCGCTTCATCAAGCGCTACCAGCAGATCAAGCATGACATCAGCCTCGATTTCATTGATCCCCTGCAGCGACCCGACGAGGCCCGCCGCCAGGGCATCAGCTTGTCAGGAGAGATCTTGCTGCAGTACCAGGGCCGGGAGGAGCGTCTGCAGAAACTCGACGAAGAGCGCTTCAGCAATGCCATCCTGCGCCTGGGCCAATCCCAGACCCGCTGGGTCGCCGGACTCAGCGGCCATGGTGAGCGGGATCTGGTGGGGCTGGCCAACCACGACCTGGGCGAGTTCGGCAAGGCCCTCACCCAGCAGGGCTACCAGGTCGTCGACCTCGACCTGGCTACCACACCGACACCACCGGACAATACAGCACTGCTGGTGATCGCCTCACCGAGCAAGTCTTTCCTGGCCGGTGAAATGGATCGAATCCGGGACTATCTCGCAACCGGGGGCAACCTGTTGCTGCTGAGCGACCCGGACAACATGGCGGCTGCCGCGTTGATCAAGACTCTCACCGGCATCGAACAGCTCCCCGGCACTATCGTTGATGCCAATGTGAAAGAGCTGGGTATCGACAACCCGGCGGTCGCCCTGGTGCCCGCCTACCCGGAACACCCGGCTGTCGCATCGTTCAAACTGCTCAGCCTCTATCCCCAAGCGGCTGCACTGAGTATTCCTGATGATTCACCCTGGGAGGCAAGCGCCATCCTCAAGACCCTTGAACGCAGCTGGAACGAAACCGGTGCCCTGAGCGGCGAGATTCAGCGCAATCCGGAACTGGGCGAGAAGGCCGGCCCCCTTGCCATCGGCTACGCCTTGAGCCGAACCCGCGATGGCGCAGAGCAACGCATCATCGTCATCGGCGACAGCGACTTCCTCTCCAACAGCTTCATCGCCAATGCGGGCAATCTCGACCTGGGTATCGCCCTGACCCGATGGCTGACTCAAGACGACCAGATGGTCGGCATCCCTGCCGCCCAAGCCGATGATAGTGAACTGCATCTCTCCAAGACCGCCACGGCTGTTATCGGCCTCGGCTCTCTCATCGTTCTTCCCATTCTGCTGCTGCTCTTCGGCCTGACAATGGCCTGGCGCAGAAACCGGGCCTGAGTCGATGAATCGAGCCGTATTGGGCAATCTGATGCTTCTCCTCGTGGCCGGCGTGCTCGGTTTTGCGGTCTGGCAGACCCAGCAGTCAGATAAACCGGTCAGACTGACGAACCTCTCCATTGAAGAGATCCGGCAGATCGACATCAGCGCCCTCTCCGGCAAATCTATCCGCCTGAATAAGACAGGAGATCGCTGGCAGATCAATGGACTTCCAGCGGATACCGGTCGCATCGACCAGCTGCTGAAAATTTGCGAAACCTCCAGCCTGTTGCGTTTCGCGGCACCCAGCGACTTGGCCCCCTTCGGCCTGGAAGTACCCAGAATCGTGCTCAAACTGAATGACGAAACCCTCGCCTTCGGCACGACCGACCCGGTCAACGGCTGGCGCTATGTGGCTTACGGGGGAAATATCCACCTCATTGCCGATGGCTTCTATCATCACCTTAGCGCTCCGGCCGAGGCCTGGGTGGAGAGAGACTGATGCCGGAGCTACCAGAGGTCGAGACCACCCGCAGGGGCATAGCGCCCCACCTCACCGGCACCAAAATCAACCGGGTGTTGATCCGGCAGCCCAAACTGCGCTGGCCTATCCCCGCTGACCTGCCAGAACTAATTCAGGGACGCAAAGTCCTGGCAGTGGACCGTCGGGGTAAATATCTGCTGATCCGCTTCACCCAAGGTGTTCTGTTAATGCACCTGGGCATGTCGGGCAGCCTGCGTATCCTGCCGAGTAAATCTGCACCACAGAAACACGACCACTTCGAGCTATGTCTCAGCGGAGGTAAATCCCTGCGCCTGCGGGATCCGAGGCGCTTTGGCGCTGTACTCTGGACAGGAGAGAATCCTCAACAACATCCCCTGATCGCCTCCCTGGGGCCTGAACCCCTGAGTGAGACATTCGACGGCGACTATCTCTACTCCCGGGGCAAAGGACGGCGCAGCGCGATCAAAAACCTGATTATGGACAGCAAGGTGGTGGTCGGGGTGGGAAATATCTACGCCAGCGAGTCCCTGTTTCGCGCCGGCATCCACCCTCAGCGGGCCAGCGGGCGTATCTCCCGTGATCGCTACCAGTTGCTTGCCGAGTCGATCCGATCGGTTCTCACCGCCGCCATCAAACAGGGAGGCACCACCCTGCGGGACTTCCAGCAGGAAGACGGCAGACCCGGTTACTTCGCCCAGGAGCTGCAGGTCTACGGCCGATCCGGGGAGGCCTGTCCTGCCTGCGGCAATCCGGTGGAGAGCAAAATCATCGGCCAGCGCAACAGTTTCTACTGCCCCCAGTGCCAACATTGAGACAAACAAATGATGGAACTGCTTGACACCCCCACTCCCCACTCCTAGCATGCGGGGGTTTTTGGTCAAGCAGTCTATCCCATGGATATAACAACAATTCGCCAACTCATCGCAGACGATATGTCGTCTGTGGACAGCCTCATCATCGAGAGCCTGAAATCCGATGTGGTTCTGATCAACCAGATCGGCGCCTATATCGTCCACAGTGGCGGCAAAAGGCTGCGCCCGATGATTGTGTTGTTGGCCGCCAATGCCAGCGGTTATCAGGGCAAGCACCACATCGACCTGGCCGCCGTTATCGAGTTCATCCATACCGCCACCCTGCTGCACGACGATGTGGTAGACGGCTCCGAACTGCGCAGAAACCGGGAGACCGCAAATGCGGTCTGGGGCAATGAGGCCAGTGTGCTGGTGGGTGACTTTCTCTACTCCCGCTCCTTCGAGATGATGGTGGAGGTGGGCGAGATGAAGGTGATGGAGATCCTCTCCCACGCCACCAACCGGATTGCCGAGGGTGAAGTGCTTCAGCTGCTCAACGTACACAACCCGGAGACCAGCGAAGCCGACTACATGGAAGTGATCAAGCGAAAGACCGCCACCCTGTTTGAAGCGGGTGCCCGCCTGGGCGGTATCGTCGCCGGCTCGTCTGAAATGGAACAGCAGGCCCTGGCGGACTACGGCTTACATCTCGGCATCGCCTTCCAACTGGTGGACGACGCCCTCGACTACGACAGCAGCAACAGCGAAATCGGTAAAAATATCGGTGACGACCTGGCGGAAGGCAAACCGACCCTGCCCTTGATTCAGGCGATGCTCAAAAGCAACCCGGCAGATCGCAAGCGGCTGGAAGAGATCATCGAGAACGGTGGACTCGATCAGATAGATTTCGTCATGCAGACGATCCAGCAGACCGACGCCATCGACTACACCAAGGCGATTGCACGCAAAGAGGCGGAACTTGCCAAGGCTGCCCTCAACGTTCTGCCGGAGACCTCCTATCGTCAGGCACTGGCGGCACTGGCCGATTTCTCCGTCGCCAGAACCAATTGAATTGAATCGACACTACAATTCCATTACTATCTCTCGCTCGCTGCCTGACTCTGATCCAGGCAACACATTCGGGGTGTAGCTCAGCCTGGTAGAGCACTGTCTTCGGGAGGCAGGGGCCGGAGGTTCGAATCCTCTCACCCCGACCATTCACAACATTGTTGTGATTGATCATC
>JBNKMQ010000403.1:0-3568 GCA_050293225.1 Sedimenticolaceae bacterium
CAGGCCGCTCCCGCACTCAGCCCGCCTCGGCGGCCTTCAGCGCATCGGTCGCCTCTTTCCAGGCGATGCAGGCGTCGTAGCACGCCTGCGAGAGGCCGGGGATCTCCTCATAGGCGGCGGGAAGACGATCCTCCACCAGGTCATGCAGCTCACCGGCCTTCTCGGTGGCGATACGCTTGGCCTTCTTCACCGCTTTGTTCATCGCTTTCAGCTCTTCAGGGGTCATCGTCAACTCCTCGTCTACATACCGGCAACTTTCGGATGTTGACCGATGATCTCCAGGGCAACCGAGAGCAGCTTGTCGGCCTCATCCTTCATCTTGGAAAGAGAGGGATAACCAAAGCGGTGGACATCACGCAGGGTCTTATCCATTACCACCAGCTTGCCCACGGTAATGATCGAGCGACCGAAACCCTCATGGGTCAGATTCATCATCGGTACCGCCATCAGGCCGCACTCTTTCTCGATCATGGCGGAGATAGCGTTATAGAAGGCCTTGACCCGGGACATGACGATCTCATCGGGATCGCCCACCACAGGGATCTCCTTCTTCTTCTCCTTGGTCAGCACGAAAGGCTCAAGGATCTTGCTCACCGGCCAGTTGTCGTAGGTGCCATAGGTATCCACGGCGCGCATCTGTCTGACCATCTCTTTGGCGAAATCGGTCTCCAGGACCGGATCATCCTCAACAATATCCGCAACGGCTTCGCTCATCTGTTTAACTCCTGGTAAATGCCGGTAGCTCGACCCGTTGATATCCCGACGAGACCAGCCGCAGGAGTTGCGGTTGATATCTTTGGGACGACCACCCACGGGTTGCCCGACGTGCTATAAGAAAACCTATCAACAATCCGCCTGCGGCCATCAGCACCGTAGCAAGCGGAGAAAAATTCATCTGATCACCTATCGCGGTCAGTAGCAGCATGGTCACCAACGGCAGCAGGTAGGCCATCACCGATGCTCTTGCCAGCAGCTCGTCCGGAATACCGATGACGACCTGATCCCCAGGCTTGGCACCGATACTGTTCTCCATCACCAAGCGATTGGGCTTTAGATTGAACAGCCCGGCGATGACTGAAGTGGTGCAGCTGTCAGATTTACAGTTCTTGCAACTGCTGCGACGGATGGTCTCCGCAATCAGCAGACCCTCTCTCACATCGACCACTCGAGCCGTCTCTTCCAGCATTGAAGTCTGATCGCTCATGCCCGCTACTCTTCCCAACCGTCCGCTTCCATCTGATCGAAACGGGTCGGATCGGCGGGCGATGCATTCTGGATCGCGCGCGCCAGCCAGCTGCCAGGCCCCTGCTTCAATTCATCCTGCAATGAAGATAAAAGTCCATTGATTGGCGCTCCCGGCGATACCTTCACCGGCTGAATCGATTTGGCCTTCAACTGGTTGATGGCCGATGCGCCAACCGCCTGACTGTAGACTGCAATACAACCATCCAGGGCATCGATCTTCACCACCAGTTTGTCTTCGTTGCCGTCCATGTCGAGCTTGCCGAACTCAATCGCCTCGACAAGGCAGATCTTCTCCATATCCACCGCGTAGATGGCAAAAGACTGGGCCGCACCGAAGTGCTGATCCACATGTTTCATATCACTGGTGGCAAAGGCCACCTTGAGCGCAGTCGACATCCACCGATCCTCAGTGATGCAGCCCACCAGCTGCAGTCGCCTCGTCAGGCTCATTCGCCACCTCCCGGTATTCCGGTTTCTGTGCCAGCATAGAGCGATAGGGATGAATCTCCCCCTTCTCCAGTGTCAGCATGATGTTGGCCAGATCGAATAGCGTCTGGCGTGTGCCCCGATAACCGATCCAGGTCTTCTGGTATCCGCCCAGGGTGTCGTATTGGGGAAATCCGGCGCGCAGGAGTGGGATACCCAGTCGCTGGGCACTCTCGACACCATGGGAGTTGGTGATCAATATCTCGGCGCCATGGGTTTCAGCCATCTTCTCCAGATCTTCAAGGTCGCCGATCTTGACCTGTTCGGTAGCGCAGTTCTGCAACACCGGGGCATTGATCGGCGAGACTGCGGCGACCGTTTCAGCCCCCACGCCCGCGAGCATGTGGGTGAAGCCATTCAACAGATCGGGATCGCCAGCCAAGGCGAAGCGGCTCATGCCCAACATAAAATGGCAATCGAGCATGGCGTCCTGCAACTGGGCGCGCTGACGTTCAAGCTTCGGTGGCACCGGCTCGCCGGAGATCTGATGCAGGGCATTGATAAACTGATCTGCGGCTTCGAGTCCCATCAGGTGATCGAAGCGGTAGTCTTCTACACCGGTCAAGGTTTTCAACAAGTCTGCCGACTTGTTCATCGAGCGGCCGACGACCAGGGTGGCTGTGGCATCACCAAGCGTCAGCAGTTCAGAGACTGGTGCGCCGCCAATGGTTAGAGGAGAAAAATCCTCCTCACCTAAATGTCCGTCAAGGGAGTCGGAGAGATCGGGGATCACCACCGGACGTAGACCGAAGGCCTCCACCATCTCTTTCAGTTCTTCAAGATCGCCCGGGGTGAGAAACGAACCCACCAGGATATTCACCTGATGGCGACGACGCCCCGGCTTTGTTCCGGCATCTTCCGCACTGGGGACGATAGTCTTGATGATCGCCTCCATCGCCTTGGCGAAGCCGGTCTCGAGACAACCCGAGTAGTCCGGCGTCTCAACAGGCACAACCGGGATGGCATCAAACTCTGGATGCTTCTGACGAAACGTCTTCACAGCCATGCGTACATCACTGCCCTGGGTCTCGGAGAGTCCCGTGGTGGGTACGCCGATGAGTGATGGTTCATTCTTACCTGAAATCGTTTTCAGTCCCTCTACCACGCTGTCTTCGGAACCCATCACCGTAGTGACCTGATCCATCGCCGTAGTCTGTAGGGGAATCGGTTCACGAAAGTGTCTGACAAAGAAGACCTTGCCAAAGGCAGTACAACCCTGGGAGCCATGCAACATCGGGATCGCCCGATGAAAACCGAGGAAGGCCAAAGCGGCACCGATGGTCTGACTCGCCTTCAGGGGACTGACAGAGAGGGCCTTGTTACGCTTGATGATCTCACTCATTGCTCTGCCTCCACTTTGGATGCAGCGGCACGGGTCCAGGGCGCCGGTGCCCTCACCTGCTGCCAGATCGGACTCTCGATGGTCAGCACCAACTGACGCGCCAGCTCAACCATGCCGGTATAACCGGCGTAACCGAACTCACGCTCCTGGTTGATATCGAGAAAGGGAATGCGCGCCTTGAGGGCGGTGTACATGTTACGACCACCGGCGATCAACACATCCACATCGTTATCGCGAACCATGTTGATCAGGGCGCGGGGATTGCCATCTTCGATCATCACCGCATCCTGCCCCATCAGCTCACGGATACGGGCCTTATCCTCTTCGGTGGATTTACGGGTACCTGTAGCCACCACCTCCATACCGAGATCCTGCAACGCCGCAACCACCGACCAGGATTTCACGCCACCGGTATAGAGCAGCGCCTTTTTACCTTTGAGCCGCTCCCGCCAGGGTTCCAACAGCCGGTCCAGACGCGCCTCTTCCCGCTCGATA
>JBNKMQ010000404.1:0-2639 GCA_050293225.1 Sedimenticolaceae bacterium
CAAAGTTTACAAGACCCTTTTCTGAATGCACTGCGGAAAGAGCGTGTTCCCGTCTCTATTTTTCTCGTCAACGGGATCAAATTGCAGGGACAGATAGAATCATTCGACCAATTCGTGGTGTTGCTGAAGAACAGTGTCAGCCAGATGGTTTACAAGCACGCCATCTCTACAGTGGTACCGGCGAGAAATGTCCGTTTTCAGTCGACCAACGGTCAGTCTGAAGAGACAGTGCCTCCTTCGGTAGGCAGCGGTAACTTCTGATTTCAGCTTGCGCAATACCGGACGCATCCTGGCGGGTGCGTCCGGTAAGATCACAAGATCCTAATATCAGTTCTATATCTAGTGTTTCACTTCCTGGTTTATACGTCGTCCGTTCTCGCCGATGATTCCAGCCCAATCCGTTGAGCAATCCCTTTGCAGTTTGCCACTGACCACTACTGATGTTTGAACGTCCAAAATCGGGTGAGCGCGCGATCCTGGTCCATATGGACCTTGGCGGGCAGAGTGATCCGGATGAGATCCAGGAGTTTAAAGACCTTGTGGTCTCTGCCGGTGCGGTGGAGGTTGCGTTTGTGGGTGGTGGTCGACAGCATCCGGATCCCAGGCTCTTCGTGGGCCGCGGTAAGGCTGAGGAGATTAAACAGATCGCTGAGGCTGAGGACGCCGAGTTGGTGATCTTTGATCACGAACTCTCCCCCAGTCAGGAGCGGAACCTGGAGCGGGAGTTCTCCTGCCGGGTCATCGACAGGACCGGATTGATCCTGGATATCTTCGCCCAGCGGGCCCGATCCTTTGAGGGTAAATTGCAGGTAGAGCTGGCTCAACTGCGCCACCTGTCAACCCGCCTGGTCAGGGGATGGACCCATCTGGAGAGACAGAAGGGTGGTATCGGCCTGCGCGGTCCCGGTGAGACTCAGCTGGAGACCGATCGTCGTCTGCTCAACCAGCGCATCGATCAGATCAAAAAGCGCCTGATGCGGGTAGATTCCCAACGGGAGCAGGGTCGTCGGGGGCGGGAGAAGGCGGATATTCCAACGGTCTCCCTGGTGGGCTACACCAATGCGGGTAAATCGACGCTCTTCAATACCCTGGTGGGCTCCGGGGTCTATGCCGCCGATCAACTCTTCGCCACCCTCGATCCGACCCTCAGAAGGTTGGATCTGAAGGGAGAGGGTCCGTTGGTGATTGCCGACACCGTGGGGTTCATCAGCCACCTTCCTCACGATCTTGTCGCGGCATTCCGCTCGACACTGCAGGAGACCACGGAGGCGGATCTGCTGCTGCATGTGGTGGATGCCGCCAGCCATCAGCGCGCCACCTGTATCACTGAAGTTAATGATGTTTTGCAACAAATCGGCGCGGATGGAGTCCATCAGATCGAGGTTTACAATAAAATCGACCTGATGGAGGGTCGGGCTGCCGGCATCGACCGCAACAGTGAGGGACAGGTCATTCGGGTCTGGCTCTCTGCCAAGACCGGTGAAGGCGTCGACCTCTTATTGCAGGCACTGGCGGAGTTTTTTCGTCGCAACCATGTTCGCCAGTGGCTCAATCTTGAACCGACAGCAGGCAGGCTGCACGCCCTGCTGTACGAGCGAGGATCGGTCCTCTCTGAGGAGCCCACCGATAGCGGCGGCTGGAGAATGGAAGTGGATATGTCGGAACGGGAGTTCCTGCGACTGATGAAAGAGGAGCCGGATCTGGAACAGTGCTGTGTAGATGGCTGAGCGGGTTGAGCCGATATTCCTTCCCAACTCCACGTTTGCCAGAACCTGACAGGCTGTTAGAATGCCGCCAATGGTGATCGGATGAGAAGCATCCGCCAAATTTCTAAGGGATTGTTGAAATTCGTTTTGACAGTCCTCAATGTGAAGCAACAGCGGTTTATGTAACCGTACACATCTCAATCAGCATCAACTTTTTTGGAGTGTTCAATGGCCTGGAACGAACCGGGTGGCGATAAGGATCCCTGGAGTGGTAAGGGTGGTGATCAAGGACCACCGGATCTGGATGAAGTGGTAAAAAAGCTTCAGGATAAGTTTGGCGGACTCTTTGGTAGCGGTAAATCCAATGGAGGGAACTCGGGTTCTCCTTCAGACGGGTCCGGGCCTGGATCCAAAACAGTCAGTGTACTCATAGCTCTGGCTATCCTTGGCTGGCTGTTTTCGGGTATCTACATTGTGCAACCCGCCGAGCGAGGTGTGGTACTGCGTTTTGGTGCCTACTCAGAAACCACGCAGCCTGGCCCCCACTGGCACATACCCTTCCCGGTAGAGCGGGTGATCAAGGTCGATGTGGATCGCATCACCTCTTTCCGGCACAAGGCGCAAATGCTGACCCGGGATGAAAATATCGTCGATGTGGAGCTGACCATTCAGTCACGCATCCAGGACGCTGCCGACTTCCTCTTTCAGGACCGGGATCCGAAAAAGACCCTGCAGGACGCTACCGAGACCGCGGTCAGAGAGACCATCGGTAAGAACGACCTGGACTTCATCCTGACTCAGGGCCGTAGTGCTATCGCTAGTCGCATTAAGGAAGATGCCCAGGGGCTGATCGACAGCTACAAGACCGGCCTGGTGATCACCAGTGTGAACATGCAGCCCGCCAAGCCGCCAGAGCAGGTTAAGAGCGCCTTC
>JBNKMQ010000405.1:0-15832 GCA_050293225.1 Sedimenticolaceae bacterium
TGAAAGTACCCCACCCATATCTGGCGGAACGGGGTTTCGTACTCTATCCCTTGTCCGAGATCGCCCCCGGAACGCTGCAGGTGCCAGGTAAGGGGAGTTTGGCCGATCTGCTCAAATCGATTTCTGAGGATGGCATTGAACGACTTTCCTGAACAGCAGAAGTTACCGGGTTTTCTTGTGGTGGAAGGTCCCATCGGTGTCGGCAAAACCAGTCTGGTAAAACGGCTTGCGGATCACTTTCGCGGGGAGACCCTGCTCGAGGCAGCAGATGAGAATCCCTTTCTGCAGCGCTTCTATGAGAATCCCAAGGCCTCGGCCTTTCCCGCCCAGCTCTTCTTTCTGTTCCAGCGTAGCCAGCAGATGAACGATCTGCAGCAGGGGGATATGTTCCGGCAACAGCTGATTGCCGACTTTATGCTGGAGAAGGACAGGCTCTTCGCCCAGATCAATCTCGATGCGGAGGAGATGAAGCTCTACGAGCAGGTCTACTCGCGCATGACCCTGGAGGCACCCGCGCCGGATCTGGTGGTCTATCTGCAGGCGCCGGTGGATGTCCTGCTGGAGCGGATCAGGCAGCGTGCCCGTCCTCAGGAGAGGACTATAGATCGAGCCTATCTGCAGCGCCTTTGCGACGCCTATACCGAGTTCTTCCACTTTTACGATCGTTCACCTCTGCTGATTATCAATGCTGCTACCATCAATCCTCTGGAGAGCGAGCATGACTTCAATCTGCTGGTGGAGCATATCTGCTCCGAAGGACCCCAGCGCAGATACCTCAATCCGATGCCGCTGTTGCTGTAACGTCAGATTGTTCCGGGACATGCTAAGATTTCATTCCATTTTCACAGCCTGAGCCACACCCATGAGTAAAAGATCCGTAACCGTAACCCAATTGCGGGAGATGAAGCAGGAGCAGCAGAAGATCGCTGTGCTCACCAGCTACGACGCCAGTCTGACCCGGCTGATGGAAGAGGCAGGCATCGATGTGATTCTGGTGGGCGACTCCCTGGGTATGGTGGTACAGGGTCAGGAGAGCACCCTGCCGGTCACCCTGGATGAGATGATCTACCACACCCGCAATGTGGCTAGAGCCAGAGAGCGGGCGCTATTGGTTGCCGATATGCCCTTCATGAGTTACCGCACTCCCGATCTTGCCCTCGAGTCTGCCGGCAGACTCATGAAAGAGGGGGGTGCCCACATGGTCAAACTGGAGGGAGGCACCACCCAATTAGAGGTCATTCGCCAAATCACGGCTCAGGGTATACCGGTTTGTGGACATCTAGGGCTCTTGCCCCAATCGGTGCATAAGCTGGGAGGGTATCGTGTCCAGGGGCGGGAGGCCGAGCGGGCTGAGACGATCAGGCAGGAGGCCCTGGCACTGCAGGAAGCCGGCATAGATATGCTGGTTCTTGAGTGCGTCCCTTCAGCGCTTGCAGCGGAAATTACCGCCTCTGTGGAGATACCCGTGATCGGTATTGGCGCGGGCGTGGATTGTGACGGCCAGGTGCTGGTAGTGCATGACATGCTGGGTATGAATCCCCGTCCACCTAGATTCGTGAAGGATTTTCTTCAATCCGGCGGCTCCATCCTGCAGGCGCTGCAGAACTATGTAACAGCGGTGAAGAGCGCTGACTTTCCCGCCGAAGAGCACGGTTTCGAGTGAGTGCGGGTATGTTGTTGGTGAATAAAGTCGAAGAGCTGAGACAAAGGGTGGCCGAATGGAAGAGGTCAGGGGATAAGGTCGCCTTTGTTCCGACCATGGGCAATCTCCATGCGGGACATATCAACCTGGTCGAAGCCGCCCGCCAACAGGCCGATCGGACTGTGGTGAGTATCTTCGTCAATCCGATGCAGTTTGGCCAGGGAGAGGACTTCGACGCCTATCCCAGGACTCTCGAAGATGACAGAACCAAATTGGAGGCGGTGGGGACTGATCTGATTTTCGCGCCGGAAGCTACGACCATCTATCCAGAAGGGACCCGGCAGCAGACCCGGGTCGAGGTGCCGGAGATCTCCGATATCCTCTGTGGCGCCTCCCGTCCCGGTCATTTCGTCGGTGTCGCCACAATTGTTTGCAAACTCTTCAACCTGGTTCAGCCCGATTTCGCTATCTTCGGTGAGAAGGATTATCAACAGTTGATGGTGATCCGTCATATGGTTGAAGACCTGGCGATGCCGGTAGAGATTATCGGTAAACCAACGGTCCGCGAGGCGGATGGTCTGGCCATGAGTTCACGCAACGGTTACCTGAATCGAGAGGAAAGAGAGCGGGCACCAGCACTCTATCGGACGATGCAGGATACCGCACTGGCGCTGAAAAGCGGTCGTTCTGACTATATGGAATTGGAGAGAAGAGCCATAGAGGCACTTGAAATTGCCGGTTTTCGCCCCGACTATTTTGTTATCAGGGACGCGGGTAACCTGCAGTCACCACAGGAAAAAAGCGCTGAATTGGTGATTTTGGCAGCGGCTTTTTTAGGAACCACACGCCTGATCGACAATCTAATTGCTGCATAGCAGCATTTTTTTTGTTGATAGGTTATCCAAGATCGCAGATAATCACCCGTTCAACCAAACACAAGGGCACGTAATCCATGCAGTTGACAGTTCTCAAGTGCAAACTTCACAGAGCATGTGTCACCCATTCCGAATTGGATTATGAGGGTTCATGCGCCATTGACGTCGATCTGATGAAGCTCGCAGGTATTCATGAGTACGAGCAGATCCAGATCTACAACGTCACCAATGGCGAGCGCTTTACCACCTATGCCATCCAGGCCGAGGCGGGTTCCCGTGTGATTTCCGTAAATGGTGCGGCTGCGCACAAGGCCGAGCCGGGCGATCGGATCATCATCTGTGCCTATGCAGGTCTCGATAGCGAGGAGATGAGTCGTTTCAAGCCCTCTTTGGTCTATCTGGATGAAGAGAACAAGGTGATCCGCACCGGGGATACCATTCCTACGCAAGCGGCCTGATCTGCCCGGCCGGTTCTGGCAGGGTTGATTTTCTAAGGCCTGGTTAGATGCCAGGTTCGTCCAGGGCCTGTTGATAGAGTTCAACATAGTGCTGAGCGCTTGCTTCCCAGCTCAGATCCTGTTGCATACCTGTTCTCGCGAGAATTTCCCAGTCCGTTGCTGAACGGCGATAGAAGCGGATAGCGTTCTCCAGTGCCTGCCAGAGGCTGCCAGCTTCGGCATGGTCGAAGACGAATCCGTTTGCGGTACCCCAGGCTAGAGTGCTTTGTCCGACATCGATCACGGTGTCTGCGAGTCCGCCAGTGCGTCTTACGATGGGCACTGTGCCGTAGCGCAGGCTGTACATCTGATTCAGGCCACAGGGCTCAAAGCGGGAGGGCATGATGAAACAGTCACAGCCCGCCTCGATGCGATGGGAGAGTCCTTCATCGTAGCCGATCTTTACGCCGACCCGGCTGTGGTATTTTTGATTGGTTCTCTCCAGGGCGTGCTCCAACTCCTTGTTACCTGAGCCGAGCAGGAGTACCTGAACACCGGCATCCATCAGCCCCGGCAGTACCTGCAGAATGAGATCGACCCCTTTCTGTTCCACCAGGCGGCCGATGTACCCAAAGAGTTGGATATGTTCATCTTCCGGCAGGCCGAACTCCCGTTGCAGTGCAAGCTTGTTCTGTCGCTTTCCCGTCATATCGTCTGCAGAGTAGGGTGCAGCGATGTTGGGGTCATCCATGGGATTCCAGATATGGTAATCGATACCATTGAGGACGCCGCTGAAGTGGTCGCCTCGATGTTTCAGCAGCCCTTCCAGACCATAACCGAACTCAGGGGTCCGAATCTCTTTGGCATAGGTCGGGCTGACGGTGTTGACCCTGTCGGAGAAGGCGATACCGCCTTTGATGAAAGAGAGCTGATCGTAGTATTCAAGGCCCTCAGAGGACCAGAGACCCTTTGGCAGGGAGAGTCTCTTAAAGGTCGCCTTATCAAACAGGCCCTGATAGGCCAGATTGTGAATGGTGAAGAGGGTGGCTGGATGATCATCCTCATCCTGCAGCAGGGGCGCCACAAGGCCGGTCTGCCAGTCGTTGGCGTGGATGATCTCCGGCTGCCAATCGAGATTGGCCTGATTGAGTCCAACGGCCACGATAGCGCGGCAAAAGCAGGTGAAACGCTCAGCATTGTCGCCCCAGTCGTCTCCTCTGGGAGATAGATAAGGGTTGCCAGGTCGGTTAAACCAGTGGGGCGCATCCACGACATAGAGCGGTACCTCATGGGGTTCGAGCAATCCTTCGTATATCCGAACCGTATTGGTTTCACCGGGCAGGCTCAGCTCGCTGACTTGACGCAGGGATTTGGCATTCTGCATGACATCGGGATAGCCGGGCACTATCAGGCGGCAGTCATAGCCGATATGGCGCATGGCGACAGGAAGGCTGCCTGCCACATCGGCCAGCCCTCCGGTCTTGATCAGTGGGGCGGCTTCGCTACTGGCGAAGAGAATTTTCATCTACTCAACGGTCTCATAATGTGTCTTGTGCATCAGGTCATTCAGCAGTCGCTATTCTAAACACTTTTTTCCCGTACAACAGATGCTATTGATCAAAGTGGTGTAAAGAGTCATCCCTGTGGTGTAACTTAGCGCATACCTGTAGATTCCCTCGCAGAGGGTTTATCCGAATCCCGGCTTCGTGTCAGAATCTGATGGGGTTTGGTAACAGGGCCTGGATCAAACGGCTTTCAGCGTCAATTTAAACATATAAAGAGCATGGTAGAGATTAATCAAACAGAAGAGTGGGCTGCACTGGCGTCTCACTGGATGGAGATGGAGCCCCTGCAGATGCGGGATCTGTTTATCGAGAATCCTGAAAGGGCAGAGCAGATGTCCATCAGACAGTCTGGGATTCTTCTCGACTACTCGAAAAATCGAATTACGCAGAAGAGTCTGAGTCTGCTGTTGAGTTTGGCAAATACGGCGGATGTCGACGGTTGGCGCAGACGCATGTTTGCCGGAGATCGGCTGAATATCACAGAGAACCGCGCCGTCCTGCATGTGGCGTTACGCAATCGCAGTAATCGCCCGATCTGGCTTGATGGCGAAGATGTGATGCCAGGGGTGAATGCTGTACTGAAGAAGATGGAGGCCTTTTCCGATCGGGTCCGCTCAGGAGAGTGGAAGGGGCATACTGGCAAGCAGATAACTGATGTCGTCAATATCGGCATAGGCGGTTCAAACCTGGGGCCCTTGATGGTCTGCGAGGCGTTGAAGCACTATCAGAAGCCCGATCTGCGGCTCCATTTCGTCTCCAATGTGGATGCGACCCATTTGGTTGAAACCCTCAAGCCGCTCAATCCTGAGACGACGCTTTTTATCGTCGCCTCCAAGACTTTCACCACCCAGGAGACCCTGACCAACGCCCATACCGCAAGACGCTGGTTGCTGGATGCATTGAGTGATGAGAGCGCAGTCGCCAAACACTTCGTCGCGGTATCGACCAACAGCGAGAAGGTCTCCGAGTTCGGTATCGATACCGAGAATATGTTCGAGTTCTGGGACTGGGTCGGTGGCCGTTACTCCCTCTGGTCGGCTATTGGATTGCCCATCGCCATTGCCATCGGCATGCCGGCATTCTACGAGATGCTGGAAGGTGCCCACGAGATGGATGAGCATTTCCTGCATGCCGATCTGTCTGAAAACATGCCGGTCATTATGGCGTTAATGGGTATCTGGTATGTCAATTTCGGCGGCATGAAGACCCATGCGGTACTCCCCTATGATCAGTATCTACGCTATCTGCCCGACTATCTGCAGCAGGCGGATATGGAGAGTAACGGCAAGCGGGTGACCCGCTTCGGTCGGCCTGTGGAGCACGCTACCGGGCCGGTCGTCTGGGGTACCGCCGGTACCGATGGACAACACGCCTTCTACCAGCTTATCCACCAGGGGACCCAGATTATCCCTTGTGACTTCCTGATTCCCATCAACAGCCACAACGAATCCGGCGATCACCACCAGAAGCTCTTCGCCAACTGCCTGGCCCAGACCGAGGCGCTGATGAAGGGCAAGACACGCAAGGAGGCGAGGGAGGAGATGGAGGCGGCCGGTATGGATGCGGATCAGATCGTGGATCTGCTGCCGCACAAGGTCTTTCCCGGCAATCGTCCGACCAATACCTTGTTGATCGACAAGATCACACCGAGCCGTTTGGGTTCGTTGATCGCCCTGTATGAGCACAAGATCTTTGTCCAGGGGGTGATCTGGCGGATCAACTCATTCGATCAGTGGGGTGTCGAGCTGGGCAAACAGCTGGCGGGTGTCATTCTGGAGGAGCTGACGGATCAGGAGAAGACCCATCCCCATGATGCCTCCACCAAGGGGCTGATCAACTACTTTCATCTTCACCGCAAGGGTTGATCTACTCCCTTTCCAGCAGTATCGCGCCGAGGGGTGGCAGGGTCAGGCTGAGGGATTGATTACGGTTCATCCAGGGGATCTCTTCCGATGGAATCACCTTGCCGTTGCCCATATTGCTGCCGCCGTAGTACTCCGAGTCTGAGTTGAAAACTTCCCGATAGCTACTGGCATGGTTGACGCCAATGCGGTAATCCTCCCTCGGAACCGGAGTGAAATTGAGGATCACCAGCATCTCTCTCCCCTCGCGATCTTTACGGATGTAGCTGAGAATCGATTGAGAACTGTCGTGACAGTCGATCCACTCGAAGCCGTTGAACTCGAAGTCGATCTGATGCAGGGCCTTGTTGCTCTTGTAGAGACTATTCAGGTCGGAGAGCATCTTGTGGATGCCGCTGTGGTAGGGCTGGTCCTTGAGATACCAGTCCAGGGCCTCTGCCTCGTTCCACTCCCGGCCGTGGGCGAATTCACTCCCCATAAAGAGTAGCTTTTTGCCGGGATAGCTGAACATGTAGGTATAGAGCAGCCGCAGATTGGCGAATTTCTGCCAGCCGTCCCCCGGCATCTTGTCGATCATCGAGCCCTTACCGTGGACGACCTCGTCATGGGAGAAGGGCAGCACGAAGTTCTCGGTAAACGCATACAGCAGACCAAAGGTGAGCAGGTCGTGGTGGTAGTGACGATAGACCGGGTCCTGGGACATGTAGGAGAGGGTGTCGTGCATCCAGCCCATGTTCCACTTCATGCTGAAGCCGAGGCCTCCCAGCCAGGTGGGACGTGACACCTGCGGCCAGGCAGTGGACTCCTCAGCGATCATCAGGGTGCCGGGATGGAGGTCGTGGGTGACGCTGTTGAGCTCACGCAGGAAGTCTACTGCTTCCAGGTTCTCCCGACCCCCATACTGGTTGGGCAGCCAGTCACCGGGTTCGCGGGAGTAGTCGAGGTAGAGCATCGAGGCGACTGCATCCACCCGCAGGCCGTCGAGGTGGAACTCCTCCAGCCAATAGATAGCGCTGGAGATGAGAAAGTTGCGTACCTCGTTGCGGCCGAAGTTGAAGATCAGGGTGCCCCAATCCCGGTGTTCTCCCCGGCGTGGGTCTGCGTGTTCATACAGCGCCGTGCCGTCGAACTCCGCCAGGGCGTGACGATCGCGGGGAAAATGGGCCGGTACCCAGTCGAGCAGGATACCGATATGGTTCTTGTGCAGGTGATCGACAAAGTAGCGGAAGTCGTCCGGCGTGCCGAAGCGGCTGGTGGGGGCGAAATAGCCGGTGGTCTGGTAGCCCCAGGAGCCATCCAGGGGATGCTCTGTCACCGGCAGCAGCTCGATATGGGTGAAGCCCATGCCCTTGACGTGATCGCAGAGGCGATGGGCCAGCTCCCGGTAGTTGAGGAAATTACCGTTTTCATCACGCTGCCAGGAACCGAGATGGACCTCGTAGACCGACATGGGCTCCTGCTGCCAGTCGGTCTGCTGACGGTGGGACAACCAGTCGCGATCGCCCCATTCGAATTCGCTATCCTGCACCACGATACTGGCGTTATCCGGACGCAGCTGGAAATGGTTTCCATAGGGGTCTGTACGCAGGGAGATGTCTCCCCCTCGGGAACGTATTTCAAATTTGTAGCAGCTGCCGACACCAATGTCCGGGATGAAGAGCTCCCAGACCCCCGAGCCGCCACGGGAACGCATGGGATGAATTCTGCCATCCCACTGGTTGAAATCCCCTACGACAGATATCCGCTCCGCATTGGGCGCCCAGACAGCAAACAGAATACCGGTTACACCATCGATCTTTTGCAGATGAGCGCCGAAGAAGCGATAGGCGTGACGGTGCTTTCCCTCATTAAATAAATGGATATCGAATTCGGGTAGTTGCACCCCAAAACTGTAGGGGTCGTGACTGCGATGATTGTTGCCGAATTTGTCCTGCCACTCCAGGGTGTAGGGTCGCTTCAGCTGCTTTTCATCGATCTCAAGCTGAAAGAAGTCAGACCCGTCAATACGCGGAATAGCGCGATTACTTCCCGCCAGTTCAACCTTCTCTGCCTGGGGCATGAAGAGTCGAATGAGGCATTTGCCCTGATTTACATGGCAGCCGAGAACCTCAAACGGGTCGTGATGTCTCGCCTCAGCGATACGTTGCAGCGGCTCAGGCAAATTGGGAACTGTTGACTGTTTCATTTTTATGTCGCTCTAATTCTTCGGCTACGACTCGAAGGGGACATGATGTTACCATAGGTGGAAAATAATCTACCGCAATTCGTAGCGATCTCTTTTCTGGGAGTGGTGATGTTAAGCGAACAAAATCCAAGGTTCGTCAGTCGTCTGACGCGCAACACATTGGCCCTGATTCTAGCGGGAGGTCGGGGTTCCCGCCTCAAACATCTGACCAAATGGCGATCCAAGCCTTCTGTGCCCTTCGGTGGGAAGTTTAGGATTGTCGATTTCCCCCTCTCCAACTGTATCAACTCCGGGATTCGACGGGTCGGTGTGCTGACCCAGTACAAGGCCCACTCTCTGTTGCTGCATATCCAGCGGGGCTGGGGCTTCCTGCGTGGTGAGTTCGGTGAGTTTGTCGAACTGCTCCCGGCGCAGCAGCGGATCGAGAGCAGCTGGTACGAGGGTACTGCTGACGCGGTCTACCAGAATCTGGATATTCTGCGCAGCCACAATCCCGACTATGTGCTGATCCTGGCGGGAGACCATGTCTACAAGATGGACTATGGCACCATGATCGCCGAGCATGTGGAGTCCGGTGCAGATATGACCGTCGGTTGCCTTACCGTGGACCGGGAGACCGCCAAGGAGTTTGGCGTCATGACCGTGGATGAGACCAACAAGGTGATCGAATTCGAGGAGAAGCCCGAGGATCCTAAATCTATTCCCGGCAGGAGCGATGTCTCCCTCGCATCCATGGGCATCTATGTCTTTAACCGCAAGTTCCTCTTCGAACAGCTGATCAAGGATGCAGATACGCCGGAATCCTCCCATGACTTCGGCAAGGACATCATTCCCCGGGTGATTGAAAAATACCGCGTTCAGGCCTATCCCTTCACCGATACCACCAGCGGCAAGCAGGCCTATTGGCGGGATGTGGGGACCATCGATGCCTTCTGGGCTTCGAATATCGAGCTGATTGGGGTGACACCGCCGTTGAATCTCTACGACAGAAGCTGGCCCATCTGGACCTACCAGGAGCAACTGCCGCCGGCGAAGTTTGTCTTCGATGACGACGAGCGACGGGGTATGGCGGTGGATTCCATGGTCTCCGGGGGATGCGTAATCTCCGGCGCGAAGGTGAAGGATTCGCTGCTCTTCTCAAACGTACGGGTCAACTCCTACAGCTCTGTGGACCATTCGGTGGTTTTGCCGGATGTGAATATCGGACGCAATTGTCGTATCACCAAGGCGGTGATAGATCGTGGTTGCGATATCCCTGAGGGAACTATCATCGGCGAGGATCCGAAGTCCGATGCCGAGCGTTTCTATGTGACTGAAAAGGGCGTGGTGTTGGTAACACCGGAAATGTTGGGACAGGTTATCCATCATGTCCGCTGACAAACAACATCAGCTCCAGGTCGTCTTCTGCTGGCATATGCACCAGCCCTACTACAAGGGGCCGGAGAAGAGCGACTACCATCTACCCTGGGTCTATCTGCACGGTATCAAGGACTATGCGGATATGGCCGCCCATCTGGAGAACAATCCTGCGGCCAGGGCGGTGGTCAATTTCGCCCCCGTCCTGCTGGAGCAGATCAACGACTACGCGGAACAGATCAAGGCCTGGCTCGATCGCGGGATACTGATCCGGGATCAGCTGCTGGCTGCTTTGGCCGGTCCTGGATTGCCGGTGGATGTAAAATCCCGCAAAGAGATCATTGCCGCCTGTCTGCGCGCCAACGAAAGTCGTCTGATTCACCGTTTCAAACATTTCAGTGAGTTGGCGGATCTGGCCAAGGGCGTGCTCGAAAACAGCGCCATGATCCCCTATGTCAACGATCAGTTTCTCATCGATCTGCTGGTCTGGTATCACCTTGCCTGGATGGGGGAGTGCGCGAGGATCAACGATCTGCGTGTGCGTACCATGCAGGCCAAGGGACATGGCTTCGATAACGACGATCGTCGTCGCCTGCTTGAGCTGATCCATGAGCATTTGAGCGAGCTGACGCCCCGCTACAGCAAGCTGGCGGAGCAGGGTCGCGTTGAGCTCTCTGTGACCCCTTATGCCCATCCTATCGTGCCACTGTTGATCGATATTGAGAGCGCCAAGGAGGCCCTGCCGGAGATCGGCATGCCTAAGCTGGAGGCCTATCCCGGTGGTGAAGCAAGAGCCCGTTGGCACATCCGCAAAGGCATCGAGGTGTTCGAACGTTACTTCGGATTTAAACCGGCGGGTTGCTGGCCTTCGGAAGGGGCGGTCAGCGAGGCGACAGTGAAGATGCTGGAAGAGGAGGGGTTCGCATGGGCCGCTTCCGGACAGCAGGTACTGAGCAACAGCCTGATGGCTTCAGGATGCGATCATCTGCCTGAGAATTGGGTTCACTCTGCCTATCGACTGCAGGAGGGACGCCTCAACCTCTATTTCAGGGACGATGGACTCTCGGACCTGATCGGCTTCACCTATGGCGAATGGCATGCGGACGATGCGGTGGGGGATCTGATCAACCACCTGGTGAATATCGCAGATGCCAACCGCGACAACCCCCAGGCGGTGGTCTCCATCATCATGGATGGTGAAAATGCCTGGGAGTACTACCCCAACAACGGTAGCTATTTCCTGCAGGCCATGTATCAGCGAATCGCTGATCATCCCCGGCTCAATCTGACGACCTTTTCCGAAATCCAGAAGCGCAGACGCAAGCTCTCCCCCAAACTGGCTAAGCTGGTTTCAGGGAGTTGGGTCTACGGCACCTTCACCACCTGGATCGGCGACAAGGACAAAAATCGCGCCTGGGATATGCTGGGTCAGGCCAAGCGGGACTACGATGAGATATTGCAGCGTAAGTCCTTTTCCCAGGATCAATTGGACAAGCTAGAGAAACAGCTTGCCATCTGCGAAGGGTCCGACTGGTTCTGGTGGTTTGGCGACTATAATCCCGGCGCTACCGTGAGTGACTTCGAGAAACTCTTTCGTCAGCAGCTCTCCCATCTCTACGAACTTCTGGGGGAGAGCCCGCCGGACTATCTGAAAAAGGTCTTCGCGGTGGGTAGCGGCGATCCCTCACTCGGTGGTGTGATGAGAAAAAATGATTAAACGGATATTGTTAAACAGGACTAGCGAGATGATCGGGGTGGTTCGATAGTGAATGAGCTGGCCGATATTCAGGAACATACCACCCATCAGCTGTTGACTCGCCGGCGTGCCGGCATTCTCCTGCATATCACCTCTCTGCCGGGTAGTGGAGTCGTGGGTGACCTGGGGAGTGATGCCTACCGCTTTGTCGACTTTCTGGTCTCTGCCGGTGTCTCGGTCTGGCAGATCCTACCCATCGGTCCGACCATGCATGACAACTCTCCCTACCAGAGCAGCTCCATGTATGCGGGCAACCCTCGCCTGATCAATGTCGATGCACTGGTAGAGCGGGGCTGGCTGGATGAGATGCCCGCTGAGGAGGAGATCTCCGACGAGACCAAGGCCTATGCCATCAAACTTGCCTGGGAGGGCTTCAAGGAGCGGGCATCCAAGGAGGAGCAAGCAGAGTTCCAGCGATTTACTGCAGAACAGAACTGGTGGCTCGACGATTACGCCCTGTTCCAGGCCCTGAAACAGGAGGAGAAGGGTTGCTGGTGGGATTGGCATCCGACCCTGCGCGACCGTGAGCCCCAGGGACTGGCCATGGCCAGGGCCAGGCTCAAGCCTCATCTGGAAGTGATCAAGTTTGCGCAGTATCTGTTCTATATCCAGTGGTTGAATCTCAAGCGTTACGCGAATGACAAAGGGGTGCTGCTGTTCGGGGATGTCCCCATCTTCGTGGCTCACGACAGTGCTGAGGTCTGGGCTCACCGAGAGTATTTTGATCTGCTGGAAGATGGTCATCCGAGAGTTGTTGCGGGTGTTCCACCGGACTACTTTTCCGAGACAGGGCAGCGTTGGGGCAATCCCCTCTATCGCTGGGATGTGATGGAGTCTGATGGATTCAGTTTCTGGATCAATCGATTCAAGGTGCAGTCGACGCTGTTCGACTTTCTCCGCATCGACCATTTTCGCGGGTTTGAGGCCTACTGGGAGATACCTGCGACAGAGGAGACCGCCATCAATGGGCACTGGGTTCCAGCGCCGGGGGAGAAGCTGTTCGCCAAGCTATATGAGGCACTCCCGCAGCTTGAACTGGTTGCCGAAGACCTGGGCGTCATCACGCCGGAGGTGGATGCAATGCGCAGGGCGCACAAGTTGCCAGGGATGAAGATCCTGCAGTTCGCCTTCTCCGGCGGGGCGGATAATCCCTATCTCCCTTTTCACCATACCCGGGACAGCGTGGTCTATACCGGCACCCACGACAATGACACCAGCCTCGGCTGGTATACCTCGCTGGATGACGATTCACGCGCTTTCGTGGATGACTATCTCGGTCGCTCCTCAGAGGTGATGCCCTGGCCGATGATCAGAAGCTGCCTCGCCTCCCGGGCCAATCTGGCGATGATTCCCATGCAGGATGTATTGGGCCTGGGCAGTGAACACCGGATGAATACGCCAGGTACCACCGAGGGGAATTGGAGTTGGCGTTTCTCCTGGGAGCAGATAGAACACGATACGGCGGAGAGGCTTTTGCACAGAAACCGTATCTACGGCCGCTGTTGACAGAATCCTGATTATCAGGCAAAAAAATACCGCTTTGGAAAAGGCCAAAGCGGTTTATACCAAAGGAGGATGGAGGAGATAAGCCATTGGGAAAAGCATGTTTTCCCCTGACTTGTGGTTATTTGATCACTAGCCTCCCTTGGCGGTCATTGAGAAAAATCAATATTCTCTGGAATTTGCCACTTTATGAATAAAAATCATATGCCTACAGAGTAGTGATCGCTAATGTTCTGGGCCGGTTTGGTTGGCGAAATCCTGTAAACAATAAAAATCAAAAAGTCTTCTGCTCGCTTTTCGACGGCTAAACCCGGTTACGACATCAAGGGATCGCGGGCTGAAGTGATCAGTTGAAGCTGTCTATATCTGACCCAAATCACGATTTTTTTCAAAATGACTTGTAGTCACAGGATTTCTCTATAAACTCCTGAATCGGACATAGATTTGTCCGTCATATCAACTAACGCAAAAAGGAAATTTGCCATGAATCTAAATGGATTTAACCGGATCATTCTCTCTATCGCCCTGGTCTCCACTGTCTCAGCTACCGCCAACGCGGCCAGCCAATGCAAAGGCATGGAGGCATCCGCCTGTCAGCAGAACCAGGATTGCACCTGGGTCTCCTCCTATACCACCAAGCATGGCAATACGGTCTCGGCCTACTGTCGCGCCGCCAGTGGCAAGGCTAAAAAGTCGGTGGAGAGTCAACAGCAGAAGAAGAGTGATAAAACCAGCTTGAATTTCCGCGCTGATCCCGCGGATCTGCAGAATAACGTGAGGGAGGAGATAAGCGGCTAAGCCGCATTCTGGGGAGCCGGTCTGCCTCCGTAGCAGCCGGCTCCATCCTTTTTTCTTACCACTGATCTGGCAAAGCGGATTTTTTTCTGATTTACCCTTTTACCCATCAACTCCAAAGCCGTTTTTAGAGTATCATTGGCCTTTTCAATCTGTAGGATAATAAGGCTTGACGATGCTGATTCTCCCTGGCGCGCCCGCGCTCTCCGATTTCCGCCTGCACAAATTGATCCGCCGCCTGGGTGAATCCCTCAATCAGCCGATCCGACTCTCTGCCGAGTATGTCCATTTTGCCGATACCGACCAGCCATTGAATGAGGAAGAGCGGTCAATTCTGGATCGGTTGCTGCGCTACGGTCCTGAGGCCAGGTCCAAGGAAACAGAAGGCGCTCTCTGTCTTGTGATACCCAGACCCGGCACCATCTCCCCCTGGTCGAGTAAGGCGACGGACATCGCCCACCACTGTGGTCTCAATATGATTTCCCGGCTGGAGCGGGGTATCGCCTACCGACTTAAAGCCGATGAGGGTGTGCTGACCGAAGAACAGCTCAATCAGGCGACTGGCCTGTTGCACGACCGTATGACGGAAGTGGTACTGAGCGATCTGAATGAAGCGGCCTGCCTCTTCAGTCGGGCTGAGCCAAAGCCCTTTCTCCAGGTCGATGTGCTTAGTGGCGGTAAACCTGCGCTGGTTAGCGCCAACCAGTCTCTGGGATTAGCCCTCTCCGATGACGAGATCGACTATCTGGTAGAGAGTTTTCAGGTCCTGCAGCGCAATCCCACTGATGTGGAACTGATGATGTTCGCCCAGGCCAACTCCGAACATTGCCGCCACAAGATCTTCAATGCGGACTGGATTATCGATGGGGAGTCCCAACCCCATTCGCTCTTCAAGATGATCCGAAATACCACCGACCAATCTCCTGAAGACGTGCTCTCGGCCTACAAAGACAATGCTGCCGTAATCAGTGGCCACCGGGCAGAGCGCTTCGTACTTGACGCCAACTCGCAAGAGTATGGCTTCGGTCGTGAAGATATCCATATCCTGATGAAGGTGGAGACCCACAACCATCCTACCGCAATCTCTCCTGATCCCGGCGCTGCTACCGGCTCAGGCGGTGAGATTCGCGATGAGGGAGCCACCGGCAAGGGCTCCAAGCCCAAGGCGGGTTTGTGTGGTTTTTCCGTCTCCAATCTGAAACTGCCGGAAGCGATGCAACCCTGGGAGGTCGATTACGGCAAGCCCGATCGTATCGTTTCCGCCCTCGACATCATGCTGGAAGGCCCGATCGGGGCGGCAGCATTCAACAATGAGTTCGGGCGACCCAATATCTGCGGCTATTTCCGCACCTATGAGGCGGCGGTCCCGGGACCCGGTGGCGAGGAGCTGCGCGGCTACCACAAACCGATCATGCTGGCGGGCGGTCTCGGCAATATCAAGCCGGAACATATCGAGAAGCACAGCTTTCCCAATGGCTCACCCCTGGTGGTCCTGGGTGGTCCGGCGATGTTGATCGGACTGGGTGGTGGTGCCGCCTCGAGCATGGCCAGTGGCACTTCGGCGGAGGATCTTGATTTCGCCTCGGTGCAACGCTCCAATCCTGAGATGGAGAGACGCTGCCAGGAGGTGATCGATGCCTGCTGGTCCCAGGGTGAAGAGAACCCGATTCTATTTATTCACGACGTGGGTGCCGGTGGGCTCTCCAACGCCCTGCCGGAGCTGGTCCACGACGCCGGCCTGGGCGGCAGCTTTGAGTTACGCGCCGTACCCAACGACGATCCCGGCATGTCCCCCATGGAGATCTGGTGCAACGAGTCCCAGGAACGCTATGTGATGGCGATCGATGCAGACAAGC
>JBNKMQ010000406.1:0-1590 GCA_050293225.1 Sedimenticolaceae bacterium
GGTCTTTCGGAAATTGATGGAGATCGGTTTCGAAGGGATTCAGCAAACCCGCTTTCGGTCCCTGGGCGAATGGGAACTGCAGTTCAATCCTCTGCGGGCTTTCCGGCCCTCCCGCATGACCGCTGAGCGTGTTAGCGGAATCCAGCGGGCCTTCGATCCTTCAGGATTCCATTTCAACAAACCCTTCCTGCGACAGGAGGCGATCTGGGCGGGTGAGCTGCTGGGCGAACCCGTGGAACTGCTGTACAACAAGTACCCCTTCGTGTCGCTGCATGGACTGCTGGTACCCGATCGCGAGGCACAACATCCGCAACTGCTGAGTCGCCGCTACCATGACTATGCCTGGCGTCTCTGCGAGACCCTGGGTGAGACACTGCCGGGTTGGGGCGTCGGTTACAACAGTTACGGCGCCTACGCCTCGGTCAACCATCTGCATTTTCAGACCTTCGTACGGGAGACGCCTCTGCCGGTAACACGGGAGGTCTGGCAGCACCAGGGTGGTGAGCGGGTCTATCCCCTCGATTGCGAGGTCTATGAGGCAATGGATGAGGCCTGGCAGCGTATCGAATCACTGCACGCCGAAGCCTGCAGCTACAACCTGATCTATCTGCCAGGGCGCCTCTACTGTCTGCCGCGAAGCGCACAGGGCACCTATGCGGGGGCATCGTGGAGCAGTGGTTTTGCCTGGTATGAAGTGGCGGGGGGCTTTACCACCTCCAGCCTTGAGGCCTTCGAGGAGTTGGATGAGGCGACCATCTTGCGGGAGCTGGCCAGACTCGATCTCTCCGCCGGGGATCGGTATCAATCGAGCCAGTCGAGCAGATAGTAGAGACGAAAGCCCTCAGAGGAGCGCGAGGGGCCCATCACACGGGCCGGATGCTGGTCCGTCTGGCCGGAGGCCTGCTCAATGGCGTCTTCGGCGCTCGCCACCGGTGTGACACAATTCTCGGGAAACCGTTTGCGTCGGCGACTGGGGGTGTAGATCACCGCATAACAGGTCTGGACGAGGGTGGAATCGGGGTCGTTTTGCATAGTGGTGTTCGTCTCGTGGCAGTGCTGAATTCTATCCTAATCCTTCGCCACTCTGGTTGTCGCTGGAATCCCGGCCATTTTGACGTTTATTAGAAAATTCTGGTATAGTTCCGCAGCTTTTTTGGGTCTGTGGCCGCCCACGGTTGTAGGGCCGGACCTTTGATACCGGGTATCCAGCAAAATATCAGAGCAGGTTTGATCATGAACAAATGGCTTGTAACCGCCTCCATCGCCCTCGCTTTCACCGTTAACTTTGCTCAGGCAGCGGGGAATGCGGATGAGGGAAAGACCAAATCCGCCGTCTGCGCCGGTTGCCATGCGGCTGACGGAAACAGCGGCCTCAATCCGCTTTGGCCGAAACTGGCAGGCCAGCATCCACAATATATCGAGAAGCAGCTGAAGGATTTCAAAGCGGGCAACCGCAGCGACCCCCTGATGTCGCCCATGGCGCTGCCCCTCAGTGAGCAGGATATGGCCGATCTGGCCGCCTATTTCTCGAGTCAGACCAAGAAGATCGGAACCGCGGCTGCCAATCTGGTGGTCAAGGGTGAGCAGATC